>JBOGIF010000139.1:0-11559 GCA_050742415.1 Acidimicrobiales bacterium | reverse complement strand
ATTCGTGGCCGAGGCCCTCGCCGACGAGATCACGGTCCGCCGCGCCTGCGGCCGCACCTATGTTCGTGCCGTCCGCCGCGCCGTTCTCCCCCCGCCCTAACTCCCGACCTTTCCGCGCAAGTTGGCGCCTCGACCCAAGCGACGGTTTCGGGTGAGTCACCGTCCTCGAGCCACCGGTAGGGGTCGACGACCTGCCTGAGAGGACTTCCACGACCGGCCGGGCCGGCGCCACGGGCGCCGGGGCCGGCTCGGGATCAGCGATCAGCGACCGGCGTTGGGCCGCCGGCCGTGGTTGGCCTTCTTGCGGCGGGCCCGGATCCTGCGCTTGTTGGTCTTCTTCGACATGGGTGACAACGTTAGCCCCGCCCCCGCCCGGCGCCGCCGGCCGGCCATTGCCGCGCCGCCGGTACCCTGGCCGGGATGGAACGGCTCGGCCTGGTGGGCCTCCCCAACTCGGGCAAGTCGTCCCTCTTCAATGCTCTGACCGGGGGCTCGGCCCCCGTCGCCGCCCACCCCTTCTCCACGACCGAGTCGACCGTGGGCGTAGCGCACGTGCCCGACCACCGCCTCGACGCGCTGGCGGCCATGAGCCGTTCCCGCAAGGTCGTGCCGGCCACCATGGAGCTCGTCGACATCGCCGGGCTGGTCGCCGGCGCGTCTACCGGTGAGGGTCTCGGCAACCGCTTCCTGGCCGGAATTCGTGAGGTCGACGCCATCGCCCTGGTGCTCAGGGCGTTCGAGGACCCCAATGTGGTCGGTGCCTCTGAGCCGCTCGACGACCTGCACGCCCTCGAGCTGGAGCTGGTGCTGGCCGACGTCGACTCCCTGGAGACCCAGCTCCCGCGCCGCCGCAAGATGGCGCGTTCCGAGCCGGCGCTGGCGGCGGAGGTGGCAGCCATGGAAGCGGCATTCGACGTCCTGAACGGCGGTACTCCGGTCTACCGGTCGTCGCTCGGCTCCGAGCTCCGCCGCGACCTGAGGAACGCGTTCCTCCTCACCGACAAGCCGGTTCTGGCCGTGGTCAACCTCGGCGAGGACCAGCTGACGGACGTCGACGACCTGGCCAAGCCGGTCGCCGCCGAGCTCGGCGAAGCGGCCGAGGTGTTGGGCGTGAGCGCTCGCCTGGAGGAGGAGGCGGCCCGGCTGGATGCCGAGGACCGCGCCGAGCTGATGGAGGGGTTGGGTCTCGGCGAAGGCGCGCTGGCCCGCGTCATCCGAGCCGCCCACCACCTCCTCGGTCGGCGCACGTTCCTGACCACGGGCGACAAGGAGTCACGTGCGTGGACGTTCCGGGCCGGGGCCAAGGCACCGGAGTGTGCCGGCGTGATCCACTCCGATCTCCAGCGGGGGTTCATCCGGGCCGAGGTGATCCGCTGGGACGAGCTGCTGGAGCTGGGGTCGTGGGCGGCGGCGAAGGACGTCGGCCGCCTCCGGGTGGAGGGCAAGGAGTACGAGGTCGCCGACGGCGACGTGGTCGAGATCCGTTTCAACGTCTGACTCATGGGCCGGTCTGACTCATGAGCCGGTCAGCGCGGTGAGCCGGTCGGGCTGGCTCCTGCGCGACGGAGAGGTCCTTGCTGCCCTCGAGGTCGCCGAGTCGTTCCGGGAGCGGTCCCGGGGCCTGGTGGGGCGCACCGGCATAGGCGGCGCCATCCTGCTCCGCCCGGCCCGGTCGGTGCACTCGTTCGGGATGCTGTTCGCCATCGACGTGGCCTTCTGCGACCGCGACATGGTCGTGGTCCGGACCGTGTGCCTCCGCCCGGGCCGGCTCACCCGCCCGGTGGTGCGGGCGGGCTGCGTGATCGAGGCGGAGTCCGGCGCGTTCGAGCGCTGGCGTGTCCGCGCCGGGGACCGCCTCGAGGTGCGCGAGTGACCCTGGTCCTGGTGGGCACGCCGATCGGCAACCTCGGCGACATCTCGCCCCGTGCCGCCCAGGCGCTTTCCGACGCCGACACCATCGCCTGCGAGGACACCCGCCGCACCCGGGCCTTGCTCAGCCACCTCGGGCTGAGCGCCGGCCGCCGCCTTCTCTCCGTCCACGGTCACAACGAGGCGGCCCGGGTGGCGGAGGTGTTGGCCCTCCTCGACGCCGGGCAGCGGGTGGCCGTGGTGTCCGACGCCGGAATGCCGGGGATCTCGGACCCGGGCGAACGCATGGTGGCGGCGGCGTCAGCCGCCGGCCACGCCGTCGAGGTCGTGCCCGGCCCTTCGGCCGTCCTATCCGCGCTGGTGCTGAGCGGCCTCTCGACGTCGCGGTTCTGCTTCGAGGGCTTCCTTCCCCGCAAGGGCGGGGACCGGGCCAGGCGGATGGAGGCTGTGGCCGCCGAAGAGCGGACGGTCGTCCTCTTCGAGGCGCCCGGACGGGTGCGCCAGACGCTGGCCGACCTGGCGGAAACCCTTGGCGGGCAACGTCGAGTGGCTATCGCCCGGGAGCTGACCAAGCGCTTCGAGGAGGTCTGGCGGGGGACGGTCGAAGAGGCGTTGGAGCATCTTGACCGGGCCGACCCCGAGGCTCCGCGCGGCGAGCACGTGATCGTGGTGGAGGGCGCTCCGCCCCGTTGCACCCCGTCTCCGGAGGAGTTGGAGACGGCGCTACGCGCGCGCCTGGCCGCCGGCCTCGACAAGCGCGCCGCCATCGCCGAGGTGGCGGCCGAGACGGGTGCTCCGCGGCGCTCGCTGTACGAGATCTCCATCCGTCTCTGACACCCGAGCGCCTACGCTGCGCCGCCGTGGGCCGCTTCTACGTGACGACGCCGATCTACTACGTCAACGACGCGCCTCACATCGGCCACGCCTATACGACAGTGGCGGCCGACGCCCTGGCCCGGTGGCGCCGGCTGGTGGGAGAGGAGGTCCTGTTCCTTACCGGCACCGACGAGCACGGGCTGAAGAACAAGCAGGCGGCCGACGCCATCGGCCTAGAGCCGCAGGTCCTCGCCGACCGCAATAGCGCCCGTTTCCGGGAGGCCTGGGCCACCCTCGACGTGGCCTACGACGACTTCATCCGCACCACCGAGGCTCGCCACGTCGAAGGCGTCAGCGCCTTCCTGCAGGCGGTCTACGACAACGGCGACATCGAGCGAGGGAGCTACGAGGGGCTCTACTGCGTGGCCTGCGAGGCGTACTACTCCGAGGACGACCTGGTGGACGGCAACTGCCCGGTCCACGGTCGGCCGGTTGAGCGAATGGCCGAGGAGAACTGGTTCTTCCGGCTATCCCGATACCAGCAGCGTCTCCTCGACTGGTACGAGGCCCACCCCGACGCCTTGGTCCCTGCTGCCCGCCGCAACGAGGTACTCGCGTTCATCCGCCAAGGGCTGGACGACATCTCGATCAGCCGCTCGTTCGACTGGGGGGTCCGCCTCCCCTGGGACGAGAACCAGGTGGCCTGGGTGTGGTTCGACGCGCTACCGAACTACATCACCGCGATCGGCTACGGCAGCGACGAAGAACGGTTCGGCGCGTGGTGGCCGGCCGACTACCACCTCGTCGGCAAGGACATCATCCGTTTCCATGCCGTCTACTGGCCGGCGATGCTCATGGCCGCCGGGCTCGAGCCACCTCGCCACGTCGCTGTCCACGGCTGGCTCCTAGTGGGTGGCGAGAAGATGTCCAAGACGCGACTGAACCAGATCGCGCCGGGCGACCTCGTCGCCGACCTCGGCGTGGACGCGGTGAGGTACCACCTCCTGCGCGACGTCCCCTTCGGTCCAGACGGAGACTTCTCGTACGAGGGGATGGTGGCGAGGTACAACGCCGACCTCGCCAACAACTTCGGCAACCTTCTTTCTAGAGTGTCAACACTAATTGACAGTAAATGTGGCGGCCTCGCGCCTCGCCCGCAGCCAGAGAGCCCGTTGTCCCGTATAGCTGCCGACGTCGTCGCGGCCGCTACCGCGGCGTGGGACCGGCTCGCATCGTCCGACGCGCTCGATGCCACGTGGCGCCTCATCCACGCCGCCAACTCCTCGCTGGAGGCGGCCGAGCCGTGGAAGGCCGATCCCGGCCCGTCGGTCGACGCCGTGCTCGGTGACGCGCTCGAAGCGCTCCGTATCGTGACCGTTCTCGCCAGCCCGGCGATGCCCTCGGCGTGTGCGGAGGTCTGGCGTCGTATCGGCCTCGCCGGTTCACCCGGCGACGGGCCGCTCGGGGTCGCCGCCACATGGGGTGGGCATCCCGGAAGCGTGCGTGTTGAGAAGGGCTCACCGCTCTTCCCGAGAAGGCGTTAACGCCGTGTGGTGCGACAGCCACTGTCACCTCCAGTACGACGGCGTGGTCCGCGACGCGGTCGAGCAGGCGGTTGCGGCCGGCGTGGCGCGATTGGTGTGTGTGGGCACCGATGCCGAGCGGTCGGCGTCGGCCGTGGAGCTGGCTCGCAGCGACCCGGATCACGTGTGGGCGACGGTGGGCGTGCACCCGCACGACGCCACGCAAGGTGTCGATGGGATCGTCGAGCTGGCCTCCGCGGAGGGCGTCGTGGCGATCGGCGAGTGCGGCCTCGACTACCACTACGAGCATTCTCCGCGGGACGTTCAACGCGACGCGTTCGCCCGTCAGATCGTCCTGGCCGCCGAACGGAATCTGGCCCTCGTCATCCACACGCGCGAGGCGTGGGACGACACGTTCGAGGTGCTCGCCAGTCAGAGGCGCCCCGACCGGATCGTGTTCCACTGCTTCACCGGAGGCCCGACCGAGGCGCGCCTCGCCCTCGACTTGGGGGCGTGGATCTCCTTCAGCGGGATCGTCACGTTCAAGGGCGCAGACGACGTGCGGGCCGCCGCCGCGGCCGCTCCGCTGGACCGGATCCTGGTCGAGACCGACGCCCCGTACCTCACTCCTGTGCCGCACCGGGGAACGCCCAACCAGCCTGCTCACGTGGTGTTGGTAGGCGCTGCAGTGGCGGCTCTGAGAGGCGTTGCGACGGCTGTAGTGGAGGACGCGACCTGGGCGAATGCCCACGCCGTCTTCTCGCCTCGGACGACCGTCTGACGGTCGCATCGCGGGTTCCTGACGCCGCTGGAGTTGCTTTGGGCCCAAAAACACCCTTATGGTTTTTCCAGGCCCGTTAGCGGCACGAGTACCAGTGCACCGCAGCACGCGCGCCACAACCAAGGGAAAGGGTGGGGACCCCTTGCACGAATTCCAGTCACGACAGCAGCATGCCTACTTGGCGGCTGCCGTCGGCGTAATGCTCGTCACGGCCATCGCGTACCTGCAGGCGGCGCCCGAGACGGCGTCGGCGTCGGACGATCTCCTGGCCAGCGGAGCGCCGGTCATGCCGGCCGACGCATCCGATCAGACGGCGGCGCTGGCGCTCCCCGCGACCGTCGCCACGACACCGGGGACGCTGGTCCCCGCGACGTTCTCAGGTTCGAGTGCCCGCGTGTCGGCGCCTTCGCAGGTCGCCTTCGCCCGCGTCCCGACGAGCACGTCCAGCACCGTGCCGAGCACCACCACGACCACGACGATCGCGCTCCGTACGGTGTCCACGTCTACGACCGCGCCCAAGGCGACGTCCGCCCCCGTGCGTCCTGTGCCCGTGGCCGTGCTCGTCGCAGCCCGGCGACCCGAGCCGGCGACACCTCCCTCGTCTCTCGAGGTGACCAAGTCCACGATGATCGCCGCACCGCCGATCGTCACGACAACGGTGGTGCCGTCTCCGAGCAGGCCGAGCAAGCCGGCTTCGTCGTCCTCCACGGAGAGCGGACTGGCGTCCTGGTACGGCGCGGCGCAGGGCACCTGCGCGCACAAGACCCTGCCGTTCGGCACCATCCTCAAGGTCACCCGGCTGAGCAACGGCGCCACCGTGACGTGTCGCGTAAGCGACAGAGGTCCTTACATCGACCGGCGGATAGTCGACCTCTCCAAGGACACGTACTCCGTCCTGGCGCCTGCGGGTTCCGGAGTCATCGACGTCACCACGGAGTGGTAGCAACCTAGTCGTGGGTCAACTGCGGTTGACAGCCGTATCCGTGTCGGGCCACTGACGGGGATGGCACTCCCCGGTTGACATTGTCCCGCCAGGAGGTCCGGCGTCTCCTGGCCGACAACGGCATCCGCCCGAGCAAGGCGCGGGGCCAGAACTTCGTCGTCGACGCCAACACGGTCCGGCGCATCGCCCGCCTCTCCGGTCTCGGGCCGGGAGACCGGGTGCTCGAGATCGGTGCCGGCGTCGGCTCGCTGACACTGGCGCTGGTCGAGACCGGAGCCACCGTCACGGCAGTCGAGATCGACCGTCGTCTGGTGACGGTGCTCCGCGATGTGGTCCCCGAGGAAGTTCGCGTCGTAGAAGCGGACGCCATGCAAGCCGACTGGCACGCCCTGCTCGGCGACGAGCCATCGGCTCTCGTCGCCAATCTTCCGTACAACATCGCGACACCGCTCGTCGCCGACCTGCTCGACGGTGTGCCCAACCTCACGCCAATGCTTGTGATGGTGCAACGCGAGGTTGGCGAGCGGTTGGCGGCGCGGCCGGGCGACGCGGCTTACGGCGCGGTCTCGGTGAAGGTGGCGCATTGGGCTACCGCTGAGGTCGTGGGCCGGGTACCCCGCGCGGTGTTCTTTCCGATCCCGACGGTCGACTCGGTGCTCGTGCGCATAGTCCGTCGCGAGGTCCCGGTCATCGCGTCCGAGGGCGAGCGGGCTTGGTTCTTCCGTCTCGTGGGAGCCGGGTTCGGGCAGCGCCGCAAGATGCTCCGCCGGTCGCTGGCGGGCCTCGTCGAGGTCGATGCCTTCGACCTCGCCGGGGTGCGGCCGGAGGCAAGACCCGAGGAGCTCGACGTGTCGGCGTGGGCGAGACTGGCGGCGTGCACGAGGAGCGGGCTCCCGCCAAGCTGACTCTGTCGCTGCGCGTCACCGGGCGCCGCGACGACGGCTACCACCTCATCGATGCCGAGATGGTCACGCTGGATCTGGCGGACACGATCACGTTCAGCGCCGGGCGGAGCTTCACCGTCACCCATCGCCGTGCCCCGGTGCACCCGTTTCCGATGGACGGAACCAACCTCGTGCAGAAGGCGCTGACGGCGGTGGGCCGCCATGCCGCGATCCACCTGGAGAAGGTGATCCCGATGGGCGCCGGTCTTGGGGGCGGATCGGCCGACGCTGCCGCCGTTCTCCGGTGGGCAGGTTGTGGCGACGTGTCATTGGCGGCGTCACTCGGCGCCGACGTGCCGTTCTGCCTCGTGGGCGGCCGGGCTCGCGTCACCGGGATCGGCGAGGTCGTCGAGCGCCTCGAGCTTGAGGCCCGGGCCTTTACGCTGCTGGTGCCGTCACTGTCGGTGTCGACGGTCGAGGTCTACCGGATGTGGGACGAGATGGGCGGCCCCGTCGGTGGCCACGGCAACGACCTCGAGCCGGCAGCCCTGGCCGTCGTCCCGGAGCTGGCGAAGTGGCGCGAGCGACTCGGGGAGGCGACCGGCCTGGCGCCCAGGCTGGCGGGCAGCGGCGGCAGCTGGTTCGTGGAGGGGGACTTCCCGGGTGACGACCGCATCGTCGCCCGCACTACCGCGGCGGGGTAGCCGCGGCCCGCTCGGCTACTTGCCCGCCCGGCGTTGCCAGCGGGTGGCCTTGAGCATCTTTTTGTGCTTCTTCTTGCGCATGCGCTTGCGGCGCTTCTTTATCAGGGATCCCATCGGCGCCGACAACCTATCGGATCGTTAGCATCGCGTTGGCCGTCGGGGATGGTGTAACGGCAGCACAGAGCACTTTGGATGCTCTAGTCGAGGTTCGAATCCTCGTCCCCGAGCCCCTGGGCAGGGTAGAAAGGTGCATGGGTCTGCGTCCTCTCTCCGCTGTGGTGATGGCGGCCGGGGAGGGGCGGCGCATGCAGTCCGTATTGCCCAAGCCCCTACACGTCCTGTGCGGGCGCCCGATGCTGCTGCACGTGCTCGACGCTCTCTCCGAGCTGGCCGTGGACCGGGCCGTCGTCGTGGTCGGCCACGGCGCCGAACCAGTGACCAAGGCGCTGCAGGAGCACGGGCCACCGGATCTGGTGATCGACTTCGTGGAGCAGCGGGTCCAGCGCGGAACAGGCGACGCCGCCTCGGTCGCGATCACGGCCTTCCCCGACGACGACGCCGACAGCACCGACGACACCGACGGCGACATTGTGGTTCTCGCCGGCGACACCCCCCTCGTTCGCCCGGCCACTCTGGCCCGGCTGGTGGCGCACCACCGGGAGTCGGACGCCGCGGCCACTCTGCTGACGGCCCACGCCGACGATCCCACCGGCCTGGGTCGGGTGGTGCGGGCCCGCGACGGCCGGGTGAGCCGGATAGTCGAGGAGCTCGACGCTACTGAAGAGGAGCGCCAGATCGACGAGGTGGCGACCTCGATCTACTGCTTCCGCCGGAGCCTGCTGGCCCCCGCTCTGCGGCGTTTGAGCCCTGAGAACGCCAAGGGCGAGTACTACCTCACCGATGTGGTGGAGGTGCTCCATTCGGCGGGACACAAGGTGTTGGCGGTGGAAGCCGACGACGCGTCGGAGGCCCTGGGCGTGAACGACCGGGTGCAGCTGGCCGAGGCCGAGGCGGTGCTGCGAGCGCGCATCAACCGGCGATGGATGGCCAACGGGGTGACCATGTTCGACCCCGAACGCACCTACGTCGACTCCTCTGTGCGCCTCGCTCCCGACGTCACCCTTGCTCCAGGAGTCATCCTCCAGGGCCGGACCTTCGTGGCCGCGGGCTGCCGCATCGGCCCGGACGTGCATCTAATCGACTGCGTGGTGGGCACCGGGGCACGCGTGTTCCAGAGCGTTGGGCGCGACGCCGAGATCGGCGCCGCCGCCACCGTCGGGCCGTTCGCGGTCGTCCCGCCCGGCGACCACGTGGCCGATGGCCGTGCCACCGGTGCCTTCTACAATGGTGAACCGACCGACCGGCCCGCCCCCGGCGCCGACGGCCCAGCGGGGAGCGTGTAGCGGTCGATGGAGCAGAGGTTGATGGAGCTCGTCACCAAGAAGCGCTTGCAGCTGGTGACCGGGCGGTGCAACCGGCCCCTGGCCACCGAGATCGCAGCCCACCTGGGGGTGGAGCTCTCGGAGGCCCACCTCTCGGAGTTCGCCAACGGCGAGGTCTACTGCCGGTTCGCCGACTCGATGCGCGGCGCCGACGTCTTCATCATCCAGACCCACGGCCCACCAGTCAACGGGTCGATCATGGAGCAGGCCATCATGATCGACGCCGCCAAGCGGGCCTCGGCCAAGCGGATCACCGCGGTATGCCCGTTCTACGGGTACGCCCGTCAGGACCGCAAGGCTTCGGGCCGCGAGCCCATCACCGCCAAGCTCGTCGCCGACATCCTGAAGACGGCGGGCGCAAACCGGGTGCTGAGCGTCGACCTTCATTCCGGCCAGATCCAAGGCTTCTTCGACGGCCCGGTCGACCATCTCACGGCCATGCCCGTGCTGCTTGACTACCTGGAGGCCAACCTCGACAGCCCTCCGGTGATGGTCGCCCCCGATGCCGGCCGGCTCAAGTACGCGGCCCGCTACGCGGAGCACCTCGACGCCGCCCTGGTGAGCATCTACAAGCGGCGACCGGCAGGCGCCGCCAACACGGTGGAGGCCATCGACGTCATGAACGAGAAGGAGGTTCCCGGCCGTCACTGCGTGATCGTCGACGACATGATCGACACCGCCGGCACGGTTTGCGCGGCGGCCGATCTGCTCGTGGCCAACGGCGCCACCGACGTCTGGGCTATGGCCACCCACGGTGTGCTGTCGGACCCCGCCATCGACCGGCTCAAGAACTCGGTGATCTCGCGCGTGGTCGTCACCAACACGCTTCCCCTGCCCACCGACCGCCACCTCGACAAGATCGAGGTCCTCTCGGTGGCGAGCATCATCGCCGACGCCCTCGACGCCGTCTTCGAGGACACATCCGTCTCCGAGATCTTCGGCGGGGAGAACCAGGCTTACTAGGGCCGCCTAGACTCGTCACCCATGCAAGAAGTAACCCTCACCGCAGATCCCGCACGCCCCACAGGCAGTGCCGCCTCCCGCCGACTGCGGATTGCCGGCAAGGTCCCCGCCGTCCTCTACGGCCATGGGGTGGAGCCCCAGGCGCTGGCGGTCGACGCCCGGGAGCTGCGGGCGGCGCTCATGGGTGAGGCCCGCCTCAACGCCTTGATCTCCCTCGACGTGGGCGATACCCGCCACCTGGCCATGGCCCGCCAGCTACAGCGCGATCCGGTGCGCGGCACCCTCCGCCACGTCGACTTCGTGATCGTGCGGCGCGACGAGGTCGTGTCCGCCGAGGTGCCGATCCGGTTGGTCGGCGAGGCTGTCGAGGTCGACCGGGCCGACGGGTTGGTCGAGCAGCAGCTGTTCTCTCTCGTGGTCCACGCCCGCCCGGGGGACCTGCCTCCTTCGGTGGAGGTCGACGTCTCGAGCCTCACCATCGGCGACTCCATCCGGGTGGGGGACCTCGTCCTGCCGTCGGGCGTCTCCACCGAGCTGGAGCCGGACGAGGCCGTGGTCATTGCCCAGGCCTCGCGGGTCGCGGCCACGCTCGAGTCGACGGAGGCCGAGGGCGCGGCTGGGGCCGAGGAGCCGGGCGAGACCCAACCTTCCGAAGGCTGACGCTGCCGGCGCTGCGCCCGGCGCGGACCGGGGAGGCGGCCAGCTGGCTGGTGGTGGGGCTCGGCAACCCGGGCGCCGACTACGAGGGCACCCGGCACAACCTGGGTGCGGACGTGGTCGAGGTTCTCGCCGACCGCCTCGGCTCCCGTCTGCGCCGGAGCGGGGAGCGAGCGCTGGTGGCGGAGGCCCGGGTCGACGGCCGGCTGGTGGTGCTGGCGTTCCCCCAGACGTTCATGAACCTGTCCGGCGAGGCGGTCGCCAGGCTTGTCCGGCGCTACGGGATCGACGGCGAGCCCGGACGCGTCGTGATCGTCCACGACGAGCTGGACCTGCCCACCGGACGGGTCAAGGTCAAGGCTGGCGGCGGCACGGCAGGGCACAACGGGCTGGAGTCGGTGCGCGCCCACCTCCGGTCGGGCGACTTCGTGCGGGTCCGAATCGGCGTGGGCAAGCCTCCGGGCCGCCAGGAGGGCGCCGACTACGTGCTGCACCGGCCGGGCAAGGCGGAGAGGGCCGAGCTCGACGTGGCCGTGGTCGAGGCGGCCGACGCGGTGGAGGCGATCGTGGCCGACGGGCCGGACACGGCGATGAACCACTTCAACACCCCGCGCTGAAGCCGCTTGACATGGCCCTTGGGGCCACCTCTTAGGCTGGTGTCACAAGCGATTCGAAGGAGGTCGAAAGACATGGCTGGATGCTCGTGTGGATGTTCGACGATGACAACCCTCACCGAGGCCTCGGAGCCCTGCGGTTGCGGGTGCGCCTGCTGCGCCGCTGAGGCCGCGCAGACCAAGGAGGAGGAGGTCGTGGAGTTGGTGACCCTGCGCCAGGCGATCGAGAAGCGCCTCGCCGAGCTCGGCGTCTGACCCACCGATCTTCCCACCTCCACCGTTCTGGGGACCCTCGGGGCGGCAATACGACCTTGAAGGTCCCCTGACCGGACCGGGGAACGGACCTGGGAACTGACCGGGGAA
>JBOGIF010000138.1:0-2472 GCA_050742415.1 Acidimicrobiales bacterium | reverse complement strand
GGCCACCAGGTCGCGGAGCACCTCGGCGAACTCGGTACGCTCCTTACGGTCGCCGACGGTCAGGTACATGGCCAGCTCGTCGCAAACGACCACGTGCAGGGGGAGGCCGTCATCCGGGCCGACCTTGCGGCGACGCTGGGCCAGGAGCTGCGCGTAGCGCGCTCCCATGTCCACCTGGAGCGTTCGCAGCACGTCCACGGAATCGGCCACGTTGGCGCCCACCGAATGCTCGGCGCAGCCGGCCCAGGTGGCGAGCTCCACGAGCTTCCCGTCCAGCAGCCACAGCTTCACGGTCGGGTCGAGCGCGGCAGCCGCGGTCAGCAGCGACAAGGCGGCGGACTTGCCGGCGCCGGGCTCGCCACCGAGCAACAGGTTGTGCTCCGGCAGCGACATCGACACCGTTCGCCCGTCCTCGTCCACACCGACGGGGACGGGCTGCCACAGGCTCGTTCGTTCGGCCGTCGCCAACGGCCAGCGAAGCGGTGGAGCGGCCAAGGGGTCCCTTCGCACGACTACCACCTCGGCCCGGCCGGCGTCCTCGGCGAAGCGGCGGACCCGGACGTCGCGGGCGCCGAGGTCGGCGGCGATGCGCTCCGCCACCCGTACGAGGTCGTCGACACATCCTCGAGGCGGCACCCGGGCCTCGAGCCGGTACCCGGCGGGGACCTCTCGAACCCGGCTGACGACCGGCAGCCGCTCCTGGAACGACGCGATGTCCAAGCGCCGCAGGGCGGCCAGCCACGTCCGCCGCACATGACTCCGGCGCAGGAGACGGACAAGCCAGCGGCGCAGCACCGGTACCGAGCCGAACAGGAGTCCGACGCCGATGACGGCGACCATGTGCCATGGTGGCCCGAGTGCGTCGTAGGTGGCGCCGGCCATGACCGCGACCACGGCGAGCATGGCAAGCTCGACCCGCCACGCCCACGTCGTACGGGCGACGGCTCCGACCACGACCTCGGCGAAGCCTTCCTGCTGGGCGCTCACCACAGCCTCCGCGGCAGTTGCTGCGCCGTTCGAACGGCGACTCGAAGCAGCGGGCGCCCAACGGCGGCACCGAGCAGGAAGGCGATCAGGACCTCGACCATGGCCGGAGCCGCCTTCCTACGAGGCGGCCCGGGCAGGCCCGCCGGTGGCGGGCTCGATCCGGGCTGCACGGAAGGCAACGCCACTGCGGTCGCCCATGCTCCATGGCGTGGCCATCAGCCCCGTCACCTTCACCGGCGCTCCGTGGCCCAGGGACTTGGGCTCCCCGGCGACCTTGACGCTGATGACCTCGGCGCCGCCGTCGACCAGGATGACGACCTGCACTGCGAAGATCGCCTGGCCGTTCTCGTCGACCTTGGCGGCCTTCGAGTCGAAGTCCCGCACCGGCTCAGGTGTGCCGGCTGCAAGGAACGTCATGCCGGTGGTGTCGATCGGCAATTTCATGAACTGCACCTCCTCGGATACAAGGCGACCATGCCGCCGCCTCATGGGTTTCGACCGTGTGTCCGGCCGTGATTGCGACCGTATCCAGGGGTGCAGTCGCCGACTACGAGAGGACTGCGACTCGCAACAAGATTGTGGTTCAGTTGTGGGTGAGTCGCTGGCGCAGCGGCTTCAGTCCCGGCACCCGCCGCCGGCCCGCGAAATGCTCCAAGTCGCCGACCAAGGCCCGCACGAGATCAAGCTCGTGCACCTCCTCGGGCGCGATCGACTCTGCCTGCTCCAAGGCCTTCACCGCCGCCGCCGAATCACGCCGCTGCGCGTGGGCGCGGGCGATGTCGACCAGATAGCGGGCCTGGCGCTCGGGAGAGAGCCCGTCGATCCGGACCTCCCCGGCCAGCGCAATCGCGTCGGAGGCGTTGCCAAGCTCCACCGCCACGGCAACGGCGTGCAGCGCCACGTTCATGGGGCCGAACTCGGTGCCGTAGTCGTCCCGATCCTCACCCAGCCGTCGGGCGAGCGAGCGGGCGATGCGGAGATGGCCTTCAGCCGACTTCCGATCGCCCTCACGGGCTTCGAGCACAGCCAGCAGGAGCGCGCACGCTCCGACGAGTGATATGAGCCCGGGATCGTCGGACTGCTGAACCGCGGACGCGCCCCGGACCGCCTGGCGCAGGACGTGCAGGGCTAGGACCCGCTCGTCGGTCCCGGCCAGCGTGTGGGCCATGCGGTACTGGCCCGCCAAGGCCAGGTGGCGATCGCCGCACCGCTCACCGGTGCCGATGGCCCGATCGGCGGCGATCCACCCCGCGCCCTGGTCGCCGACTTTCATGAGCATGGCCGAGGCCACCTGGTAGACGTCGGCCAGCAGCTCGAAGGGGGTCTACTGACGCTCCCGTGGGTCGCTGTCCCGCCCGTTCGCGTGCGCACGCCTTGTCTCCCCTACGTTGTCCGGCTGACAAGGTCGGTCAACGAGGAGGGCCAAGGCGTGCGGGTCAAGACGGTACTCAAAAGCGTGCTGGGGTTGTGCCGCGCCGTGGTGGT
>JBOGIF010000137.1:0-4310 GCA_050742415.1 Acidimicrobiales bacterium | reverse complement strand
GTGGTCCAGCACCAGGTCCTCGGTGCCCTTGTGCAGGCTGCGCTCATGGGTGGCGACCACCCTGCCGTCGGCCACCACCTCGAAGGACTGGGCTCCGAGGCGGACCACCACCACCCGCCGGGCCAGGCCCACGGGCACCGAGTAGAAGCTCTGGCGCACGCAGATACGGCCCTTGGTGTCGACCTTGGCGCTGAGAACGGCGCAGGGGTCGAAGGCGATGTCGGGCAACGGCGCCAGCCACGGTGCCTCGGCGCTCGCTGCCTCACCGACCGTCTCGGCCCGCCGCCCGACGTGGCGGTCGTGGTCGATCACGTCGCCCGCCGCCATCACCACGTTGAGCTCGGCCAGGGAGCCGACGGTGGGCACCGGCACCAGGTGGCGACGGCGGAAGCGGCCGACCCCGCCCTCCACGCCACCCTTCTCGTGGCTGCCCTCGATGCCGGGCAGGCAGAAGAAGCTGTCGAAGCCGTAGTGCGACCGCAGGGCCACGAAGCGCTCGTTCTCGGTGCGGTCCCGGCCGAGGAGGATCTTGGTCACCGCTGCCTTCAGGTTGTCGTAGTTCTGTTCCCGGCTCCGTTATGTGGCCAGCGGCGGCGACGCCCTTGCGGGCCGGCGGCGCACGGCTCCGTCCGCTCGATCGGGGCCACATAACGCTGTCGCTTGCAACAGGGTGCTTCCTCTGGCTCATCGAGCGAAAGGAAGTTGCCCATGTTGGAGCAGTACTTCGTCAAGCCGTCCACGATCGATCGCATCCACGCCTCATGGATCGCCGCCGAGATCGAGCTGTACGTCTGCCGCCTCGCTGAGGAGGGTTATCGCGCCGGGACCATCGTGGGTCGCGTTCCGGTCGCGGTCGCCTTCGGCGAGTTCGCGAGCGAGCGGGGAGCCGTCTCGGTCGCCGACCTGCCGGAGCACGTCGACGGCTTCGTCGCCGCCCGTGTGGCTCGACACCGCGAACGGATGCGATCGACCCGCCCGATGGCCAAGGAGGTTCGAGGCCCTGTCGAGCAGTTCCTCGCCGTCGCCCTTCCCGGCTTTGCCCCGAGCGGCCGACGACATCTTTCCCAGCCCTTCGCTGACGTCGCCCCCGGCTTCTTCGACTATCTCGTCGACGAGCGCAGGCTGCGCCCGGCGTCGGTGAAGCAGTATCGCCACCACCTGGACCGCTTCGAGGCATACCTCGCCCGCATCGGCGTGCATTCGGTTCAGGAGGTGTCGCCCGCGATCTTGAGCGCCTACATCATCGAGCGTTCGGCGGCGGGCCTGGCTAAGAGCACCGTGCGCGACAGCGCCGGCGTCCTGCGCGTGTTCCTGCGCTACCTCCACCGTGAGGGCGTGGTCGCCGCCGAGTTGAGCGCCACGGTCGGCTGGCCCCAGATCTATCGCCTGTCGAGCATCCCCCGCTCGATCTCCTGGAGCGAGGTCAACCGCGTCCTCGCTGGCGTCGACCGACGCAGCGAGGTGGGCAAGCGCGACTACGCCATCTTGTTGCTGCTCGTGACCTACGGCCTGCGCTCCCGCGAGGTGGCCGCGCTCAGGCTCGACGACATCGACTGGAAGCACGACCGACTGGCTGTGCCCGAGCGCAAGGCCGGGCACTCGACAGCATTTCCCCTGTCTGCAGTTGTCGGCGAGGCGCTCGTCGATTACCTCAAGCACGGTCGGCCCGCCGCGGCTGACCGCCGCGTGTTCTTCCGGACCGCCGCTCCCCGCCGCCCGCTCGGCGATGCGGCGGTCTCGGCGATCGCCCGCACCTACATCTTGAAGGCCGGCGTCGAGGTGCCCCGGCCCGGATCGCACACGCTTCGTCATTCCACGGTGCAGCGCCTGGTCGACGCCGACTTCGATTTGAAGACCATCGGCGACTTCGTCGGTCACCGCTCGCCGCGTTCGACGGAGATCTACGCCAAGGTCGCCGTCGAGGCGCTGCGAGAGGTCGCCCTCGGCGACGGCGAGGAGGTCCTGGCATGAATGACAGCCTCACCACCGCGGCTGGCGAATTCCTCGCTCACAAACGAGCGCTGGGACGCAAGTATCGGACTGAGGAAGCGACGCTGCGCTTGTTGGTCGCCTTCGCCGACAGCGCTGGCGTGGCGGGAATGCACGAGCTCACCCCTGTCCTGCTCGACGCCTTCGTCGCCTCCCGGCCCCGACCTCGGGCGCGCAGCTTCAACCATCTCGTCAACATCCTCGGGTGCTTCCTCGACTGGTCTGTCGCCCAGCAACGCCTTGAGGTCTCGCCGCTGTCGCGGACCCATCGACGGGTAACCGACGAGCGGCTTCCCTTCCTGTTGGACCCCGCTCAGGCGCGCCGGCTGCTCGAAGCTGCAGCAGCCCTGCCCGACAACCCCAGGGCCACCCGAAGGGGCACGACCCATCACGGGATCTTCGCCCTCTGCTACGGGCTCGGGCTTCGAGCAGGCGAAGCGTGCGGCCTGCGGATCAGCGACATCGACGTCGACCGCCAACTGCTCTTCGTGCGGGGCGGCAAGTTCGGCAAGAGCCGACTTGTCCCCCATGGGCCGCGCATCGCCGAGCTCCTCGCAAGCCAGGTCGAGCGTCGTGGCGGGGACGGCGATGGCCCGCTGTTCAGCTTCGACGGCCGCCGTCCAGTCCATCCCGGCACGGCCAGCCAGGTCTTCCACCACCTCATGGTCGAACTGGCCTTCCCGGTCCCAGAGGGCGTGTCGTCGCCCCGGCTGCACTCCTTGCGCCATTCCTTCGCAGTGGGTTGCCTGCTGCGGTGGTATCGGGAGGGCCTGGATCCTTCGACGCGGCTCTACCGGCTGTCAACGTTCATGGGCCACGTCAGCCCGGTCTCCACCGCGGTCTACCTGACCATCACCCCCCAGCTCCTGGAGGAGGCCAACCAGCGCTTCGAGGCCTTCGCCACCGCTGCCTGGTCGGAGACGACGCCATGACCGCCCAGCAGCGGCTCGGCTCGCTCGTTCACTCGTTCTTCGCCGACCACCTGGTCACCGTGAAGGGACTGCGGGCGGCGACGCTGCGCAGCTACCGCGACACCATCCGCCTGCTGTTGGTGTTCGCCGCTGAGGACAAGGGCACCAAGATCACCAGGCTGGCCGTCGAGGACCTGAGCTTCGAGCGCGTGCTCGGGTTCCTGCGCCACCTGGAGGACCGGCGCGGCAACCACATCCGCACCCGCAACCAGCGGCTGTCGGTCCTGCACACACTGTTCGACTACATCGCCACTCGCGAGCCCGAGATGCTCGGCGTCTGCCAGCGAGTCGCCGCCATTCCAATGAAGCGGGCGGCGCCCGCTGAGACACACTTCCTCGAGCGCGACGAGGTCGAGGCCTTGCTGCGGCAACTTCCTCGCACCGGTCGCAACGCGCTTCGGGACCGCGCCTTGCTGGTGTTCCTCTACAACACTGGTGCCAGGGCGCAGGAGGTCGCCGACCTTCGCGTCGGGCACCTCCAACTCGCCGAGCCTGCCGTGGTCCGCCTCCACGGCAAGGGCGACAAATGGCGAACGTGTCCCCTGTGGCGACAAACGGCCGCCCTGCTCGCCGAGCTCCTCGAGATGACCGAGGCTCCGCCAGCTGCGGACACGCCGGTGTTCTCCTCGACTACCGGAGGAGCGCTCACCCGGTTCGGCATCTACAAGATCGTTCGGCGCCACGCCGCGCATCTCGATGACGCTCGCACCGACCGCAGGGTCAGCCCGCATCTGTTCCGTCACACCGCAGCCGTCCACCTGCTGGAAGCCGGTGTCGAGGTGAACGTCATCCGCGGTTGGCTCGGCCACGCCGACCTGACCACCACCAACCGCTACGCCGAGATCAACACCGCCGCGAAGATAAAAGCCCTCCGCAACACCGAACCTCCCGGTTCTATGGCGGGACAGCGCTCTCGTCCCGTCTGGCGCTCCGACGAGTCGCTCCTCGACTGGCTGTCCTCGCTCTGATCGTTATGTGGCCTCGATCGCGCGGTCAGAGCCGTTCACCGCCGGCCCGCAAGGGCGTCGCCGCCGCTGGCCACATAACGGAGCCGGGCACAGAAGCCGGACAACCTCAAGACCGGGGTGATCAAGCCCGACCTGTATGACCCCCTCATCAACAAGGCCTTCGGCGAGTTCGCCGCCCATTACAGCTGTCTCGTCGACCCCGCTCGGAAGCTGAAGCCCAGGGACAAGGCCACCGTGGGACGCCACGTGCCCTATGCCCGGGACTCCTTCTTCGCCGGCCGCTCCGGGGAGTTCGCCAGCTTGTCGGCCATGCAGGACGACGCCGTGCGCTGGAGTCGCCAGGTCGCCAACCATCGCCAGTCCCGGCCGCTCGGCCGGGTCG
>JBOGIF010000136.1:0-3188 GCA_050742415.1 Acidimicrobiales bacterium | reverse complement strand
GATCGAGGGAGTCGATGCCGCGCTCGTCGAGCTGGCCACACGCCGCCAGATGTTGGCCGACCGCCTCAACCAGGTGACCACAGATGGTGCCGGCCTCCATTGGCCGCGTTCGCATCTTCCGGAGGCGCTGCGCACGGAGGTTGCCGGCATCGATCGCCGCGCCGCCACCTTGACCAACACGCTGGGGCAGCTCGAGTCGCAAGCGCAGCGTCGCCAGGAGTTCTTGGGCGAGCACGCCGCCGACCTCGCCCGTCGCGACCTGCTGCGCGACGCCATCGCCCATCGCGAGACCAAGGTCCGCCTCGCCGCCCCGGAGCTCCTGCCGGCACCTCTTCGGGCGCGACTGCCCGTGCCTGCTGGCGATCGCAGCTGCGATGACCATCGACGCTGGCGCACGGCCGTCGAGCACATCGCTCTCTACATCGACCGCTGGGCCCCACAAGTTCGGTTCACGCCGAGACCCGGCGACGAGGCATTCCCGGGAACGGACGCTCAACCTCTGGGGCGCCGGCCTGACGACGAGGCGGCGGCTCGCCAGTGGGCCGACGCCACCGCCGCGATAGCCGAGATCGACCCTTCCACCACCCCTCCCGCGGCAGCGCCCGAGCTGTCGCCCGTCCGCTAACCCGATGGCGCTCGACGTTGACGCCATGGCCACCGCTGGCCCTACGGGTACGGGAAGCGAGGCGGCTCCAGGCCAGCCCGATCGCCCGGTGTCTCGTGACGAGGTGGTGGCTGCCAGCGAGCTGGTGGCCGCTTGCGAGGCAGCATGGTCTGCCATCCAGGCCCGCCATCCGGGCGTTCCCGATGCGGTGATCGTCCTGGGCAGCGGGGTCGAGCGTGGCCGCCTGGTCAAGCTCGGACACTGGTGGGGTGGCCAGTGGCGCGTCGGCGCCGAGGAGCGCAGCGAGGTGCTCCTGGCCGGAGAAGCCCTTCACCTGCCCGCCGAGGCCGTGTTCGAGGTGCTCCTCCACGAAGCGGCCCACGGGTTGAACGCGGCCCGTGGCGTCCGGGACGCCAGTCGCGGCGGCCGCTACCACAATGCCAACTTCCGGGCCGCCGCCACCGAGATCGGCCTGCGGGCCCGCCGCCTGGACCCTTATGGCTGGGCCCGGACCGTCCTCACGCCCGCGACCGCGGCCCAGTATGCGGAGCCGATCGCGGGCATCGCCGCCCAGATGCGCCTGGCCCGGGACCTGCCTGCCGAGCGCGGCACCGGTCTCGAAGGCAGCGGGTCCGAGGGCGTAGGCGTGGGCGCCGACGGGAGTGCGGGCCGCGATCGAGCCAAGCAACCGGCGGCGGAATGTAGCTGCGAGCCCGGCCGCAAGCTCCGGATGGCTCCATCGGTGCTGGCCCGCGGGCCGGTCATCTGCGGTCTGTGCGGAACCGAGTTCTCCCTTTCGCGCCAACCCGAGCGCCGAATGCCGGGGTCGGCGGCCCAACCGGGACCGGGCACAGAGCTCTCCCGGGCAACCGTTGACGGGTCCTTCCTGGAGCGGCGCCATCTCCAGCTGGACCGCGATCCCGCTCGCTCCGACCTCCTCGAGCAGGCGAGGGCCCACCTCGATCGTCTCGAGACGGCCGTCAACGCGGTGGCAATCTCGTTGCCGGACGGCGCCCTCATGCGAAGGGTGTTCGCCGACGGCAAGGCTGGGATCGCCGCCTGGATAGAGACGCTCGGCGCCGATGTGGCCGAGCTCCCAGGTCGCAGGCGCGGGCCGAGCGCGGGCTCCATCGAGATGGAGGAGCTCGACCTTCGGAACGTCGAGCTCCCCGAGTTGGACCTGGAAGCGGAGAGGCCGTCGGGTGCGACGCCGACCACGGCAGCCGAGCAGCCGCCTCCTGCCGTGCCCAACCGCAGCGGCCCCGAGGTGGTCTGTTGATCACCGCCCTCGGTCCGTCCGCCTTCGGGATCCAGGCACGCAGCGCGGCCGACGCCGACCCCAGCATCCTCGACGGAGGGTGGAACCGCCTCGCCCTCCGCATTGACGAGCTGCTGCACCGGGCAGCCCGCGACGCCGCCATCGCCGCCGCGTCAGGGCGCTGGCGGACGGGCCGACCTGACCCCGACCGTTACCTGCCGGGAGACGTGGTCGCCCTGCGTTCGTTCTCGGTGGCCGCCGACCTCACCCAGGTCAAGGCCTACCAGGCATACCTCGAAGCCTCGATGAGGCGGGGCCAGGTCGCCGACCTCGAGTCGCAGATCGCGGCCGTCAACCGGACGGTTCTGACCGTGGCCGACATCGGCACCCTCTTCGACGCCGTCCCCCACTTCATCGAGGCCGACGCCGCGGTCGGGATCCTGTCCAGCCGGCCACCAGAGGCTCAGTCCCTGGCTGATCTGCGCCTCCCCTATCCCCGGATCGCCGTCTACTTCGGGCGTTGCCTGGAGCTTGGTCCCGAGCTGCACGACTGGCCGAGGGACTGGGACATCCAGACCGACCTCCGGGGAGCCCCGACCGGCACCCGAACCGCCGTCGGCGATCTCCGGGCCCTCGGTGGGGGTATCGAGGGCGTCGTCCTCTCCGAGATGCCCGGCGGCGGGCTGTGCGACGAGGTTCTCTGGCTGGTGTCGGCCAATCCCGACCCCACACGGGATGGGCCTTCCCGGTTCGACCGCTACCGGGCGACCGTATGGGGAAGACTGTCGTCGGCACGCCTGGCCCACGTGGCCCACAACCTGGCGGCCACCGTGTCGTGGGCCGAGTGGCGGGAGCCGTCCCGCACCCTGTCGCTTCCGGGCGATGCGGGCTCGACTGCCTGGCGCAAGGCCGTGCGCCGCGGGGAGTTCCGCCGCCACGAGCCCCGGGGGGCCACAGCCGGCGTTCGGGTTCTCGACGTCGTGCGAACACCCGTCGCCGATCGGGTGGTGTCGAGGTCACCCGGAACCCGAACTGCCCACTCGCCGATCACCCATCTGAGGCGCGCCCACTGGCGCCAACAAAGGGTGGGAAGCGGGCTCACTGAGCGCAGGCTCGTCCGCGTGCCTGCCACCGTCGTCAACCCCGGCGGCGGACCCCTCGGGTCGGTCGTCTACCGGGTCCCCGCCCCCGACGGGCGCGACACACCGTCGCCGAGCACACCCGATGACCCCGAGCTCGACCTTCGCAGCGTTGATCTACCTGAACCGCCAGGCCGGGCCGAGCAGACCGCTGAGGCCTCGATCGAGTCCGCTCCTGCTCCCACCT
>JBOGIF010000135.1:0-2602 GCA_050742415.1 Acidimicrobiales bacterium | reverse complement strand
CCGCAGGTCATCGGCCATGGCGCTCATTCTCCACCCCAGAAAAGGCCACGAAAGCCTCCAGTCCACCAACATCTACCTCCACGCCGACATGACGCTCAAGGAACGAGCGCTCGCCCGCACCACGCCCGCCAACGCCAGACCAGGCCGCTACCGGCCCGACCCTCTGTGTCAACCTCGGGTGAGGCAGTCGGACCTGCCGATTCAATGACCTGAGAGGGCGGAGAAGGAGTTCTCCCGAATGACCACCACGAGCTTGGACCCAACCGACGCGCGCGCCGATGCTGGCGCGATGAACACCAACGATCCGGACCCCGAGGTCCCCGAACGCGCCCGTGGGCCACGGCGCTACTCGGCCAGGTACAAGGCCCAGATCCTGGCCGAGTACGAGACGCTAAGCAAAGAGGCCAAGGGCGCGTTCCTGCGACGTGAGGGCCTCTACACCTCGCTCATCTCGGCCTGGCGACGCCAGCGTGACCAGGGAGCACTCGAGGCCCTGGCCAAGCCCGCCGGTCGTCGCTCCGCCGACCCCCGGGACCTGCAGGTGAACCGGTTACGCAAGGAGAACGAGCGGCTGAGCTTGGAGTTGTCGAAGGCCCGCACGGTGATCGAGGTCCAGGGGAAACTCTCCGCGCTGTTGGAGCAGCTCGCCACCGACAGCGCCCCGAACAGCGGGGGCGAGACGAGATGATCGACGGTGCGGTAGCCGAGCTGGCGCCGCTGACTGGTGTGCGTGGCGCTTGTGCGGCGGTCGGTGAGACCCAGGCCCGCTGGTATCGCCGCCACCGCCGGAGCCCACTGCCACCGAGGGCGGAAAGGGTGCCGGCGCCCCAGCCCCGGGCCCTGTCGGAGGTGGAGCGCAAGGAGGTGCACCGGGTGCTCAACAGCGAGGAATTCGTCGATGAGGCGCCGGCCACCGTCTACGCCAAGCTGCTCGACCAGGGCATCTACCTGGCCTCGGTGCCCACGATGTACCGGGTGCTGCGCGCCAACGACGAGGTGCGCGAGCGCCGACGCCAGGCGACCCATCCGGCAGCCAAGAAACCCGAACTGTTGGCCACCAGGCCCAACCAGGTCTACTCCTGGGACATTACCAAGCTGCTCGGACCCGAGAAGTGGACCTACTACTACCTATTAGTTACGTGGAATCAAGCGGAGGGGTTGAATGGCCTCTCTGTGTCCCACGAGCTGAGAGGTCGGCTGCGCGTTGTCGATGTCATTGGAGGAGAAGTGGTCGGTGTTCGGCCGGCACGAGCGGGCGGTCGAGTGGCTCCGGATCTGGTCCGATCTTGGTCGGGCACCGAGGACGATCGACGCTTACGCGCGGGGGCTTGCTGAGTATCTCGAGGTCTGTGAGCGCGACGTCATCGACCCGCTCACTGCTGGCCGTGCGCAGGTCGCCTCGTTTGTCCGGGAGCTGACGAGCCGCCCGAGCCGCCTCGGCGTGAACACGGTGGCGCTCGACTCGGGGAGCGGCCTTGCGAATGCCACGCTCCAGCAGCGCCTCGTCCCGGTGCGGCTCTTCTATGACTTCCTCGTCGAGGAGGGCGTACGCGACTCGAACCCGGTCGGCCGTGGCCGCTACGGCGCCCGGCACGGCAGCGGCAGCGCCGGGCGGGGGCTCGTGCCTCGGCTCGTGAAGCTGCCGTGGATTCCCACCGATGAGCAGTGGCTGGACGTGCTGGCGGTCTTTCGTGACGAGCCGATCCGCAATCGGCTGATGCTCGCCCTCGCCTACGACGCGGCCCTTCGTCGCGAGGAGCTTTGCTCGCTTCGCACCGACGATCTCGATCCGGCGTATCGCATGGTGAGGATCCGGGCGGAGACGACCAAGACCCGGCGGGGACGGAGCGTTCCCTACTCGGCGGCGACCGGCGTGCTGCTCTCCGGCTACCTCGACCACCGGGGCACCCTCAGCCGCGCACGGGGCCCGCTGTTCTTGTCGGAGTCCCGACGCAACCGGGCCGAGCCGTTGACGCTGTGGACGTGGTCCAAGGTGGTGCGCCGGGTCGCGCTCGCCGCCGACGTGCCGCAGTTCTCGACGCACACGACCCGCCACCTCTGCCTGACCGACCTGGCCCGCATGGGCTGGGAGCTGCATGCCATCGCCACCTTCGCCGGGCACCGCAGCACGGACTCGACGCTGCGCTACATCCACCTCTCGGGCCGGGAGCTGTCCGACAAGCTCAACCGGGGGATGGCTGAGATCCACGCCTGGCGGATCAGCCTGCTCACCGGGACCGACGCCAACGCGGACGGCGGTGAGCAGTGAGCGCCCGCCCCCTCGCTTCGAGCGGCGAGCCGCGCAGAACGCGGTGGTCGGTCATAGACCTGGCCGCTTACGACCGCTCGGGCAGGCTGACGAACGACGAGAGCGAAACGCTGGAGCGGCTCGGCCCGACGGGTCTGCGGCGCAACCGCGCACGTGGTGTCCCACGCCGCACCACCGCGCTCTCCTGGAAGGCGCTCGCCCGCTTGGTCGATCCTCTCGATGCCGCCCGAGTCGCGCTCCATCACCGTGACGACGCTCGTCACCGGCGGGCCGGTCTGCATGCCGTGGGGCTGGTGCTGGAGGGCTGCGAGGTGCTGGGGCGCTCCTACTGGG
>JBOGIF010000134.1:0-10503 GCA_050742415.1 Acidimicrobiales bacterium | reverse complement strand
CCGTCTACCCGTGCGGTCCCAGGTGCCGGGGCCGCTCGGACGGCGCTGCAGCACCCTGAGGAGGAACAGCGAGAGCTGCCGCAGGGAGGTCATGAGATCGGCCGATGATACCGCCCGGCGGGCTAGCGGAAGCGGCGCATGTAGACGTTCACCACCAGGCCGACCGCCATGAGGCTCGTGATCACCGACGACCCCCCGTAGGACATCATGGGCAGGGGTATCCCGGCGATGGGGGTGATTCCCATCGTCATCCCCACGTTCTCGAAGATCTGGAAGACGAGCATCGCCAGCACGCCCACGCAGAGGAGCTGGCCGAACTGGTCCCGCGCTGCCGACGCTGTTCGCCACGTCCGCCATATGACCAGGCCGAACAGCGCCAACAAGGTCGTGGCGCCCACGAACCCGAGCTCCTCCCCGACGGCGGTGAAGATGAAGTCGGTGTGCTGCTCGGGGACGAACGAAAGGTTGGTCTGGGTGCCGCGGAACAGGCCCCGGCCTCCGAGCCCGCCGGCGGCGATGGCGATCTGAGACTGGCGCAGGTTGTAGGCGCTGCGGACGCTGTCGTCCTGGGGGTCGAGGAAGGCAGTGACACGGTCGCGCTGGTACTCCTTCAGCACCCCGAGCTGCAAGACCGCGGCTACCGCGACCAGGCCGAGAACCAGCAACACGCCCAGCTGGCGCCCGCTGGCGCCACCGATGAGCAGCATGCCCAGGACGATGGCCACGAAGACCATGGCCGTTCCCAGGTCGTTCTGGGCGTAGATCAGCAACAGCGGCACGGCAACCAAAGCGAGGGCGCCGAGGAGCCTTGGGGTGTCCAGCTCTCCACGGTGGGCCGAGCAGTACGCCGCCAGGCCGACGATGAGGATCAGCTTGGCCAGCTCGGAGGGCTGCAGCTGGTAGGGGCCGATGTTGAACCAGGCTTGGGCCCCGCGGTGGACCGAGCCGATCGGCGACAGGACGAGGAGCAGCGCGAGCACGCCCCCGATCGACAGCGCCGGCGCCAGGTCCAGCAGGACCTTGTAGTCGACGACCATGACCGCGACCATGGCGACGAGGCCGATGGCAAGGAACAGGGCCTGACGCTGCAGGAAGTAGGACGGATCGAGACCGGACCCGATCTGCTTCTGGCGGGTCGACGAATAGATCATCAACAGGCTGATGGCACTTATGCCGCCCACCGCCGCGATAATCAACCAATCGACATGGCGCCACGACGCGGCGGCGTTGCGCGCCGACCTGATCTCTGGGCTCAATCCACTGCCTCCGCTCGTTCGACGGTTGGCGCGGGCGTGAGGCCGAAGAGCCCTTCGAAGATCCGCCGGGCCACGGGCGCCGCCGCCGAGGAGCCGAAACCGGCCTCCTCCATCACCACCGACACGACGAACTGCGGGTTCTCCGCCGGGGCGAAGCCGACAAAGAGGGCGGTGTCCTGCTTCGGCGGCGCCTGGGCCGTGCCGGTCTTGCCTGCCACCCGGTACTGCGCGAGTGGGAAGCCGGAGAACGCCTGGTAGGCCGTGCCCAAGGGGTCGGACACCGCGCCCTGGAAACCCGCCAGCATCGGTGACCTGGTCGAGGCGGGAAGGTCGATCTTGTGCAGCACCCGCGGCGCGATCCTCCGCAGCTCCTTGCCGTCGAGCCCGAGGATGGCGCGACCGAGGCGGGTGGCGTAGACGGTGCCACCGTTGGCGAATGTGCCATAGGCGTTGGCGAGCTGGAGCGGCGTCACCGCCATCTCCCCCTGGCCGATGGCCAGGTTGACGTTGTCGCCGGTGTACCAGCCGGCGGTGGGAAATGCCTTCGGGTTGGCCTGGTTCAGCCGCTTCCGGGACTCGGGATCCGGCACCCGCCCCCCGGCCTCGAACGGCAGCTCCACTCCCGTCGGCTGGCCCATGCCCAAGCCCCGGGCCGTCTCCTGGATGCTGGTCCGCCCGTAGCCCCGCCCCTCCCAGAACCGCTGGCCCAGCCGGTAGAAGAACACGTCGCTCGACACGGCGATGGCCTGGGTCACGTCCACCCGGCCGTGGGACTTCCCGAGGGCGTTGCGGAACACCCGCGGCGGGTTGCCGATGCTTATCGAGCCGGTGTCGTCGACGGTGTCGCGCGGTGCGATCACGCCCTTGGCCAGGCCAGCCATGGCGGTGGCCAGCTTGAAGGTCGACCCCGGGGCATAGAGACCCTGGATGGCCCGGTTGTTGAGGGGATAGTGGTTGGCCGGATCCGACAGCACGGCGAAGCGCGAGCGGCTGATGCCGTCCACGAACTCGGTCGGGTCGTAGGTGGGAAGCGAGGCCATGGCCAGCACCGAGCCGTCGCGGGGGTCGGTCACGACCACCGACCCGGCCGTCGCCAGGAAGCGCTTGGCCTGCTCCCGGTCGTAGCTGGACTGGGCCGCCTTGATGCCCTGGGCCAGCGAGTCCTCGGCTACCCGCTGGACGTCGAGGTCGATCGTGAGCTGCACGTCGTGTCCGGGCACGGCCCGCTGCACGCCAAGCGTTCGCAGGACCCGGCCCTCGGAGTCGACCTCCAACTTCTCGATCTGGGGCTGTCCTCGAAGGTCCTCCTCGTAGGCCAGCTCGAGGCCGGACTTACCGATCGAGTCGCCCGACCGGTAGCCCTTGGACCGCCGGGAAGCGAGCTCCCGGTCGTTGATCTCGGCCACGTACCCGACGACGTGGGCGGCTAGGGCACCGTTGGCGTAGCTGCGCCTGGTCCGCTGGACACCCTCGACGCCCGGGAAGTCGGCGCGGTGCTCGCGCAGGTAGACGAGCGTCTCCTTGGGCACCTCGTCGGCCACCGGCACGGGCTTGAACGGGCTGAAACGTTGGTCGGCCAGCCGCTCGGCCAGCTCGCTCTCGGGCCGGCCGAGAACGACGGCCAGCCGGGTCAGGACGTCGGGCCGGCGCTGCATCTCGGTCTTGTTCGCCAGCACCGCCGAGACCACGGCGTTGCCCACCAGCTCTCGGCCCTGGCGGTCGACGATGCGGCCTCTCGGGGCTTCGCTGTAGATGAACCGGACGCCGTTGGACTGCGCCGCCTGGCGGTACTCGGGGCCGGCGAGGACCTGGAGGTACCAAAGCCGGGCCAGCATGGCCGCGAAGAGCGAGAGGACCACCACGCCGAGGATCCCGAGGCGGAACGCCGAGGACGCCCGAGCTGACCGGGTGATGACCCGGACGCCGCTCATTTGGGAAGCCGGGCCAGCGACCAGCCCACGAGGGGCACCACGACCGGGGCGAGAACGGCGTTGACGCTGGCAACCACCGCGACGACGACGGGCAGGCGGGAAACGAGCACCGGCTGGCCCAACACCGCGGATACCACGGTGAACAGGAGCACCGCGCCCATGCTGGCCAGGAGAGCCGTCAGGACCGGTAGGTACCACGACGACTGGAGAACCCCGCCGTGGGCCACGCCCACGGCGTAGCCGACGAGGCTGTAGACGAGGGCCGACATGCCGAAAGGCGATTGCAGGAACACGTCGATCACCAGCCCGGCACCAAAACCGAGGGCGGCACCTCGCGCCGGGCCACCGGTGATCCCGCCGGCGATGGCGACGAGCAGCATCACGTCGGGAACCACCCCTGCGATGTCGAGACGAGTGGCCAGCATTGTCTGTGCGAACACGACGAGGAGCAGCAGCAGCGGCACCCGGAAACGGGGGTCGGCGGCGACGCCGGAGGACATGACTTCCCTGAACGGGCTCACGGTTGCGGCTGCCAGAGCAGCACCTTGACCAGCTCGAGGCGGCGCATGTCGACCACCGGCTCGACCGTCACCTCCTGGCTCAGGGCGCCGGGCGCCGCCCTGGCCCGCACGACCCGGCCGACCGGTATCTGCGGGGGGAACAAGCCCTGCTGGAGCCCGCTGGTGACGACGGCCTCGCCCGGGGTGATCTTGGTGCCGAGGGCGATGAGGTCCAACGGCATGGGATCGCGCGGCCCGGCACCGGTCAGCACGCCGACCTCGCCAGAGCCGGTCAGGCGCACGCCCACGCTCGACGACGGGTCGGTGACCAACAGCACGGTGGCACGAGCGGCCGAGACGTCAGTGACCCTTCCTACCAGCCCGGCGTCGCTCACCACAGGCATCCCGACGTCGATTCCCTGGCTGACTCCGCGGTCGATCGTCACGCTCAGCTGGGCGTTGGAAGGGGCGATCGACACGACGCGCGCCGACACCGAGCGCAGCGAGCCCGTGAAGTCCAGGCCCTGGAGAGCCAGCAGCAGCCTCCGCTCCCTCTCGGCATCGGCCGCCTCCACCCGCTCGCCCTTCATAGCGTCGAGCTGGCGGCGAAGGCGGGCATTCTCGGCCCGGACGCCGCGGTAGCGGGTGAGCCCGCCAAAGAAGTCCCCCACCGACGAGAAGGAGCCCCCGATCACCCGTTGGACAGGCGCGAACGCCTCACGTACACCAGAACGGGCCGAGTCGAGCGCACCGTCGCCCCCGTCACGGAAGTCGAGGCTGATAGCGGTGATCGACGTGAGGACCAGCAGGACCAGGACGAAGCGATTTCGCTTCGAGCGCCGATATACCGCCAAGGACTACGTCCTCGCCGGGGCTAGCGCTCGCCAGAGTTGGAGAGCACCTGGCGCAGCACGCTGAACTCCTCGAGGCACTGGCCGGCGCCGAGGGCCACCGAGTGCAGCGGGTTGTCGGCGATGATGATCGGCATGCCGGTCTCGGTCGTCAGGCGGACGTTGAGGCCGTGTAGCAACGCCCCCCCGCCGGTCAGCACGATGCCCTGCTCCATGATGTCGGCGGCGAGCTCAGGTGGCGTCTTGTCCAGCGTTACCTTGACGGCGTCGACGATGGCGGTGACGGGCTCGTCCAGCGCCTTGCGGATCTCCTCGGTGCTCGTTAGCACCGTGCGGGGAAGGCCGGTGACCAGGTCACGGCCCCTTATCTCGGCCTGGAGCTCGTCCTCCAACGGACAGGCCGAGCCGAGGGCGATCTTGATCTCCTCGGCGGTCCGCTCGCCCAAGGCCAGGCTGTACTCCTTCTTGATGTACTGGATGATCGCCTCGTCGAGCTCGTCTCCGCCGATGCGCACCGACTGGCTGGTGACGATCCCACCCAGGGAGATCACCGCCACCTCGGTGGTACCGCCGCCGATGTCGACGACCATGTTGCCGGTGGGCTCGTGGACCGGCATCCCGGCGCCGATGGCCGCAGCCATGGGCTCCTCGATGATGAAGGGCGTCTTGCGCGCGCCCGCATACTCCGCCGCCTCCTGCACCGCCCGCTTCTCCACCCCGGTGACGCCCGACGGTACGCAGATGACCATGCGGGGCTTGGCCCACCGGCGCTGGTGGACGCGATGGATGAAGTAACGAAGCATCTTCTCGGTGATCTCGAAGTTGTTGATCACCCCGTCCTTCAAGGGACGGACGGCCTGGATGTGACCGGGCGTGCGACCGATCATCCGCTTCGCCTCGACACCCACCGCCAACGGGCGGCCGTCCTTGACGTTCACCGCTACCACCGACGGCTCATTGAGCACGATGCCTCGCCCGCGCACGTAGACGAGGGTGTTCGCGGTCCCGAGGTCCACCGCCATGTCCCGGCCGAGGAATGCGGAGAAGAAGTTGTCAGACATGCGAGCGGGCTCCACGCCTGGCCGCGGTTTGGACTAGGCCGATGGGGCGAGGCTACGCGCCCAGGTGGCCTGCCACAACCCGGTCCCGGGGGTTTACGGGAAGAACAGGCCGATCTCTCGGACCGCCGCCTCGGCCGAGTCGCTTCCGTGCACCAGGTTCTCCCCGAGGTCGGTGGCCAGGTCACCGCGGATGGTCCCCGGTTCGGCCTCCGCTGGGTCGGTGGCACCCATCAACCCACGGACGAGAGCCCAGGTGCCCGCTGGCCCCTCGACCACTGCCAGCAGGGCAGGGCCCCGGGTGATGAACGCCACCAGCCCTTCGAAGAACGGCTTGCCCCGGTGCTCGGCGTAGTGCTCGCCGGCGGTTGCGGCGTCGATCGTGCGCAGCTCGGCGGCGGCCAACCGCAGGCCTTTCGCCTCGAGCCGCCGGACGATCTCGCCGACCAGACCGCGCTCGACGGCGTCTGGCTTGCAGATGAGCAGTGTCCTGTCATTCCCGTTCGAGCGCATGCCGCCGGGCACGTTAGCGGCCCACCGTAAGCGCCTCGCGCGCCGCTCCGACCACATACAGCGAGCCCGTCACGAGCACGGTCTCCTCCGGGGCAGCCAGGGCGAGAGCTGTGGCAACCGCCTCGCTCACCGACGCCGCCTCCTCCACCGCCACGCCGAGGGTGCGGGCCGCGGCAGTCACCTGGCTGACGGGAAGGGCGCGCGGCGATCCCGGCGCGCACGTCACCACCAGGCGCGCGCGGGACGCGTCGAGGGCTCCCAGCATCTCCACCGGATCCCGGCCGGCGAGCATGCCCACAACCAGTATCCGGCCCCGGTCGCCGCCGAAGGCCTCCTCCACGGCCTCGGCCGCAGATCGGGCGCCGGCGGGGTTGTGAGCACCGTCGAGGATGCACAACGGATGGCGAGCGACGACCTCGAGGCGACCCGGGATGCGCACCGACGAAAAGGCCTCGGACACGACCTCGGCGTCCAGAGGGGCACCGAAGAAGGCCTCCACCGCCGCCAGGGCGGCCGCCGCGTTGTCGCCCTGGAAGGAACCGTGCACCGGCAGGTGAATGTCGGGGTGGACGGTGCCCGGGGTGACGAGGCTTATGAGCCGGCCGTCGTGGGCCAGGTGGTTCGACGTGCAATCGAACTCCTCGCCGCGCACCCAGATCTCCTCGGCCCCGGCCCGCGACACCTCGTCCTCGAAGACTCTCCGTAGATCGGGGTCGGTCTCTCCGAGCACGACGCCGCTGCCCGGCTTGACGATCCCCGCCTTCTCGACGGCGATGTCGGTGAGGGTCGGACCGATGGTCTCGGCGTGGTCGAGGCTCACGTTCGTGACCACCGCCACCCGGCCTTCGACCACGTTGGTCGCATCCCAACGGCCGCCCAGACCGACCTCGACGACAGCCACGTCGACGGCGATGTCGGCGAACCACCGGAGGGCGGCAGCGGTGAGGATCTCGAAGTGCGTCAGCCGCGACTCGAGGAGCGGTTCGGCCCTCGCCACTGCTTCGATCGTCTCGGCCAGTACGGCATCGCCGATCGGCTCCCCCGACCATGCGAGGCGCTCGTTCACTCTTTGCAGGTGCGGGCTGGTGTAAGTGCCGACCGAGAGCCCCTGCGCCACGAGAAGAGCGGTGATCATGCGGGCCGTCGAGCCCTTCCCGTTGGTTCCAGTCAGATGGATCACGGGGTAGGCGGATTGGGGCTCGCCCATGAGCTCGAGCAGGCGGCGGATCCGGTCGAGGCGTCGGGCAGCCGCCCTGGGGGCCGGGTCGGCCTCCAGGTTGACGTGGTCCGCCAGGTACGCGAGCGCCTCTGGAAGGTTCAGCTGGCGAGGCGGTGGCGGGCCTTGCGGGCGGCCTTGGCGGCCGCCTTGGACGCCGCCTTCCGGGCCCGGCGCCCCTGCAGCTCGACGGCGGGCACGACGGCACGCGCCGCCCGGGCGAGCTTCTGGCGCCGCTTGGCCATGCGCTTGCGGCTGCGCCGGTTCAGGACCACGCCGACGGCGCCGCCGGCGAGGGCTCCGCAGCCGGCCGAGGTGGCTGCCTTCTTCGGAAGGTCCTCGGACGGCGAGTCCGACTTCTTGGCCTTGGCGGCGGCGACCGCGCCACCGACGATGGCTCCGAGCACCAGGAGCTTGATGATCTTGCCCATGAGAGGCCTCCTCTGGCTGACGGCGGGTGCTACGAGGCGGCCCGGCGGGGCCGGGCGGGACGGGCCGACTCGGTGCGGGGAACCAGGGTCGGGTTCACCCTTTGCAGCACGACGGAACGATCGATCAGGCAACGGCCCACGTCGCTGCGGCTCGGCAGGTCGTACATCACGTCGAGCAGGACCTCCTCGAGGATGGCCCGCAGCCCCCTGGCACCGGTACCCCGCAGGAGGGCCTGCTCCGAGATGGCGACGAGGGCGTCGTCGGAGAACTCCAGCTCCACTTCGTCGAGGGCGAAGATCTTGCGAAACTGCTTGGCCAGCGCGTTGCGGGGCTCGACGAGGATCCGCACCAGCGCCTCCTGGTCGAGGTTGGACACCGCCCCGATCACCGGCAGCCGGCCCACGAACTCCGGGATCAGGCCGAACCGAAGCAGGTCCTCGGGAAGCACCTGGGACAGGACCATGCCGAGGTCCCGGTCCGTTGCCCGGCGCAGCTCGGCACCGAAGCCGACCCCCTTGTGGCCGACCCGGCTCTCGATGATCTTCTCGATCCCCGCGAACGCGCCGCCGCAGATGAACAGCACGTTGGTGGTGTCGATCTGGATGAACTCCTGGTGGGGGTGCTTTCGGCCCCCCTGGGGCGGCACTGAGGCGGTGGTGCCCTCCAGGATCTTGAGCAGCGCCTGCTGGACACCCTCGCCCGAGACATCGCGGGTGATCGACGGGTTCTCGCTCTTGCGGGCGATCTTGTCGATCTCGTCGATGTAGATAATGCCGGTCTCGGCCTTCTTGACGTCGTAGTCCGCAGCCTGGATCAGCTTGAGCAGGATGTTCTCGACGTCCTCGCCCACGTAACCGGCTTCGGTCAGCGCGGTGGCGTCGGCGATGGCGAACGGCACGTTGAGCAGCCGGGCCAGCGTCTGGGCCAGCAGGGTCTTGCCGCACCCGGTCGGGCCCAGCAACAAGATATTGGACTTGGCCAGCTCCACATCGGGGTCGGACAGGGACCCGACCTGGACCCGCTTGTAGTGGTTGTAGACCGCCACCGACAGGACCTTCTTGGCCTGGTCCTGGCTGATCACGTAGCCATCGAGCTTCTCCTTGAGCCGGCGCGGCGACGGGAGCGCGGCCGGAGTGCTCTTGGCGCGCGGCGTCTCGAGCATCTCCTCCTCGATGATCTCCTGGCAGAGGTTGATGCACTCGTCGCAGATATAGACGCCCTGGCCCGCGATCAGCTTGCGGACCTGCTCCTGGCTCTTGCCGCAGAAGGAGCAGCGATACGGGACCTTGGTCTTGGCGGTCATTGGCCCGAGGATAGCACGCGTTTCCCGGCCCGCCCGCTATAGACCGATGGTCCCGGTAGCATCCGTCTGTGCCTCGGCCGTCTCTCTCCCATGCGCCGATGGAGTCGCCGATCGGGCGGCTGTGGGTGGTCGTCTCGCCCCATGGGCTGGTCTCCATCTCGCGCGGCGACCTCACCGGGTCCGATCCCGACCGCCAACCGGTGCTCGATCCCGATGCGACCGCACCCGCCGTCGCCGAGCTGAATGAGTACTTCGCGGGACGCCTCCGCACCTTCTCGATGCGCCTCGACCTGCGTGGCGCGGGTGCGTTCGACGCGGCCGTCTGGTCGGCCGCGCGTCGGATCCCGTATGGCGAGACCGCATCCTACGGGGAGCTTGCCGCGCTGGCCGGCTACCCGGGCGCCGCCCGTGCCACCGGCGGGGCCATGGCGCGATGCCAGCTCTCGCCGGTGGTCCCGTGCCACCGGGTCATCCACGCCGACGGCTCGATCCGAGGATGGGGACGCGACCTCTGGGTCAAGCGCTGGCTGCTCGACCTGGAATCGCCCGCTGGTCGGCGCGCCTCATCACCCTGGAGTGATGGCGATGACCAGATCGAGGCCCGAACCGGGCGCGCCCATGACGCATCGGTCATAAACGGTCAGTCCAGGCGACGAAACTCGTCAACTTGATGACCGGCAGTCATGTGACCCAGCGGGGAGCCCGGGGCTATTTCTTTGGCTTGCCCTCGGCCTTGGCCTCCGCGGCGGCTGCCTCCTTGGCGGTCGGCACGGTGCCGCCGGCGGCCTGGGTCATGCTGATCAGCGACTCGCCGGCGCCCACGACGACCTCGTCGATGACCGCGTACGCCTTCGCCTCGTCGGCGCTCATGTAGAAGTCGCGGTCCGAGTCCGCCTTGACCTTCTCGGCCGACTGGCCGGTGTGGCCGGCCAGGATCCGCGTCAGGCGATCGGTGAGGTGCATCACCTCGCGCATCTGGATCTCGACATCGGGGGTGTTGCCGCGGAATCCGGCGGAGCCCTGGTGGATCATGATCCGGCTGTTGGGCAGCGCGAAGCGCTTGCCCTTCGCGCCGGCTGCCAGCAGGACCGATGCCATGCTCGCCGCCTGCCCGATGCAGATGGTGCTGACCGGCGCCTTGAGGTACTGCATCGTGTCGTAGATGGCCAGGCCACTGGTCACCACGCCACCCGGCGAGTTGACGTACAGGCTGATGTCCTTGGTCGGGTCCTCGCTCTCCAGGAAGAGCAGCTGTGCGATCACCAGGTTGGCGATGTGATCCTCGATCGGCTCACCCAGGAAGATGATCCGCTCCTTGAGCAGCCGCGAGTAGATGTCGAAGGCCCGCTCGCCGCGAGCGCTCGACTCGATGACCATCGGGACCAGCATCCATCTACTCCCTGGTGCCGTCGTTGGAGGGGGCCGCGTCGCTGAGGGCGCGGT
>JBOGIF010000133.1:0-3097 GCA_050742415.1 Acidimicrobiales bacterium | reverse complement strand
GTTTGTACTTGCCGCAGTAGCACTCCCAGTCCTTGGTGGGACCGAAGATCTTCTCGCAGAAGAGGCCGTCCTTCTCGGGCTTCAACGTGCGGTAGTTGATCGTCTCCGGCTTCTTCACCTCGCCGTTGGACCACGTGCGGATGGAGTCGGCGGTCGCCAGCGCGATCCGGAGCTGGTCGAAGTTGTTGACGTCGAGCATCTAGAACCTTCCTCGTTCACTCGCTCGCCGGGCGTCCTCCTCGTCGGACCCGCGTTCAGGCCTCGAGAGGTCGATCCCCAGCTCCTCGGCGGTGCGGAAGATGTCCTCGTCCAGCTCCCGCATCTCGATCTCCTCACCCGTGGTGGAGAGAACCTCCACGTTGAGGCACAGCGACTGCATCTCTTTGATCAGCACCTTGAAGCTCTCGGGGATCCCGGGCTCGGGGATGTTCTCGCCCTTGACGATGGCCTCGTAGACCTTCACCCGGCCCAGCACGTCGTCGGACTTGATGGTGAGCAGCTCCTGGAGCGCGTACGCCGCGCCGTAGGCCTCGAGGGCCCAGACCTCCATCTCACCGAACCGCTGCCCGCCGAACTGGGCCTTCCCGCCCAGCGGCTGCTGGGTGATCATCGAGTACGGGCCGGTGGAACGGGCGTGGATCTTGTCGTCGACGAGGTGGAGGAGCTTCATGATGTAGACGTAGCCCACGGTGATGGGCTGGTCGTATGGCTCGCCGGTGCGCCCGTTGTAGAGCGTGGTCTTGCCGTCGAGGCCGATCAGCTTGGTACCGTCGCCGGCGGCCGAGTCGGGGTGCAGACGCTCGAGCACCTGGCGGATCGTGGGGTGGCGGCCGGCTCCGGCGTCGCCCTCCTCGTCCCAGTGGGCGCCGTCGAACACCGGGGAAGCCACCCATACCGCCGGCTCGGTGACCGGCCTGGTCTTCTGCTCGGTGGGCGCCTCGGCGCGTTCGACTGCCCCGGCTCCCTCCCACCCGAAGCGGGCGGCATAGCCAAGGTGGGCCTCGAGCACCTGGCCCACGTTCATGCGGCTGGGCACGCCCAAGGGGTTGAGGATGATATCGACCGGGGTGCCGTCGGCCAGGTGCGGCATGTCCTCAACCGGAAGGATCTTGGAGATGACTCCCTTGTTGCCGTGACGACCGGCCAGCTTGTCGCCCTCGGAGATCTTGCGGCGCTGGGCCACGTAGACCCGCACCAGCTGGTTCACGCCGGGAGCCAGCTCGTGCTGCTCCTCCCGGGAGAAGACCTTCACGTCGATGACCTTGCCGGTCTCGCCGTGAGGCACCTTGAGGCTGGTGTCGCGGACCTCGCGCGCCTTCTCACCGAAGATGGCCCGCAGCAACCGCTCCTCGGGGGTCAGCTCGGTCTCGCCCTTGGGTGTGACCTTGCCTACGAGCACGTCACCGGCGCCCACCTCGGCACCGATGCGGATGATGCCGCGCTCGTCGAGGTCCTTCAGGATCTCGTCGGAGAGGTTTGGGATGTCCCGGGTGATCTCCTCGGCGCCGAGCTTGGTGTCACGGGCGTCGACCTCGTGGGCCTCAATGTGGATCGACGTGAGCACGTCGTCGCGAACGAGGCGCTCGGAGAGGATGATGGCGTCCTCGAAGTTGTAGCCCTCCCACGGCATGAAGGCCACGAGGAGGTTCTTGCCCAGGGCGAGGTCGCCGTTGTGGGTGCTGGGCCCGTCGGCCAGCACGTCGCCCGCCACCACCTTGTGGCCGGCGTCGACCAGGGGCTTCTGGTTGATGCAAGTGCCCTGGTTGGACCGGCGGAACTTGGCCAGCCGGTAGAACTTGCGGCCGAGCGCCGCGCCGAGGCGGTCCTTCTGGGCGGCGGCGTACTCCACGATGACGTGGTCGCCGGTCACCTCGACCACCTCACCGTTGCCCTCGGCCTGCACCACGTCGCCGGCGTCGCGCGCGGCCCGCGCCTCGATGCCGGTGCCGATGAACGGGGCCTCGGCCCGGACCAACGACACGGCCTGGCGCTGCATGTTGGCGCCCATCAGGGCGCGGTTGGCGTCGTCGTGCTCGAGGAACGGGATCATGGCGGTGGCCACCGACACGATCTGCTTGGGCGACACGTCCATGAGGTCGACCTCGGCCGGGGGCACGTAGTCGATCTCGCTGGTGGTGCCGTAGGAGGTGCCGCTAACGCCGATCCGCACACCTGCCCCTTGGGGCCCGCGGCGCACCAGCACCCGCTCCTCGAGGAAGCGGCCGGCGCTGTCGAGAGGGGCGTTGGCCTGGGCGATGACGTGCTCCTCCTCCTCGTCGGCAGCGAGGTAGACGATCTCGTCGGTGAGGCGGCCGTCGGCCACCTTGCGGTACGGCGTCTCGATGAAGCCGAAGTCGTTGACCCGGGCATAGGTGGCAAGCGAGCCGATGAGGCCGATGTTGGGGCCCTCCGGGGTCTCGATCGGGCACATGCGGCCGTAGTGGCTGGTGTGCACGTCGCGCACCTCGAACCCGGCCCGCTCCCGCGAGAGGCCTCCCGGCCCGAGAGCCGACAGGCGCCGCTTGTGGGTGAGGCCGTCGAGGGGGTTGGTCTGGCCCATGAACTGGCTCAGCTGGCTGGTGCCGAAGAACTCCTTGATGGCGGCGACCACCGGCCGGATGTTGATGAGCGTCTGGGGCGTGATGGCCTCGACGTCCTGGGTGGTCATGCGCTCGCGCACCACCCGCTCCATGCGGGACAGACCGATGCGGACCTGGTTCTGGATCAGCTCGCCGACCGAGCGGATGCGGCGGTTGGCGAAGTGGTCCTGGTCGTCGAGGCGGTAGCCCTCCTCGCCGGCAGCCAGGTGCAGCAGGTAGGTGGTGGCGGCCAGGATCTCCGAGGGGCTCAGGACGAACTGCGTCTGGCCGGGGCGATCGAGGTCGACGTTCAGCAGCTCGGCGATCTTCTCGATCTCCGGGCCCAGCTTGCGGTTCAGCTTGTAGCGGCCGACGCGGGTGAGGTCGTAGCGCTTCGGGTTGAAGAAGGCGTTCTCGAAGTAGGCGCGGGCGGCCTCGACCTGGGGCGGCTCGCCGGGGCGGGCCCGCTTGTAGATCTCGATCAGCGCCTCGTCCTGGGTCGGCGCGAGGTCGCGGTC
>JBOGIF010000132.1:0-28700 GCA_050742415.1 Acidimicrobiales bacterium | reverse complement strand
CCATCGGGTCTAGCGGGTTCTCCCGCCAGTCCTCGATGGCAGCGCCGCCGGTGGCTGCCAGCCCAGGACCCTGGGTGACCAGCTCACGTGAGGTGCGGCTACGGGTAGTGGTGGTGCGGGTGGTAGTCGACCGGCCTCGAGTCGTCGCCATGGGCGAGATCCTCCTCTGGGTTGCGGGACCTAGATGTGTCGAACATCTATGTGGAGAGTGACAAGTGCAGAGTACACCTAGCCCTCTGGCGAAATCAGGTGAAAGTTTTCCGGAATCCCTCGGGAACGCGTCGCGCCGCATAGTCGTGCGACGGTGGGAGAATCAGTACAGGACTCCGCAGGAGGCGCTCGATGGACGACGACACGGCTTCGGGGATCAGTGGCGTGGCGGCCGACCTGGCTGACGCCTCGCTGGCTCTGGCGCGGCGGTTCTCGGACGGGGGCACGATGTGGTGCGCGTCACCGGCCTGGCCATTCCACGCCCACCACGTCGCCGTGGAGTTCGTGCACCCGGTGATCATGGGGAAGCGGGCGCTGGCGGCGTTGACCGTCCCGGTAGGGGCCGACCTGGTCGCCACCTTGCGGGCCTCGGTACGCGCCGGCGACGTGGTGCTGGTCCTCGCCGACGCCGACGACGCGAACGTGGCCGACACCATTCGACGGGGCGCCGCCTGGGGCACCGAGACGATCTGGATCGGGGCAGGGTCGCGCCGCCCACCGGCGGGCGCGGCCGACCATGTGGTCTGGCTGGAGACCGACGACCCCCTCGAGGCGTCCGAGCAGTTCGTGCGGGTCTACCACCTGCTCTGGGAGCTGACCCACGTCTGCTTCGAGCACCCGGGGCTGCTCAAGAGCCAGCCAGTGTGCGACGAGGAGGTCTGCATCACCTGTTCGGACGAAGGCCGCCTGGCTGAGGTGGTGGCAGTGGACGGCGACGAAGCGGTGGTCCGCACCGCCGAGGGGCAGGAGCGGATCGACGTCTCGCTCATCGAACCACCGGAGTCGGGCGACCTCGTCCTCGTCCACGCCGGCTTCGCCATCACCGCATCGTGAGGAGAGGGCACCGATGACCACCAAGGAGACGACCGACTTCCTCTACCCCTTCATCGAGGGCGACGAGACCGATTCGGTCTCGCTGCTGGCCGACCTGGCTGTCTCGGCGCAGGGTAAGTGGGCTCAGAGCGCGAGCCTCCGGGCCGAGACACTGACTCTTTGCGAGCCCCAGCTGCGTTCGGTCGCGACGGCGATGGCCGAGCGATTCGGTGCCGGAGGGCGGCTGTTCGCATTCGGCAACGGCGGGAGCGCCACCGACGCCGACGGGGTGGCCCAGCTCTACCCCAGGCCCCGCCGCGGACGTCCGCTGCCAGCGCGGTCGCTGGTGGAGGACCAGGCCGTTCTGACGGCGCTGGCGAACGACGTGGGATTCGACAAGGTCTTCTCCCGCCAGATCATCGCCCACGGCCACGACCACGACATCGCCATGGGGTTCTCCACCAGTGGCAACTCCGACAACCTCCTGGTGGCGTTCGCCGAGGCCGCCAAGCGGGGGATCCTCACCGTCGGCCTCGCGGGCATCGACGGGGGTCGGATGGCGGTCGACCCGAACCTCGAGCACTGCTTGGTCGTCCGGTCCCAGAGCGTCCACCGGGTGCAGGAGTCCCAGGCGGCGCTCACCCACGTGCTCTGGTCCTACGTGCAGGAAGCGCTGGCGGCCTGAGCGCCGGCGCCATGGGCGGGCCGGTGCCCGCCTTGGAATACCACCGGCTGACCGTGCACCAGCCGGGCCACCCGTATCAACACGACGACCGCCTGGTCGAGGGCTACCGGCCGATGGTCTGGGAACGCAAGCCCCCGCAGTTCAAGACCTATCCCGGCCGCGAGGTCCTGCCCCTGCCCGAGGATCTGGACGCCGATTGGCTGGGCCGCCTCCTGTTCCTGTCGGCCGGTGTGACGCGTCGAATGGAGATGGGCGGCCGCACAATGTGGTTCCGCGCCGCCGGGTCGGCGGGCAACCTCAGCCCGATCGAGGTCTACGTCGTCAGAGGCGCTGGGGTCTTCCACTACGAGCCCGTCGAGCACGGCCTGGTGCGGTTGTCGGACGCGCCGGCCGGGGCCCCGCCGGCCCTGGTGCTCACCGGAGTGCCGTGGAGGACGTGCTGGAAGTACCGCGAGCGCGGCTTCCGCCACCTCTGGTGGGACGCCGGGACGATGCTCGCCCACGTGCTGGCCCTCGTGCCCGAGGCGCGCGTGGAGGTGGGCTTTGTCGACACGGAAGTCGCCGCGCTCGTGGGAGCGCAGGCGCCGTACGAGCTGCCGCTGGCGGTGGTGTCCCTGAACGGCGAGCCGTCCGCGCTCCCGCGCCAAAGCAGTGGCGGCGACGTGCCCGCAGGTCACCTGGCCGACGATCCCCTCGAGTTCCCGCTCGTCACCGACGCGTTCGCGACAGGCGTTCTCGCGTCGCAGCCCGACGTGATCTCCTGGCGGGAGGCGGCTGCGGACGCCGGATCGCCGGTTGGACCGGGAGCGGGGCTCTACGCGGCCGCAGACCTGGCCGGCGTGATTCGCAGGCGGGGTTCCACCCGTTGGTTCGACCTGCGCCGTTCCGCGCCGGAGGGCCTCGTGCATGCCGACCTCGGGTGGGCGGCCGGGGGAGTGCGGGGCGACTTCATCCCCGAGGACCGCTCGCTGCTGGAGCACTACCTGCTGCTGTTCGGCGTGGACGGCCTCGACGCAGGTGGCTACCGCTGGAACGGCGACGGCTTGACCGAGCTGGCGACCGGCGACCTGCGCGACGCCGGCCGCCACCTGTGCCTGGACCAGCCGCTCGGTGGCGACGGTGCATTCACGGCCTTCTCCTGTGCCGACCTCGGCGCCGTCACGTCGGCCTTGGGCGATCGCGGGTACCGGGCCGCCAACCTGGAGGCCGGGGTGGTCGAAGGCCGTCTTCACCTGGCCGCGTACTCGCGCGGCCTCGGCGCCACCGGGCTCACGTTCTACGACGACGAGGTCAGCCGGTTCTTCGCCACCACCAGCGCTCCTCTGTTGGTGACCGCCGTCGGCGCGCCGGGCTACCGGTCCCGCCCGGGCGGCCCGCCCCGTCGCCCAGTGGAGATGGTGGGCCGGTAGCTCAGCCGGTACGCCCGGTCAGCCGGAGAGGCTGGTTCCGGGGACGCTTGAGGCGGTATAGCGACCCTGAGCGCCCCCGGAAGGAGATGAGATCGTCAGGGGAGCGCCGCAGTTGCCGGTCCCGCAGGTGCAGAGGCTCTCCTCGCACCGGTGGAGGCCCTGGTTGCGCGCCAGGCGGTCGAGCACACTCTCGAGGGTCGACCGCAACGACTGCAGATCGGTCATCCGCTGCTCGGTCTCACCGAGCTTGCGCTCCACCAGCGACGCCAGGTCGGGGTGGTTCTCTCCGCAGCACCCTTCGGCGACGTGCAGGAACTCCTTGGCCTCGGACAGACTCAACCCGAGGACCTTCGCCCGGTTGACGAGCTCGATCCGGCGCAGCGCCTCGGCGTCGTAGAGCCGGTACCCGGCTTCGCTCCGCTCGGCCGGCTCGATGAGCCCCAGACCCTCGTAGTGCCGCAACGCCTTGCGTGTGAGCCCCGTGCGGCGACCTACCTCGGCAACCCCTATGAGGCCGTCGCGCTCCATCCGATCAAGGTACCGCCGGTCACGGGCTTAGTGGCACCTGGTGGCGTTTGCCTCAAACGGGGCCGTAGGGCTCGCCGGCGGTTTCGTAGCAGGGGCTGTGATAGTGCTCGACTCGGTCCCAGACGCCGCCCACGTAGACGTTGGCGATGACCTGGGTGAGCCGAGCCCTGGCCCTGAACTTCACCGGGAGGCCGCATTCGGCGCACATCGCCGAGTTGCCGGCCTCGACGAGCCTGGTGACCGCTCTGCTCGAGAAGATCGTCTGTGCCGTCATGTTCACCACTATCGGCACCTCGGGGCTCGGGGTTGAGTGGCTGCGCAACCAGTCTGTGGGATCAGGTGGCGCGAGTGGTGGATGGGCTTGACGGCAGGCGTGTGATCTGTCAAGTTTCCCCTGCGTCGGGGCCAGGGGTGCGTCCGCCGTGCACCCCAGCCCCGACCTTTCCGCGTATCCGTCGTAGTATCGATCCGATGCCGGAGCCGCTCAGCCCGGTCTTCGGGCCCAACGCCGGACTCGTCGACGAGATGCACGAGCGGTTCCTGGCCGATCCCTCGTCGGTGAGCGAGAGCTGGCGGGACTTCTTCGAGGACTACCGCCCCGAAGGCGCCGACGGGCACCGGCCCAACAAGCCATCCGACGGTCACGTGGGCGTCGCGACCAATGGGAGCCGGGCGGAGGCTCCGCCCACCAAGGCCGCTGCGCTCGGGGCCACACCCCTGCGTGGTGCGCAGGCAGCCGTGGCCGCCCACATGGAGTCGAGCCTCTCGGTGCCGACTGCGACCAGTGTGCGGGTTATCCCCGCCCGCCTGCTGGAGGTGAACCGCAAAGTTCTGAACGGCCATCTCGGCCGGGTCGGCGCCACCCGCGTGAGCTTCACCCACCTCATCGGCTACGCGGTCGTGCGGGCGCTGGCCGAGATGCCGGCGATGCGCGCTACCTACTCCGACGACGGCGGCCGGCCCTCGGTCGTCAAGCACGACCGCGTCGGCCTCGGGCTGGCCATCGACTGGGTCCGTCCGGACGGGTCGAGGACGCTCATGGTTCCCTGCCTGCCGGACGCCGACACGCTCGGCTTCGCCGCGTTCCAGGCCGCCTACGAGGAGCTGGTCCGCAAGGTCCGCTCCGGTCGCGCCGCGCCCGACGACTTCGCGGGCGTGACCTTGACCCTAACCAACCCGGGCACGCTGGGCACCGTACAGTCGGTCCCCAGGCTGATGGCCGGCCAGAGCGTGATCGTCGGCATCGGCGCCCTCGGCTATCCGGCGGAGTTCGAGGGGGCCGATCGCCGGGCCCTGGCCCAGCTCGGCATCTCCAAGGTGGTCACCGTGACCTCGACTTACGACCACCGGGTGATCCAGGGTGCCGAGTCGGGCCTCTTCCTAGCCCGGGTCCACGAGCTCCTGCTCGGGGCCGACGGCTTCTACGACGACGTGTTCCGGTCGTTGGGTGTGCCCTACGAAGCCGTGCGGTGGCGGCCGGACTCGAACCCACCCGACCACCACGAGGCCCGGCTGGCCAAGCAGGTGCACGTGCAGACCCTCATCAACATGTACCGGGTGCGCGGCCATCTCATCGCCGACCTGGACCCCCTGAGCCTCACTGAGCCACGCACGCATCCCGAGCTCGACCCGGCCTCGTACGGCCTCACCATCTGGGACCTCGACCGGGAGTTCTTCACAGACGGTGTCGCAGGCTCCGACGTCATGACGCTTGGTGACGTTTTGGGCGTGCTGCGCGACGCCTACTGCCGCAGGGTCGGCGTGGAGTACATGCACGTGCAGGAGCCCGAGCAGAAGCGCTGGATCCAGGAGCACGTCGAAGGCGTTACCACGACACTCACTACCGAGGAGCAGCTGCACATCCTCGGGCGGCTCAACGCCGCCGAGGCCTTCGAGCGCTTTCTCCACACCAAGTTCGTGGGCCACAAGCGCTTCGGCTTGGAGGGGGCCGAGAGCGCCATCGCGCTGCTCGACGAGCTGCTCGACTGCGCCGCCCGCGCCGACTGCACCGAGGCGGTGCTCGGGATGGCGCACCGCGGCCGGCTCAACGTGCTCGCCAACATCGTCGGCCAGCCGCTGTCGCAGATCTTTCGGGGCTTCGAGGGGGACCTCGACCCGGCGACCATCCACGGGTCGGGCGACGTCCGCTACCACCTAGGGGCCAGTGGCGTCTTCCGGGGCCGCTCCGGGCGGGAGCTGCCGGTGGCGCTGGCGTCGAACCCGTCGCATCTGGAGGCGGTCGACCCGGTCGTCGAGGGGATGGTGCGGGCGAAGCAGGACCTGATCGGCGACCCCGACTCCTTCGACGTCCTGCCCGTGCTGGTACACGGCGACGCTGCCTTCGCCGGCCAGGGCGTGGTCGCCGAGACATTGAACCTCTCGGGCCTGCGCGGCTACCGGGTCGGGGGCACTATCCACCTGGTGGTCAACAACCAGCTCGGCTTCACCACCGCCGCGGCCGAGGCCCGCTCCTCGGTCTACCCGACCGACGTGGCGAAGATGGTGCAGGCGCCGATCCTCCACGTGAACGGCGACGACCCGGAGGCGTGCGTGCGCGTCGCCCGGCTGGCGTTCGGCTTCCGCCAGAGGTTCCGCAAGGACGTGGTGATCGACATGTTCTGCTACCGCCGCCACGGCCACAACGAGACCGACGACCCTTCGTACACCCAGCCCCTGATGTACAAGCGCATCGAAGCCCGGCGCTCGGTCCGCAAGCTCTACACCGAGACGCTCATGCGCCGGGGCGACATCGGTGTCGACGAGGCCGAGAAGGCGCTCGACGACTTCGTGGAGCGGATGCGTGCCGCCTTCGACGAGACGCGCCAGACGAGGCCGGTTCGACCCACTCAGGAGCCGCCCACGTCTTCGGAGGACCTGGAGCCGGCCACGGCCGTCGACCGGGCCGTGCTCGACCGCGTCGTGGCCGCCACCCACCGGCCCCCCGACGGTTTCACCATCCACCCCAAGCTTGTCCGCCAGATGGAGACGCGCTCGGCCCTGTACGCCAGCGGACAGGTCGAGTGGACCCTGGCCGAGTCCCTGGCCTTCGGGTCGCTCCTGTTGGAGGGCACCGATCTGCGCCTGTCGGGCCAGGACTCACGGCGCGGGACGTTCTCGCAGCGCCACGCCGTTCTCGTCGACTACGAGACGGGGCGGGAGTGGGTGCCCTTGACGGCGTTGGGCGCCAGGGGTCGGGTCCGGGTCTACGACTCTCTGCTGTCGGAGTACGCGGCCCTGGGATTCGAGTACGGGTACTCGACCGCCCACCCGCGGGCGCTGGTGGCATGGGAGGCCCAGTTCGGGGACTTCGTCAACGGTGCCCAGGTGGTGGTCGACCAGTTCATCGCCGCCGCCGAGAGCAAGTGGGGGCAGACCTCCGGCCTGGTCCTGCTGCTGCCCCACGGCTACGAGGGCCAAGGCCCGGAGCACTCGTCCGCGAGACTGGAGCGGTTCCTGACCCTTTGTGCCGACGGCAACCTGCGCGTGGCCAACCCCACCACCGCGGCCCAGTACTTCCACGTGCTGCGCCGCCAGTGCTGCCTGTGGCCGCGCCGTCCTCTGGTGGTGCTCACGCCCAAGTCGCTGCTGCGCGCCCGCCAGTCACGGTCGCCCGTGGAGGACTTCGTCTCGGGCCGCTTCGAGGAGGTGCTCGACGACCCGGCGTTCGCTGCGACGGCCCCTCGCGCGGCAGTGCGGAGGGTGGTGCTCACCTCGGGGAAGGTGTCCTACGACGCCATGGCCAGACGCGACGCGGGAAAGCTCCCAGCCGCTGTCGTCCGCCTGGAGCAGCTGTACCCGTGGCCGGCGACCAGGATCTCGGAGGTCCTCGCCAGCTATCCGGAAGCGGCCGAGGTGTCGTGGCTCCAGGAAGAGCCGGAGAACATGGGGGCGTGGTCGTTCGTGCACGCCCGTCTGGAAGGTGGTCTCCCCGGGGGGCGCCGTCTCACCCATGTGAGCCGCCGGGAGTCAGCCAGTCCCGCCACCGGTAGCCACACCGTGCACCAGCGTGAGCAGGAGAGGCTGCTCGACGAGGTTTTCGTCGGGCTTGAGGGATCACCTCCCGGACCGGCCGCGGATGCTTGACTAATCGCACCATGCTCATTCCCAAGGGCCCGCCCCCCAAGGGCCCTCCTCGTTCGGCCGCCCCCGTGCCGGTCGGGCCTCGCCGTGTCGTCGTCGACGGGTCCAACCTGGCCACCGAAGGCCGGTCGGTACCCAGCCTGGTGCAGCTCGACGAAGCGGTCCGGGCCTACCGATCGGAACACACCGAGGACGAGATGATCGTCGTCGTCGACGCGTCGTTCGGGTACCGGATCGATCCGTCGGAGCTGGCCGTGTTCGAGGGGGCGGAGGAGGCCGGCGAGATCGTGTCCCCTCCGGCCGGCGCCATCGGCCGAGGTGACGGCTTCCTGCTCAGGATCGCCGACCGCATCGACGCCGTGGTGCTGTCGAACGACTCTTTCCAGGAGTTCCACGGCGAGTACCAGTGGCTCTTCGACGAGGGCCGGCTGATCGGCGGCAAGCCAGTGCCGGCTGTCGGCTGGATATTCACGCCGCGGACCCCGGTGCGGGGCCCGAAGAGCAGGGTGGCAGTACGCGACGCCAAGGCGGCCAGACGCAAGCAGACGGAGCCTGCGGCGGAGCCGGTCGAGAAGGCCATAGCTGCGGCCACTGCCGAGGCGGTCGCACCCGGGGCGCCTCGGGCACCGCGAAGAGGCAGCCGCAGGCCGGCTAAGACGCCCGAGGCCATCAACGACCCGCTGCCGTTCATCACCTTCATCGCCGACCACCATCTCGGCACCGAGGTAGAGGGAACCGTGGACACGTTCACCTCCCACGGCGCCTTCGTCGTGGCTGCTGGCGCCCGGTGCTACGCGCCGGTCTCCGGCCTAGGCGACCCTCCGCCCCGCAGTGCCAAGGACGTGCTGAAGCGCGGTGAGACGCGTGCGTTCGTCGTGCAGGCGCTGGACCCGCCCAGGCGCGGCATCGAGCTCGCCCTGCCGGGCCTGGCGCGGATCTCCGGTGCCCCCACCGACGAGACGGTCGAGGCGGAGATCGACGTCGGGGCCAAGCCCGCCCGGACCGTGAAGAAGGCCGCGCCCAGGAAGGCGGCCACCAAGAAGACGGCCACCGCGACCAAGGCGGCGGCGAAGGAGCTGGCACCCGAGAAGACCGCTGCGGCCAAGAAGGCAACACCGAAGAAGGCGCCGGTGGCCAAAAAGGCCGTGGCGAAGAAGGTCCCCGCCGCCAGGAAGGCAGCAGCAGCCAAGAAGGCTCCGGCCAAGAAGGCTCCGGCCAAGAAGGCGCCGTCCAAGAAGGCGGCGCTGGCAAAGAAGGCTGCGACCAAGAAGGTGACGGCACCGAAGAAGGCGCCCGCCAAGAAGACGGCGGCGAAGAGGACGACTGCGGCAAAGAAGGCGGCAAAGGCGAGCCCGCCTGCCTTTTGAGCAACGGTCCCTTGCGCGTCGCAACCTGGAACGTCAACTCGCTGAAAGCCCGGATGGGCCGCGTCGAGGAGTGGCTTGCCTACGCCAGGCCGGACATCCTCTGCATGCAGGAGACCAAGCTCGCCGACGTCGCCTTCCCCGCCCTGTCGTTCTCCGCCCTCGGCTACGAGTCCGCCCACTTCGGGCAGGGCCAGTGGAACGGCGTCGCCATCCTCAGCCGGGTGGGCATCAGCGACGTGGTCGCCGGCTTCTCCGACCAGGCCGAGGACGAGTCCACCGAAGCACGCCTGCTGTGGGCCACGTGCGGCGGAGTACGCGTGGCCAGCGTCTACGTGCCGAACGGCCGAATGGTTGGCAGTGAGCACTACGAAGCCAAGCTGGCGTGGCTGGCCCGGCTGAGCCAGCACCTCGAATCAGCCTGCGACCCGGGCGGTCGCCTGGTGGTGTGCGGCGACTTCAACGTGGCCCCGGACGACCGCGACGTCTGGGATGCCACCAAGCTGCACGGCGCCACCCATGTCAGCCCGCCGGAGCGGGAGGCGGTTCGGGCCCTCGAGGCGTGGGGCCTGGTCGACGTGTTCCGCCGGCGGTACGACCAGGGCCGCCTCTACTCGTGGTGGGACTACCGGGCCGGGGACTTCCACCAGCACCGCGGCCTGCGGATCGATCTGGTTCTGGCATCAGCCCCGCTGGCGGAGCGGGCGACCTACGCGCTCATCGACCGGTTCGCCCGCAAGGGCAAGGGGCCTTCCGACCACGCCCCGGTCCTCGTGGACTTCGACGTCTAGCCCGGCCGCGGCCGGGCTAGTCCCGGAGCCGGGTTCGGAGCTTGGCCAGCCCGGAGGCGAGGGCCTCGCGCAGGTCGGCGCGGGGCAGCCCCCATTCGTTGTGCAGCTGTTTCATGGTGAGCGGAGGATCCCCCGCCAGGCCGTAATGGGATGTGATGACTTGGCGCTCGAGGGGCTCGAGCCGGTCGAAGAGGTGGGGCGGGGCCGCCCGCAGGACCAAGGCGTCGTCGTCGATCGAGCTATCGAGGTCGGGGCGCTCTGGGACGGAGCCGGTCTCGACGCCGTCCGGGTATGGCCAACCCTCGTCGCTCGGCCATTGGTAGAAGGTCATGGCCCTGTTGTCGCGCCGGGCCTGCCCCAAGTCAACCGGTGGCCGTGGCGACCACCGCGAGCAGGGCTTCTCCGTAGCGTTCGGCCTTGACCGGTCCTACGCCCGGGAGGGCCAGGAGGGCGGCCCGGTCCTGGGGCCGGGCTTCGGCGACAGCCGCGAGGGTTGTGTCGTGGAACACCACGAATGCAGGCACCCCGGACGCCCGGGCCATGGTGGCCCGCCAGCTCTTGAGCGCCTGGAGCACCCCGGGATCGGCATGGGCGCCGGCGCGGACGGTGGGACGGCGGCCGCCTCCGGACCCAGCAAGCGCGGTGCGACCCTCGTCGACGAAGCGCTTCCAACCCGCGCCGGTGCCACCCTCGCGGATGTCGCGGGCAACCGCCTCGATGGTGGCGAGGTACGGCGACGGCGATCGCGACATGGCGCGGGACCCGAAGGTGCGACGTTCAGCCCAGGAGCAGTGGAGCTCGCGGCGGGCACGGGTGGCGGCCACGTAGAGCAGCCGGCGCTCCTCGGCCTTGGCCTCGGGTGTCTCGGCGCGACCAATGGGCATCAAGCCGTGCTCCAGCCCGGCGAGGAAGACGACGTCCCACTCGAGGCCCTTGGCGGCGTGGAAGGTGGCGAGCTCGACCACGTCGCCGCCCGGGGCCGGCTCCTCGGCCCGGAGGGTGGTGCGAAGCCAGCCCACGAACCCGGCCACGGTGGCCTGGTCGTCAGCGGCCAGGTGCTCGTCGGCCAGCCGCCGCAGCTCCCGGAGCGAGGCCTGACGTTCGTCAGCCGCTCCTGTGTTCCCGGTGCCCGCGCCGCTACTCATGTCGTCGATGTCGGGAAGGGCCACGGAGAGAAGGGACCCGGCCGCCCCCTCCAGGATGGCGAGCGCCTCGACCACCTCCGGCCTGGCCAGGAAGGTGGCCGAGCCCCGGAGCCGGTAGGGAACGGCAGCGGCCCGCAGCGCCTCTTCGAGGACGACGAGCTGGGCGTGGGTGCGGGTCAGCACGGCAAGCCGTGACCAACCGTCGGCCGACCGCCGGCGAAGGGCGCCGGCCAGGGCCTTGGCCTCGTCGCGCTCGGTCGGGTACGACCTCACGGTCGGCACCGGACCGTCGGCCGAGTTGGGCCGGAGCAGCCGAGCCCCCGCGCCACCGCTCTCGAGCACCGAGTTGGCCACGGCCAGCACCTGCGGCGACGACCGGTAATTGTCGTCGAGGCTTACGCATGTGGCGCCCGGAAAGCGGCGCGCGAAGTCGGTGAGAAATCCGGCGTCGGCGCCGTTCCAGGCGTAGATGGCTTGGTTCGGGTCGCCTACCACGCATAGACCCGGGCGCTTGCCCCTCCAGGCCTCCAGCAAGCGGAACTGTAGGGGGTTCACGTCCTGGAACTCGTCGACCAGGATGTGGCGGAAGCGCCAACGTTGAGCTGCGGCAAAGGCGGGCTGGGTCTCGATGGCGGTGGCGCAGAGCAGCAGGAGGTCGTCGAAGTCGACGAGGCACCGCTTCTCCTTCTCCTTCTCGTACCGGTCGAAGATCGCGGCCATGGAGTCGCCGGCGAGAGGCGGTCGGCGTCCGGCCGCGGCGGCGGCCTCCGCGTACGCTGACGGCGCGATCATCCGCGCCTTTGCCCACTCGATCTCGGTGGCGACGTCGGCCGGCTGGACGGTGGCGTCCCTGCGGCCGGGCAAGAGGGGGAACAGCAACCGGAGCTTGCGGTCGAGCAAGGCGGGTGGACGCTCCCCTTGGTCGGCCCAGCGGCGACGGAGCTGGGCGTAGGCCAGGGCGTGGAAGGTGCCGGCGGCGACCCGGTCACGCAGGCCGAGGCGGGCCAGCCGGGACGACAGCTCGGAGGCGGCCCGGCGGGTGAAGGTGAGGGCCAACACGTGTTCGGGCGCCGCAGTGCCGACGGCGGCCCGGTAGGCGATCCGGCGGGTGAGGACCCTGGTTTTGCCTGAGCCGGCCCCGGCCAGGATGCACAGGGGCTCGGCCTCCGCGGTGACCGCCCGGGACTGGGCCTCGTTCAAGCCGGCCAGGAGCTCGGGGGACATGGAGCCGACCGTAACGACGCGGTGTGACAGGAACGCGGATGGTCGGCCGGTCGTGGTGCAGCCCCAGCGGACCGGCCGACGGATCCCGAGGAACCTGGGTCGATGTCCTACCCCGTCGGTATCCTGACCTCTCGTGCTCCTCGGCCTCGACCTCGACGGTGTCCTGTGCGATATCGGCCCCAGCGTCTCGCTGCGGTTGTCCCGTCAGTTCGGCGTCTCCAGCCATCCCGACACCTGGCGCACCTACGACCTCCGCCACCTGCGCCTCGGAGTGCCGGAGGTGACCTTCTGCTCGTTCCTCGACGAGACCTTCGCCGACCCCACTCTGTACGAGGAGGCGCCGGTGGCCGATGGTGCAGCGAGCGCCCTTGGCCACCTCGTCGACGCCGGCTGGGATCTGGTCGGGATCACGGCCAGAGCCCGCCACCTGGCGGAAGCGACCACATCCTGGTTGGCCGACCATCGTCTGCCGGTCGCAATGGTCCATCACTGCGAGGTCGGCTCGAAGGCGGCCGTGGCCTTGAACCTCGGCGTCCAGGCGGCCATCGAGGACAACCCCCGAGAGGCGGAGCTGCTGGCGGAGGTCTGCCAGTCGTGGCTGCTGGACCGCCCTTACAACCGTGACCACGTGCCGGTCCGGGCCGGCCGGCTCGTGTCGTGGGACGACGCCGTGGGCCGGCTCTGCCAGCTGAGGCTGTTCGCATAGAAGATGGCCCACTTCGCCGTCACCGCCGTGGGCGCCGACCGGCCCGGCATCGTTGCCGCCGTGGCCGGCGTGCTCATGGAGCAGGGGGGCAACCTCGAGGACAGCTCCATGACGATCCTCGGAGGCCACTTCGCCATCATGCTCATCGTGGACGTGCCCGAGAGTGCGAGCGCGGACAGCCTCGGCTCGGCGCTCGAGGGGGTGGCGGCCGATCTCGACCTGACCGTCACCGTCCGCCCCATCGCCGAGCTGGCTTCGGGTCCTCCCGCGGGCTCCTCGTGGTCGGTCTCGGTGTACGGGGCCGACCGGCCCGGCATTGTGCACGCGGTGACGACCCTGCTGGCCAGTCGTTCGGCCAACATCGTCGACCTGAGCACCCGAGTGGTCGGCGAGGCGAGTGCCCCCACGTACGTGATGCTGCTGGAGGTCTCCTTGGCTGACGCCGGTGCGGCGGTCGAGCTTGCCGCCGAGCTCGAGGCGCTGGCCGCCCGGCTCGGCGTGTCCGCCAGCCTGAACCCGTCCGACGCCGACATCCTGTAGAGCGAGCAACCGATGGCGGTGCGGCCCGTGGCGGTCCTGCCTGACCGAGTGTTGACCAGGCCGAGCGTGACAGCTCGGATGCCGCTCGCCGCGTTCCTCGACGTGGCGTCCGACCTGGTCGACACGATGCGGTCGCGGCCGGCATGCGTGGGACTGGCTGCGCCGCAGATCGGCTTGGCGGTGCGGGCCTTCGCCATCGACGTGACCGGCCACCGCAAGGCCCGCTCCTGCCACGGCCTGATCGTGCTCTTCGACCCGGTGCTGGTGTCGGCGGATTCCCCGGTGGTCGGCCGCGAGGGTTGCCTGAGCGTGCCCGACCTGACCGGCGATGTGGCCAGAGCCACCGCGGTCACGGTGCGAGGGCTTACCCCCGAGGGCACTGAGCGCGTCGTCGAGGCCGACGGGTTCGAGGCCCGGGCCCTGCTCCACGAGCTGGACCACCTGGACGGCAAGCTGTTCCTCGACCGGGTGGCTTCCCACGACTCGCTGTTCCGGCGCAAGGTCTACCGCTGAAAGTCGGCGCTCTCCTCAGTACCCTTCGCCCATGGGGTTCCCGCGCAAGTACCTGAACGAGGGTGAGGAGATCGTCCTGGACCAGCGGCCCCACTGGTTCTTCCTGGCCGGCCCGGTGACGGCTTTGGTGGTGGCGCTGGTGCTTGCCGTGCTGGTCAGCGGGTCGGTCGACGGCGGCGGCCGGCCGTGGGCGCTCGTCCCGACGCTCGTCGCCGTGGCGCTCTCGTTGGTCTGGGCTCTGGTCCGCTACGCCAAATGGGCGACGACCGCCTTCGTCATCACGACCGATCGCCTGATCCACCGTTACGGCGTGGTCTCCAAGTCGGGCCGCGAGATACCGCTGGAGCGCTTGAACGACATCAGCTTTCACCAGACGCTTTTCCAGCGCGTTCTGGGTGCTGGCGACCTCCTCGTCGAGTCGGCGGGTGAGCGGGGCCAGCAGATGTTCTCGAGCTTCCCGCACCCCGAGAGGACCCAGAACGCCATCCATCGCCAGATCGAGGTGGCCCAGGCTCGCGATGCCGATCGCATGGCCGGAAGGCGCGAGCCCTCGCCCCTGGAGCAGCTGGACAAGCTCGACGAGCTGCGCCAGAGGGGCGTCATCTCGGAGGCCGAGTTCGAGGTGAAGAAGGCGAAGCTGCTCGACCGGATGTAGCAGGGCCGGCTGCACCCGACGGTAGGGTCCGCCGTCTATGACACTGGTCACCCTTCTGGTGTTCCACAAGGGCTGGTCGTGGATCGTGATCGTCGGCAACGGGATGGCCGGAGTGTGGTCATTGGGCGCGTTGCGCTGGCCGAGCCTTCGGACCAGGGCGCTCTGGTGGTTCACCGCCTTCGCCGAGCTGGCCGTCTTCGTCGAGGTGGCGCTCGGAGCGGGGCTGGTGGCCGGCCGGGGGATGCCGGCCCCGCAGTTCCACATGTTCTACGGGTTCGTCGCCATCATCTCGGTGGGGATCATCTACTCGTACCGCCAGCAGATGCGCGACCGCCTCTACCTGCTGTACGGCCTGGGCGGCCTCTTCGTGATGGGCCTCGGTATCAGGGCGGTAGTGGTAGGAGCCGGAGGCTGACCCGGAGCTGCTACAGGTTGACGACAGGGCAGGTGAGCGTCCGGGTGATGCCGTCGATCAGCTGGATCCGGCCCACGACCAGCTTGCCCATCTCGTCCTCGGTGCCCGCTTCGGCACGTGCCACCACGTCGTAGGGGCCCATCACCCCTTCGGAGGCGACGACGCCGTCTATCGACGCCACCTCCCTGGCCACCTGGGCCGCCTTGCCCACCTCGGTCTGGATCAGCACGTACGCGCGTACCGCCATGCAGTAGTTCCTCCTCGACAAGGGTGGTTCATGGTACCGGTTGGCGTTGGCGCGGCTCCGGGTCAGTCGCGCGTTTCGGGCTCCAGGTCGGGTTCGCCCTTCTCCAGCTGCTCTTCGAGGTCGGCGATCGAGGTGGCCTCCAGCTTTCCCTGGAAGCGGTTGAGCAGCAACGACAACGCGACCAGGCCCACGCTCACGGCGGTGGTGGCGACCAAGTGCCGGTTGAAGAAGCCGAGCAAGCCCTCGACCGGGCTTGCTATGGCCGAGCTGAAGCTTCTGACCAGAAGGATCGAAGTCAGCGTGCCGGCGATGTTGGTGACGAGGAAGGCCGGGGGCGACATGCCGGTAGCGCCGGCGAGCGCGCACACGACTGCACCCGGGAAGAGGAAGACCATCGGGTACGACGCCTTCTTGAAGCCCTTCTCGGTGAGCTTCACGATGTCGCCACCGCCGCCCTTCTTCTCCAGCCAGCGCACAGCCCCGTCGCCGTAGTAGTGGCCCAGCAGGTAGAAGAGCGGGTCGCTGAGGGTCCGGCGCAGCAGGGCGACGACCACGAAAGGAACGACGTCGACCTCTCGGGCCAGCACCAGCATGCGGTTGCGAGCGTCGAGGGCGATGAGCAGCAGCGGGTGCTTGGCCGCCAGCACCGGGGTGAAGGCGGTGGCCAACGTTCCGAGAGCGGTGAGGACGACTATGGGGGCGACGATCAGGAACAGCCTGCGGCGCGACGGCCGGGCTCGGGCATCCTGCGCCGCGTCTTCCTCAACCGCTTCTTCCTCCGCCACGGGGCCGACGCTAGTGGCCCGGTTCGGAGGTCTAGTAGTGCAGGCCGCACTCCAGGCGGTCGTGGTCGGCCCAGCGGCCGGACCGGGGATGCTCGCCGTCGGACACCGGCCGAGTGCAAGGGGCGCAGCCGATCGAGAGGTAGCCGTCGTGCACGAGGGGATTGACCGGGACGTCGTGGGTGGCGATGTAGGCCTTCACGTCGTCGTCGGTCCACGTGGCCAGTGGGTTGACCTTCACCAGCCCCCGCAGGTCCCGGGCGACGATCGGCGCCTTGGCCCGGGTGGGCGACTCGGCTCGGCGAAGCCCGCTCATCCACGCCAGCTTGCTGGCCAGGGCCCGGTCGAGCTGGCCCGCCTTGACCGCCGAGCAGCAGTTCTCGGGGTCGAGACGCCACAGCTCGGCGTCGTGGCGGGCGGCGGTGAGCATCCGCAGATTGAGGCCGTAGTGGCGGCGGACCTCCTCGACCGTGGCCAGGGTCTCGGGGAAGTGGTAGCCGGTGTCGATGAAGACGACCTCCACGGCGGGCTCGACCCGCACGGCGAGGTCGATCAGAACCGCGTCTGTCATCGAAGACGCCAGGCACAGCTGGGGGTGGAAGCGCTCGACCGCCCAGGCGACGACCTCCTCGGCGGTGGCCCCCTGGAATGAAGCGTCGACCTCGGCCAGCTCCGCGTCGCTGAGGTCGCCCTCGGCGCGGTCCAGCGGGCTCAGGACGCTGCGCACTCGCCCACCCCGATGCTGCCGTCGAACGGGGTCGTCTCGTCGAAGTCGACGTAGAACTGCGGGTTCTCCTCGGGGGTGGGGAAGACGTCGAGGTCGCGAAGGGTGGTGCCTACGGCAGCCGCGCCGCCGGAGCGGTCCAGCCACTGGACGAAGGTCTCCCCGGCGCTGCGCTCGGCGGCGAACCGCCCGACCACCCTCACGGTGGCGGCGCCGACGGCCCGTGCGGGGAGCCGGAGCGCCTTGTGGCCGAACTCCACCTCGGTCTGGCCCAGGTGGCCACCGAGCAACATCTGGTAGCCGGGGGCCGACTGGCCGTGCGCCCGGCGCTCGACACCGAGGAAGCCGATGTCGGCCACGTGGTGCTGCCCGCAGGAGTTTGTGCAGCCCGAGATGTTGATCCTCACGCCGCCCACCTCGGCCAGGCCCGCCTCCTCGAGTGCGTCGCCGATGGCGCCGGCCAGGCCGCGCGACTGGGTGACGGCCAGGCTGCAGGTGTCGGCGCCCGGGCAGCTGACGACGTCGCGGGCCAGCTCGGCACCGGGCTGCGCCATTCCCAGGGCGTCGAGGCGCCGGTACAGCTCCGGCAGTTGCTCCTCGGCCAGATCCCGGAACACGACGTTCTGGCGGTTGGTCACGCGCACCTCGGCCCCGAGATCACGCTGGATGGCGGCCAGGCCTCGGAATTGCTCGGCGGTGACGTCGCCCAAGCGGGCCCAGGCGTAAGCCGAGACCGTGCCCTTGGCGTTGCCGCGGACGACATTGGACTCGTCCCAGCGCCCATAGGGGTCGGGCCGGCGCAGCACGACCTCGCTGCCCCAGCCAACCGGTGTGGGGGCCTGGTCGCCGCCGACGCCCGCGGGGTCGTCGCCGTGCTCACGGACCTCGACGGGTAGCCCGCCGGGCCACGTGACCGACGCCGGGAGCAGCTTGCGCTCCCGCAGTATCCGCCTTCGCAGCTCGTCGGCGCCCAGGGTGTCGACGAGCCACTTCATGCGCGCCCGGAGCTTGTTGTCGCGGTTTCCGTCGTGGTCGAACACCCTCAGTGCCGCCTCCAGCGTGGGCAGGAGGTCCTCGCGGGCGGTGAAAGGCTCGAGGGCGATGGCGGGGTGGGGGTTCGCCCCCAGGCCTCCGGCCATGAAGACGCGGAAGCCCCGCTCCAGCGTGCCGTCGGGCTGGGGCTGGTTGACGGCCACCACCCCGAGGTCGTTGAACATGGCCTGGCCGCAGTCGGTGACGCAGCCGGAGAAGTTGATCTTGAACTTACGGGGCAGGCGCTGCGCATAGGGATGGCGCAGGAAGTGTTGGAAGGCAGCCTCCGCCCACGGGCTGATGTCGAGTACCTCGAAGGGGCACGCTCCCGCGAGGTGGCAGCCGGTGACGTTGCGCACGGTGTCGCCGCACGCCTCCCTGGTGGTCAGGCCGACCTCCGCCAGCTTCCGCAGAAGGGCCGGGACCCGTTCCAGCTCGACGAAGTGGAACTGGATGTTCTGGCGGGTGGTGATGTGGCCCCAACCCCGCGAGAACTCCTCGGAGACATCGGCCAAGGTCTCCAGCTGTTCGGGCTCCAGGCGGCCGTAGGGCGCCTTGATCCGCACCATCTGGTTACGCCCGCCCTGGCGCTGGCCGTAGATGCCGTTGTTGAGCCGGAAGACCCGGAAGGCGTCCTCGTCCATCGTGCCGGCCAGGTGGCGGGCCAGCATGGTCTCGAACTTGGTGATGTCGGCGAGGGCAGCCGGCGATATCGCGCCGGGGCCGACCTCGACCGTCTTCGTCTGGCTCATCCCGACCAGTTTAACCGATTCCTGAGTAACCAGATCAGATTTTGCGAGATTAAGTCCCGGTAAGGTGGTCGGTGAGCTGGCGGACCATGGCGACGAGCCTGGGCGGCTCGGGCCACAGGGGTTCCTCGATGCCCTCGTCGCGTGCGGCCTCGGCACACACCGGCCCCACGCAGGAGGCGGCCACCGTGGAGTTCAGGGCCACCCGTAGCTCGTGCTCCTGTCCGGCGCCCGCGGCCAGCCGGAACAGCTGGCGGACCGCCGGCTGGCTGGTGAAGGTTACGGCGTCGAGGCGGCCCGCAACCGCGTCTTCCACCAAGGCGAGGGCTGGGCCGGGATCGTCGGGCAGCGCCCAGCGGTAGACGGGCATCCCGATCACGTCGGCGCCCGCGGCCCGGAGCCGGACGGTGGCGGCGATGTCGTCGGGGTCGAAGAGCTGCACGGCAACGCGGGCGCCTGCCACCGTTGCCTCCAGGTGCTCGACGATCTCCCGGACCGTCTCACGGGGGGCCTGCCAGGAGACGACGAGACCGGCGCGCACGATGGCTGCCGCCGCCTTGGCTCCCCGGGCCACGACTCGGGCGTCGGCCAGCCCGGCCAGGAGCCCGCGTTCGAGACCCCAGCCCGCCGCCGCCTCCAGCCACATCCGCATTCCCATGCCGGTCGTCACGACGAGGATGTCTGGCGGGCTGTCGACGAGCTGGGTGGTCACCTGCCTCAGCTCGTCGCTGGCAGATAGGTCGATCGTGCGCATGGTGGGCCCGTGGACGACCTCGGCGCCCCGGCGCAGGAAAAGGTCGGCCTGCTCCTTGCCGCGGCGGTCGGCGGTGACGCCGATCCGGCGCCCGGCCAGCACTAGAGGGTCCGGTGGCACTCTTCAACGGTAGGCGCGCCCGGCTTCGTGCGAACATGGGCGGTGCGACGAGAAGCCCCCGACAGCGCCCAGCCGGCGGCTGCCCAGGACGCCGGCCGGTGTGGGGTACTGGTGGTGATGCCGGCCTACAACGCGGCCCGCACCCTGGCTGCCACCTACCAGGGGATCCGCCGAGGGGTGGTCGACGAGATCCTGCTGGTCGACGACCGCAGCCACGACGGCACCCTCGACGTTGCCGCCCGGCTACCCATCCGCACCATCGGTCTGCCGCACAACGTCGGCTACGGCGGCAACCAGAAGATCTGCTACCTGGAGGCGCTCCGGCTGGGAGCCGACGTGGTGGTGATGCTGCACCCCGACGGCCAGTACGACCCGGCCGTCATCCCCGACCTGATCGGTCCCATCCAGCGGGGCGAGGCCGACCTCGTGCTGGGCAGCAGGATGATGGTCCCGGGCGCGGCCCGCGCCGGTGGGATGCCGTTGTACCGGTACGTCTCTAACAAAGCCCTGACCGCGTTCGAGAACCGGATGCTCGGCACGACGCTCAGCGAGATGCACACCGGGTACCGGGCCTACTCCCGCCGGTTCCTCGAGACCGTGCCGTTCATGAGGAACTCCGACGACTTCGTGTTCGACTCCCAGGTGATCGCCCAGGCCGTCGCCCTCGGGCAGAGAATCGTCGAGGTTCCCATCCAGACCCGCTACTTCGCCGAAGCTTCGTCCACGTCGATGCGCGCCAACATCCGCTACGGGTTCGGCACCATCGGGGCCATGGGCCGGTACCGGCTTCACTGCTCCCGGTTGCTGAGGTCCCGGCTCTTCATCGAGTAGACGGGGCCGGGCCGGGAGGCGAGGTGGCCCAGCTCGATGCGGTCGAGGCAGACGCGCGAGTTGGGCGCGACGACGAAGTAAAGGCGCTGGAGGGTGGGGGCGTCGATCTCCATCACCGTGATGTGGCCGCCGCCGGTCGCCAGGGTGACGAACTTGTCCCTTGGCCGTCCGGCCGCACCGATGGGCTCGGCGACGACTCCGAGGAGGCTGCTCGGCTCCGACGAGTAGCCCAGCCGCAGGAAGGACTGGCCTTCCAGGGGCTGGCCCGGCTGATACCCGATCACGGCCAGCTTCGGGCCCGACCGGACGCAGAAGGCGTCGTCGGAGGGCTCGATGGTGGCGTGGCTGGCGCCGAGCGATTGCAGCCACAGAAGCGTCCGGGCGTCGCCGCCGGCGGTTGGGACGAAGGTCACCGGGCGCACGACCGCTTCGTCCCCGGAGTCGCCGTCGAGGTCCCACAGGTAGCGGCCGGTCGGGTCGTTGGTGACCCCTTCGTTCACCAGCGGCAGGATCTCGGAATAGCTGGTGTAGAGCCCGGCGAATCGGAACACCACGTTGTCCGGCACCTTGCGGTCGACGAGGGCGGCGTCGGGCTCCGCCCGCTTCAGCTGGCCGAGGGCTGTGCCCACCCGGCCCATGTACCGCCGGGCGTCGCCGCCCGGGAAGAAGTCGCGCACCCGCGTCGCTCCCTGCCACGAGAAGACCACGTAGGCGAGGACGGCCAGCCCGACCATCACCCGCCCGGCAGTCGGCACTATGCGCGCCGGTCCGATGTGGGCGGCCGGGCGGGTGTGGGGATGACGGGCATGGCGGGCAGGAAGCACGGCGACGGCGGCGGCGAGGAAGAAGACGAACGTTGTCTCGAGGTTGTAGAACAGGATGTAGGAGGTCTGGCGGGGCCCGAAGTACCCGATCCGCGTCAGCCCGATGAGCGCGGCGTTGACCAGGAACACGACGGCGAAGAGGGCCCATGGCCGCCAAGCCGAAGCCCGTCGCCGGACGGTCCAGATCAGCCCGATCAGCACCCCGATCTGGGGTAGCACGATCCCGAGGGGCGTCAGGGCCGAACGGTGGTCGGGGTCCACGTAGACGCCGAAGAACCCGGGAGCGGTGACCTCGAACCAGAGCGGGCGGAGGTATCGCGCCACGTTGCCCGGCGACGGGCTGTAGATCTGGCCGCCCTCGCGGTACTGGCCCACATAGAGGAACAAGTAGGCGCCGACGAGCAGCAGGTAGAGAGCCCACACCCGCCATTCCTTTAGGGCTGCCGCCACCGTCTCACGCAGCGGCCGCTCGGGTTGCAGCAGGAGCACCCGCATCAGCACCAGATAGACGGGGACCAGAACGGGCTTGACGTAGAAGAGCAAGGCGACGGCCAGGGCGGCCAGGGAGAGCGCTAGGAGCCGCTTGGAGCCCGTCCGGAAGAAGCGGACGTAGGCGAGGGTGGCTACAAAGCTGAAGATGGTGGCCGGCACCCGGTCGAGCCCCGAAGCCCACCACTGGACCACGGCAACCTGCGTCACCGAGACGCCGTAAAGAAGGGTGACGACCAGGGGCCCGGCACCGGGACGGCACAGCTCGGCCACGAGACGGTGGAACAGAGCCAACGACACCACCAGCCCGACCACCATGAGGGTGATCGCCACCGGGAAATCGAGCGGGAAGAACCGCTGGATCACCCAGTCGCCGAGGCGGTGCCCTGGGGCGAGGTGAGCCGAAGTGGGCTCCAACAGGTATCGCAGCGACATCCCTTGCACCTGGGCCTGGCGGAAGTTGATGAGGTCGTCGGTGTAAAAGCCGCTCGCCGACGTGAACCACGCCACCCACGCGCCCGAGAAGCCCAGGACCCCGAGGAGGGCCAGCAGTCGACCGGCGTGCTCGGGAAGCCCCCAACCCGTCCGGCGGACGACCCGTTGGTGCGCGTAGGCGACGACCGCGAGGGCTACGGCTGCGACTACAGCGAGCGGGCCCACGATGCGGCGGTGGGATCAGTCGGATGGGTCGCGATCGGCGGCCCGGGCGCGCAGGGCCCGCTCGACACCGTCCTTGCCCTCGGCGAGGACCCGACGCACCGGACCGGCAAGGGCTTCGTCCGCCAGGGCTCGGTCGGTGGCGGTGACGACCTCCGGCCGGATGAGGGTTCGGGGGTACAGCCCCCTAAGCAGGCTGAGCGCCTCGTCGCGTGTGCGCTCGTTCCATATCTGGCCGACGGACTCGAAGTACGGCTCGACGTAGGGCGCCAGCATGTCCTCCTGGCCGTGCTGCCAGAAGGAACCGGCTACGGCCCGAAGCTCAGCCAGGTGGAGGCCGGGCGCCATGAGCTGGCGCCAGGCCTCCTCCTTGGCGGCGGCGACGGGCTGGGAGGTGCGGGCCGAGGCCGCCTGGCGGCGCCCGATGTCGGTCGGGTCGCGGTCGAGCTCGGCGGCGATCAGGGCCTCGGCGTCGGTCTCGCCCGCGGCGGCGAGGGTTCCTACCACCGCCCAGCGGAGGTCGGTGTCGACCGCCAGGCCGGGCACGAGGGTCGACCCGTCCAGCAGGCCGCGGGCCCAGGACAGGTCGTCGGCGCCGTCAGCTACGGCCAGCAGGTGGCGGGCCCAGGCCAGCTGCTGGTCGCTCCCGGGCTCGGCCCCCGCCAGACCGGCGCGAGCGGCCGTCGCCAAACCGCCCCGAGCTGTTACCCGACAAGCGGGGTCGGTGTAGTTGTCGGTTGCCGCCACCGCCTGGGCGAGCAGCCGGGCGAGAGTCGTGTCGTCGGGCTCGGCTGGAGCGTGGCCCACTACCAACGCCGACCAGCGGCGGGAGGCCATCTCGGCGTCGCGCACCATGTCCCAGGCGGCGGCCCAGCACAGGTTGCGGGCCAGAGGGTCTTCGACGGCGCTAAGGCGCGCTTCGAGGGTGGCCAGGGAGCGGTCGTCGAGGCGAACCTTGGCGTAGGTCAGGTCGTCGTCGTTGAGCAGCAGCAGGTCGGGTTGGTTCTCGCCGACCAACGAGGGGACCTCAGTCCGGGCCCCGTCCACGTCGAGCTCCAGCCGACGGTCGCGCACGAGCTTCCCGTCGGCACCGGTTCGGTAGAGGCCGATCGCCACCCGGTGCGAGCGCAGCGTGGGATGGCCCGGCAATGCCTCCTGGCGAACGGCGAAGGACGAGAAGGTGCCGTCGTCGGCCACCTCCACCTCGGCCCGAAGCGTGTTCACGCCGGCCGTCTCCAGCCACAGGCGCGACCACGGCTCCAGCTTTCGCCCGCTCGTCTCCTCGAGCGCGCCGAGGAAGTCCGCCAGCTCGGCGTTGGCCCATTGGTGGCGTGGGAAGTACCTCCGCACTCCCTCCACAAAGGCGTCCTGTCCCACCCAGGCCACCAGCTGGCGCAGCACCGACGCCCCCTTGGAGTAAGTGATGCCATCGAAGTGGAGGCGCACCGCGTCGGTGTCGACGATGTCGGCGAAGATGGGGTGGGTGGAAGGGAGCTGGTCCGCCATGACGGCGTGGGCCTTGGTGCCGGACGCGAAGCGCACCCACGAGTCGGTGAACCGGGTGGCACGAGCCAATGCCGCGGTGGCCATGTAGGTGGCGAAGCTCTCGTTGAGCCACAGGTCGTCCCACCACCTCATGGTCACGAGGTCGCCGAACCACATGTGCGCCATCTCGTGGAGAAGCGTGTTGGCCCGGTTCTCGTGGGCGGAGTCCGTCTGGCGCGAGCGGAAGATCATCCCCTCGTTGAAGGTGATGCACCCGGGGTTCTCCATGGCCCCGAAGTTGAACTCCGGCACGAAGAGCTGGTCGTACTTCTCGAACGGGTACTCGCACGCGAACTCGGCCTCGAAGAAGTCGAGGCCCTGCCTGGTGAGCTCGAACAGCTCCTCGGCGTCGAGGAACGACGCCAGCGACTCGCGGCAGAAGATGGCCATGTCGATGTCGCGGTGGCGGTCTCGAACCACCGAGTACGGCCCGGCTACCACTGCCGCGAGATATGTCGGGATCTCGGGCGTGGCGTCGAAGCGCCAGCGGCCCTTCTCCCGCTCGACTACCGGGTTGTTGCTGACAACGGTCCAGTCATCCGGCGCGACAACGGTGAGGGTGAACGTGGCTTTCAGGTCGGGCTGGTCGAAACAGGTGAAGACCCGGTGGGCGTCGTAGGGCTCGAACTGGGTGTGGAGGTAGGTCTTGGAGTCGGTCGGGTCCACGAAGCGGTGGAGGCCCACCCCGGTGTGCTGGTAGCGACAGTCGGCTACGACCCGCAGCTCGTTGTTGGCCAGAAGGGTGCGTAGTGGGAGCCGGCTGCGGTCGGGATCGAAGATCGAGGGGTCGAACACCTGCCCGTTGAGGGTGACCTCGCGGACGCCGGCAGCGTCAAGGTCGACGAAGGTGGCCAGGCCGACCAGCGGGGCGGTGAAGCGGATAGTCGTGTCGCTCACGAATGTGTCGCCGTCGCCGGTCAGGTCGAGGACGACCTCGTAGGAGACGCCGGCGACCTTGGTCGCCCGGTCCTGCGCCTCGGCTCTGGTGAGGTTGTCTTCGGTCATGGCGGTCAGTATGACCCGGAGCCCGCTGGGCACCACCGGGGCCGGGATACGCTCGACGGCTGTGCGCGTGGCTCTTGTGTGCCCCTACAGCCTCTCGCTCCCCGGGGGCGTGCAAGGGCAGGTTCTCGCTCTGGGCCGAGCCCTGCGTCTTCTCGGTCATCAGGTCAGGGTGCTCGGCCCCTGTGACGGGCCGCCTCCCGACGTCGGTGTGACGCCGCTCGGCAACTGCATACCCACCGCGATCAACGGCTCGATGGCCCCGGTGGCTCCCGACCCTTCGTGCGTGCTGCGAACGCTGCATGCGCTGCGCGACGAGACGTTCGACGTGCTGCACCTGCACGAACCACTGTCGCCCGGCCCCACCCTCACGAGCCTCGTCATGGGCTCGGTCCCGATGGTCGGCACCTTCCACGCCGCCGGCAGCAGCGCTCCCTATAGGTGGCTGCGGCCGCTGGCCCGCTGGCTGGCGCTGCGGCTCGCCGTGCGCTGCGCCGTGTCCGAAGACGCCCGTGCGCTTGCCTCCGCGTCGATCGGTGGCGAGTACGTCATGGTCAACAACGGCATCGAGATCGAGCGGTTCGCCAAGGTCGACCCGTGGCCCACCGAGGCGCCCACGGTCCTGTTCGTCTCCCGCCACGAGTCGCGAAAGGGCCTCGAGGTCCTCCTCGACGCCCTTCAGCGGCTCCCCGCGGAGCTGCGCGTCTGGGTGGCCAGCGACGGTCCGGAGACACCCCGGCTGCGAGCCCGGACGGCAGGCGACAAGCGGGTGGAATGGCTTGGTCGGATCAGCGACGAGGAAAAGGCCCGGCGCTTGCGTGGCGCCGACGTGCTCTGCGCGCCGTCGTTGTACGGCGAGTCCTTCGGCATGGTCCTGTTGGAGGCGATGGCGGCCCGGACCCCGATCGTGGCGAGCGACCTCACCGGCTACCGGAAGATGTCCGACGACGGGGCCGCGGCGCTGCTGGTGCCCCCGGGTGATGCCGCGGCCTTGGCGGCTGCCCTGGGGAAGGTGCTCCGCGAGCCGTCGACTGCCGCGTCGTTGTCGGCGGCCGGCGACGCCCGGGCCCACGAGTTCTCGATGGACCGTCTGGCCGAGAGCTATCTCGAGCTCTACGACACCGCCTCGCGGCGACCCCGGCCCTGACCCGCAACCGACGACGGGCAGCAGCCGTAGGCGCGGCATCCGGGCTGGTGCTGTGGGTGGTCCTTGCGGCCTTGGCTCTGCTGGTCGGAGCGCGGCCGGCGGTCGCCCTGCCCGTGGCTCTGGGTTTGGCGGCGCTGGTGACTGCCGGCCTGTGGCGGAGCTCCCAGGGGGCGGTGCTCGCCGTGATCCGGGCGCGTCCCGCCGACCCCAAGGTGCATGCCCGCCTGCACAACCTGGTCGACGGCCTGTGCGTGGCCGCCGGTGTCACGAAGCCGGACCTCTACGTGATCGACGACGACGGGCTCAACGTGCTTGTGGCGGCGCGCAGCCGGCGGGCGCCGGCCTCGTTGGCAGTGACGACCGGCCTGTTGAACGGGCTCAGCCGGGTCGAGCTGGAGGCTGTGCTGGCCCGGGAGCTGGCCCAGGTCAAGAGCCAGGAGGTCGTCGTCTACACCGTCGCCTCCACGCTGGTCGCCGGGCCCGTCCTGGCGCCGGACCTTCTCGCCAGCAAGGGCTCTTTTGCGCCGGCACGACCGGAGGCGCGCTTGCTCGCGCCATTGACATCCATGGTGTCGCGCCTGATCTGCGCTGTCGTCGGGATCGGGCACGACGACGTGGCCGACGCCGCTGGCGTCCGTCTGACCCGCTACCCGCCCGGGCTGGTGTCGGCCCTGGAGAAGCTCTCGGCCGGTTCCACGGTGGTGGCATCGGCCTCGAAGGCGACCGCCCACATGTGGTTGGCTTCACCGCTGCCAACGTCGAGGTTCGACACGCATCTGCCCCTCGAGCCGCGTATCAACGCCCTGAAGGAGCTGTGAAGTGAAGCTGGGACGCTCTCGCACCGCTGTCGGCCTGGCGGTACTACTGCTCGTAGCCGGGGTCGGCTGCGGCGGCAAGAAGAAGGCCGTTCGACCTCCGGCTACGACCCTGGCGCCTACGACCACGGTTGCGCCGCCGCCCTTCCCACTCACCGGCTTGCCGGCGACCGACCTGGCCAAGCTGGCCCGGCCGGCCCTGGTGATGAAGGTCGAGGGTGGGCCCCTGGCTCGCCCCCAGATCGGGCTTGACGTGGCCGACGTGGTCTACGAGGAGATCGTGGAGGGCGGCGTAACGCGGTTCCTGGCGGTGTTCCACTCCACCGACGCCGACCCGGTCGGCCCGGTCCGATCGGTGCGGCCGTCCGACCCCGACATACTGGCCCCACTGATGCCGCTCTTCGGCTACTCGGGCGGCACGCCGAAGTTCATCGGCCTACTGCGCGGCACTCCCGGGATCACTGACGTCGGCTACGACCGGTTCCCCGACGCCTACCCGCGCCGCCGGGGCCGGGCCGCACCCCACGACCGGTTCCCGTCCACTGCCGCTCTCTACGCCAAGGCGCCTGCTGGCGTGAAGCCACCTCCCCGGCTGTCGGAGTTCCTGGCGGCCGGAACGCCGTTCACGGGCGCCGGCGCGGTGCCCGCGGCCCGCCTGGGAGTGGTCGTCGGGATCACCCCGGTTGAGTTCGCCTTCGATGCCGCTACGAGCACCTGGAAGCGCACCGAGAAGGGAACCGCTCACACCGTCGAGGGCGGCGCACAGATCGCGCCGACCAACGTCGTCCTGCAGTTCACGCCGTACCAGATCAGCCCGGGCGACATCGACCAGTCGGGCGCCCAGGTGAGCGTGGCCCGCACGGTGGGCCAGGGCGACGCGTGGTTCTTCTCGGGTGGCACGCTCGTGAGGGGCAAGTGGTCGAAGCCGTCGGCATCGGCACTCACGACTTACACCGACAGTGCCGGCGCGCCGATCCGCCTGCTGCCCGGACGCACCTGGGTAGAGCTGGCGGCCCCGGGAGCGCGGACCACCATCGGTTGACCCGCGTCCGGCAGTCCGCCGGACTCGGTCCGTCAGCAGGCCATCACGTCGGCCATCGCCTCGCAGAACTGCGGCCATCGGGAGTCGGGTACCCGCCCGGCCCGGCGCAGCAGGCGTCCAACAGGAACGAGCTGCACGTTGTCGAGGCTCGCCACCGATCCTTCCTGCACGCCCTCCGACGGGCCGATGGCCACCTCCGTGGTGATCCCGCGCACCGTCGTGGTAACCGGCGCGACGAGCACTCTTGCCAGCCGGGGTGCCACTGCCGAGCGAGTGAGAACGACGACCGGCCTTACCTTGTCGAGGTCGGCCCACCACACCTGGGCATGCCCGAGACCTTCCACCGGCCGCTCAGCCCCTTCGCCGCCGGGCCTTGGCCAGGCGCATCACGTCGCCAGGGACCCGACCGTCGTACGGAAGGTCAGGACCAGGAGGCGCCTCCCAGGAGAGCTCCGGGTCGGCCTCGTAGGGAAGAGCGTCGAGAATGGCGAGTTCCCTCTCCGTCTGGACCTTCTCGATAAGCGCAGCCAGCGCCTGATCGAGAAGGCGGCTGTCGGGGGCGGCCACCAGACGACGGCAGGCCGCCAGACGCTCCCCGTCCACAGTGGTAGAGATCCGCACACGATTCATGCCACTAATCGTAGCATTCTTGGCCCCGAGCCGGCACTGGTCGTCGAAGTGCTCTCGCCTTCCACGGCCGACGTCGACCGGAGGGAGAAGGCGACGGCGTATGCCGAAGCACATCGCTTCGGGTGTTGATACTCGTCGATCCCGAACCGGCGCCAGACGGGCGGCCGGTAGGATCGAGGGAAATGGATGCCGCCGCCGTCACGGGAACCGAACGGGTCAAGCGGGGCCTCGC
>JBOGIF010000131.1:0-23493 GCA_050742415.1 Acidimicrobiales bacterium | reverse complement strand
GGTCACGTCCCTGGACCGAACCGACTCCGGTCGCTGGCGGCTGGCCTGCGAGCCGGGGCCCGATGTCGAAGCCGACTCGGTGATCCTCGCCGTGCCGTCCTTCGCCGCCGCCGACCTCCTCGAACGCCTGTCGCCCGAGGCCGCCGCCGAGCTGAGGGCCATCGACCATGCCTCGGTGGCGGTGGTCACCCTCGGCTACCGACCGGCGGCCCTACCCGCCCACCCCGACGGCGCCGGGTTCCTCGTTCCCCGGGTCGACGGCCGGCTGACGACGGCCTGCACGTGGACGACGAGCAAGTGGCCGGAGCTACGTCGAGGCGGGATGGTTCTCCTTCGAGCGTCCGCCGGGCGGTTCGGTGACGACCGCCCCTCGGCCATGGACGACCCCACGCTCGTCGGTCGGCTCCACGAGGAGATGGCGGAGGCGCTCGGGATCACCGAGGAACCTGAAACCAGCCTGGTGGACCGCTGGCCCCGCGCCTTCCCGCAGTACGCCCCCGGCCATGCCGCCCGGGTCGATCGCATCGAGACGGCGGTCCGATCCCTCGGCGCGGTGCTCCTCGCCGGCGCCTCCTACCGGGGCGTAGGAGTCGCCGCCTGCATCCGCCAAGGCACCGACGCCGCCACCCGCGCCCTGTAGGCGGCCAAGATCGCCATGATCTCCGTCGTCGCGGCGATGAGCACCGCGCCAACCATCCACCACCTCCACCCGGGCCGGTTCATGACCGGACGTCGTCGTAGGTAGCCACCCACTGGCCCAGTGCCCGCAGGCCCAATGCCAACACGAGAGTGGACACGGCGAGCGGCACCGAGATCCACGTTTCGGCGAACCCGGCAAGACCTACCAATGCCGTCGGGACGAAGGCCAGCGTGATCCCAAGCCCCGGCACCCGGGGCACCCGACCGTGGACCAGCATCGGCACACCGAACAGCAGCATGCCGATTGCGATGAGAGTGGCCCAGACGGGAACGGCCCAGGCGACGAGCCCGACGGCCCCGCCTAGGGCCGTCACGCCGGTACCGACGCCCGACACCCAACCGAGCCCACCCAAGGTCCGGGCCAGGTGGACCTGAGCGACGACGAGCAAGACAGCTGCGGTCGGTACGGCCAGGGTCACGAGTACGTAGGCCGCCTCGGCGGGCCGGGTCCATCCCCACGTGGCGTTGGCCACGTCCATCGAGATCCAGGCCGCCAGGGCCACCAACCACGCCAGGGCGGCGAAGCCAGGCGCCTTGATCCTCTGCGCGGCGGTCGTGATCGAATCCATTCGTCAGCCGCCCGTCACGGTGACGGTGATCTCGTCGGTCAGATCGAGCGCGGTGTGGGCACCGTTCCCGGCCTGCAGGCACAGCGTGTGCTTGCCCGGCGCCAGCGCGAGGGCCGCCTCAGTCTGGGCTTTGCCGAAGTGGTTGAAGCCGGCGGTTTCCAGCGGGATCGGGTCGCCGGGGGGCACGCAGCCCACGTCGACCATCACATGGAAGTGCCCGGCGCCCTCACGTACCGCGCCCGCCGGTTCGATCGTGAGCTCCGAAGCCGACATGGTCACCTTGACCGGGCTGGCTACCTCGGACCCATCGCCGGGGGCGGTGATCTCGACGGCGGCCTTGGCCTTGGCCGGCTCCGCCGTCGTTGATGGCAAAGCTTGGTCCTCCCCGCCACCGCAGGCGGCCGCGGTAAGGAGTATCGCCACCGCGAAGGCGACGCCGGACGGGAATCGAGATACCGCAGGTGTGGTCATGCCCGCTACAGACACCGAAACTCTGCCCACCGGGTGACACGAGCCGGGAGAAACCCGAGAAATCTCAGAAGGGCAGCGGGTCACGGGCCTCGAGCTCCTCGTCGGTACCGAACAGATCGTCGAGGTCAGCCGCCGTCTGGAGGTCGGCGTTGTCCAGGCGGGGGGTGGCGGCCTCGGTGGGCTTCGTCCAGTCGGTCGTGCGGACCAGGATCACGGCGATCCCGAGGAGAACGAAGGCGGCGAGCAGCCCGGCGGCCAGTCGCCCGGCGTCGTAGACCGCCCCTGGGCCCCGGGAGAATCCGATGGGGGTGGCTGGGGCGATCACGAAGCCCTCGCTGGTGGCCACGACCACCCCGCACGTGCGCCGCTCCCCGCACGGCACCGAGTCCGTACCGAGCGGCCCAGTACGGACGACGAGCTCGCCCTTGCCCACACCGTCGCGCCCCACCCGGAACGTTTTCGCTCGGCCAGGTGCACCGCAGCGGCTGACGTCGTAGGAGCCAGGCGGCGCGCAGAGCAGCACCACAACCTCGCTGTTGGCCGGGACGTTCGCCACGGACACGTCGATCGCCTGGCCGTCGAAGAGACCGGTGCGCGGTTCCACTTGGACTCGTGCGGGCGGCGCCCGGTCTCCGATCACGGTGGCCGTCGAACCCTGACGCCCGGAGTCCGAGCCTCCCACCCGCAGCAGGCACGTCGGCCGGCCGGCGCGGCACCGCCCGGCGGTGAAGGAGTCACGCATCCGGTACTGGAAGTCGGCAATCCCGGCCTCGTCGAACTGGACCGGGAACGCGCTCCCGCAACCCGTTCGCTGCCCCAGCCCGAGCACGCACTGCTCGACCACACCTTTCTCGAAGGAGTCGAACCCGATCGCCCGGACGCGAATCACCGTGTCGGGTTCCAGCCCGTCGACGGCCTGGTCGGCGCTGAAGCGACCCGGCTCTGTCGCCCGAACGACCACGACCGTCAGGTTGAGCGGGCTGGGTTCGACGGGGGCGACCGGGATGGTCGCCCGAGGTGGCGCCAGCGCCCGAGACCCGGGCGGTGGAGGGCTGGAGTGACCGCCAGGCCCGCGGACTCCACCGACGAGGAAGCCGGCACCGATGACGAGGACCAGTGCGGCGCCCGCGGCGAGCGCCGCCATCGCGCCCACGGACCCGACCTCTCCGGTCCTGTCCCGAAAGTGGCCGGGCATTCAGCTAGCTCTTGGGTGCCTCGACCGGAGCAGTCGTCGGCGGGCCCCCCTCGTCGAGATGGCGGTTCAGGGTTAAGAGGCGGCCCATGACTGGCATGGCGACGAGGTTGAGGCCATGGAGCAACCCGAGGATGAGCAGGATCCCGCCGACACGCGCCACCTCGTGCTGGAGCTGAGCGCCTCCGACGGTCTGCCCCCAGTTCCCCTTCAGCTCGAAGCTGATCGTGAAGAGGATGTAGGCGAAGAAGATGAGGTAGTAGGCAATGTCGGTCAACACGATGAAGCTCTTGCCGGTTCGGGGGTTGGCCCTGAACACGTCGGCGGCATAGCTCTTGCCGAACCGCTTTATCAGCGGTCCCAGCCATAGGGCGACGCCCACCAACAGGGCATTGGCCAGCAGTTCGAGGATCCACCAGTCCATCAGCAACTCTCCTTGTCGACGGTCGATTACGGCTGCGAGCAGGGCGCCCAGAGCCGCGGCGATGCAGGCGGCCACGCCTACCGATCGGCGCCTCTGGCGCCGGAGGCGGCGGTCGTCCTCGATGCTGAGGCAGACACGCGCAAACAGGTCGGGGCTCTCGTCGAGGGCGGCGGCTCCGCCCAGGAGCGCCTCGTGAAGTCGATCCTCGAGAACGGTCATCGTGTCCCTTCGAGGAGGGCCTCCATGGCGGCGAGACCACGCTTGAGGTGCGTCTTCACCGAGTTGCGGGAGATCCCGAGGGTCGCGGCGATCTCGTCGATCCCCAGCTCCTGGTAGTAGCGCAGCACCAGGCAGCCGCGCTGGCGATGGGGGAGGTCCCGGAGAGCCTCGATCACGATTGCCTGGTCGTCTGAGAGCGCGATGTGATCCTCGGCCGACGCCCGGCGCTCGTCGAGAGGCAGGTGGTGGCGCAGCGATACCAGGCCGCGGCGGTTGTGATCGCGGGCCAGGTTCAGCACTATCGAACGGAGGTAGGCAGCGGCCTTGGTCTCGTCCTTGATCCTGCTGGCGGAGCGGGCGAGACGGATGAAGGCCTCCTGTACCAAGTCCTCAGCGGCGTTGCGGTCGTCGACGAAGAGCCGGGCCAGGCGTACGAGTGGGCGGCCCTCGCGCTCGAAGAGCTCGATGACCAGCCTGTCGACGTCGCCGATCGCCGCCGTTGGCATACCGACCAGGGCTTCGGCCGGCAACGGCACGGCGTCGGCCATGGTCAGCAAACCGACGGGGTCCATCCCCGGTACTGACGCCGTGAGGACCAGGCGCGGGTGACAGGCCGCACGTATCGCGTCGGCGATCCGCTCGCCGATCGGCGCGCCAGTCACGGAAGCGAGCTTAGGAGTCTCGGTCAACTACCAGGGGATGACGGCGCTGCGTCCCCGCCGGCTACCGCAAGACGTGCTGTTCGGCGTCGCGCAGCTCTCCGTGAGGCAAACCGACGAACAAGGCGATCTCTGGGTGGATTGGCTTGCGACGGACCGCTGCACCCGGGCGTGGGGATGCCGGGTCGTGGGTCGGCGTCGTGGGGAGCCGGGCAGCGGTCCGTCGCACGGCACTGCTTATTCCGGCCTGATGAACTCGCCGTGGCTCCTCCGGGGCGCAGCAGTGACCACATGATGAATTGCCGATTCCTTCGGCAGTTGACACCCCCTGTCCGGGACAACTGCGGATGGGGCCGAGTGATTGGCGGATCGGTTTACCTTTACGTTGGCTGTTGTTCACCCGGAGTTCGGGCACGGCCACTTGCGGGCAGCAGTAGCTTGGAACTACAGGTTCGGCCGAGGCCGTTCATGGTCGCCGGCACCCAGGAGGGGATCAGCCACTGTCTTCTCCCGCAACGGTTCATGCTTTGCGCCCGAAGAGGGTGCCGGCTGACGCCGCCGGCCCACAGCCGGTGCCGCCCGTCGCCGAGACCGGGACGTACCTGAACCGGGAGCTGTCCTGGCTCGACTTCAACGAGCGGGTCCTGGCCCTGGCCGCCGATCCCAACGTCCCTCTCCTGGAACGGGTGAAGTTCCTTGCCATCTTCAGCGGGAACCTCGACGAGTTCTTCCAGGTGCGGGTGGCGGGGCTCAAGGAGCAGCTGGCGTCGCGCCACGGCGGCCGGTCCCCCGACGGACTGAGCCCGCGCGACCAGCTCGCCGCCATAAGGGTACGGGTGGAGGCGGCGACCGAGAGGCTCACAAGCGTGTTCCTCGCGGACGTAGTTCCGGCCCTGGCCGAGGCCCGGATCATGCTGTCGGACTGGGCCGACGTCGACGACGACGACCGCAAACACCTGGTCGACGAGTTCGAGCGCCGCATCTTCCCAGTGCTCACGCCTCTGGCCGTCGACCCCGGCCACCCCTTCCCCCACATCTCCAACCTGTCGCTCAACTTGGCCGTGGTCGTGCGCAATCCCCGCAGCGGGGAGCGCCGCTTCGCGCGAGTCAAGGTGCCTCCCCTGCTCCCGCGCTTCGTCGTCATGCCCGACGGCGAGCGCTTCGTGGCCGTCGAGCAGGTCATCGCCGCCCACCTGCACCTGTTGTTCCCGGGGATGGAGGTCGAGTCGCACTGCGCGTTCCGGGTCACCCGCAACGCCGACCTCGCCCTCGCCGAGGACGAGGCCGACGACCTCCTCGCCGCCGTCGACCTCGAGGTGCGGCGGCGCCGCTTCGGTCAGGCCGTACGTCTCGAGGTGGAACGCTCCATGGCGCCGGAGGTGCGCGACCTGCTCATGGGAGAGCTGAACCTGGGGCCAGCCGACGTGTACGCCCTGGATGGTCCCGTGAACCTGGGCGGGCTGTGGGCGGTCCACGAGATCGACCGTCCGGAGCTCAAGGACGAGACCTGGGTGCCCGTCACCCCGCCGGAGCTGGCGGGGATCGAGGAGGTGGGCAGCGACGTGTTCTCGGTCCTGCGTAAGCAGGACGTGCTCCTGCACCATCCCTACGACTCGTTCGTCACGACCGTCGAGGAGTTCATCGACCAGTCGGCGGCGGACCCCCGGGTGCTCGCCATCAAGCAGACCCTCTACCGGACATCCGGCGACAGCGCCATCGTCCAGTCGCTCATCGACGCCGCCGGAGGGGGCAAGCAGGTGGTCGTGATGGTCGAGCTCACGGCCCGCTTCGACGAGCAGGCCAACATCGGCTGGGCGCGAGCGCTGGAGGAGGCGGGCGTCCACGTGGTCTACGGCCTAGTCGGCCTCAAGACCCACACCAAGACCGCACTCGTGGTGCGCGACGAGGACGACTGCGTGCGCCGCTACTGCCACGTGGGCACCGGCAACTACAACCGCAAGACCGCCCGCACGTACGAGGACATCGGCCTGCTCACCTCGGACTCCGACCTCGGCGCCGACCTCGGCTCGCTGTTCAACTACCTCACCGGGTACAGCAGCCACGTGCCGTACCGCCGCCTGCTGGTGGCCAACACGTCGTTGCGCCCCCGGCTGGCCGAGCTGATCCGCGGCGAGATGAGCGCCACCGACGGAGAGGGCGCCGGTCGCATCGTCATGAAGATGAACAGCCTGGTCGACGAGGAGCTCATCAACGCCCTCTACGAGGCGTCGCAAGCGGGCGTGCGCATCGACCTGATCGTGCGGGGGATCTGCTGCCTGCGGCCGGGCGTGCCCGGCCTGTCGGAGACGATCCGGGTGCGCTCGATCATCGGCCGCTTCCTCGAGCATTCTCGGATCTTCGCCTTCGGGGGCCGCGACGAGCGCCACTACTACATCGGCTCGGCCGACCTCATGCCCCGCAACCTCGACCACCGGGTGGAGGTCGTCACACCGGTTACCGAGCCCCGCCTGCGCGACCGCCTGCAGGAGATCCTCGACGTCAATCTGGCCGACGACACCCTCGCCTGGGAGCTCGGACCGGACGGTCGCTGGGCCAAGGTCCCCACCGTCGTCGGCGTCAACACCCACCTCCAGCTGCAGGAGCTGGCCTTGAAGCGGGCCACCGACACCACACGCGACCCGGCGGGCGTCGGCCGCCAGAGGTGACCCGGGCCGACCAGGGCGTGCTGGGCCAGATATCGGAGCGGGAGGCCAAGCTCGAGGCCTGGCCCGGCTTCGTCGTGCCCGACATGAGCGGAGTGGTCGACGGTCTGACCGCGGCAGCCGCGGAGCCGCAGGTGCTCGAAGCCGTCTACTACGACACTGCCGACCTCCGGCTGGCCCGTTGGGGAGCGACGGTTCGCTACCGGAGCGGCGACGGTACCGGCTGGACCCTGAAGCTGCCCAAGGGCCGGCGCAAGGCGGCCCTGGTCCGCCAGGAGATCACGTTCGAGGGGAAGCCCTCGACAGTGCCAGCCGGCCTGGTTGCCATCGTGAAGGGGTACACGCGCAGCTCCCCGCTGGCGGCCGTCGCCAAGTTGCGTACCCGGCGCCGCCGGGTGGAGCTCCTCGAGGCCGACGGACGGCGGGTGGCCGAGGTGGTCGACGACGAGGTATCGGTGTACGAGGGCCGCCGCCTGTCCAACCGGTTCCGCGAGATCGAGGTGGAGCTGGACGAGGGTGAGACCGGCATCGACGTGCTCGGGACCGTCGTCGCCGCGCTCGAGACCGCGGGCGCGGCTGCGACCGAGCCGGTGCCCAAGCTGGTCCGGGCGCTCGGCGCGAGGGCCCAACAGCCTCCCGACGTCGTCCCCGCCCAGCTCGGCAAGGACGCCTCCCTGGGCGACGTGGTCCGCCGGGCGGTCGCCGCGGCCACGGTGGGCCTGGTGCGCCACCACGCCGGGGTGCTCCTCGACGGAGACCCCGAGGACGTCCACCAGGCCCGGGTCGCCACCCGGCGCCTGCGCTCGGACCTGCACACCTTCGGGGCGCTGGTCGACGCCGAGTGGATGGGCCACACCCGCGCCGAGCTGAGATGGCTCGGCGGGCTGCTGGGATCGGTGCGCGACGCCGACGTTCTCGACGCGCGACTGCGGCGCCAGGTGGAGTCGCTGCCCGCCGACGACATGGCGGGCGCCCAGCGCTTCTTCGATCGGCTGGCCGCCGAGCGGGCGACGGCCAAGACCGCGCTGGCCGCGGTCATGTCGGGCGCCCGCTACGTCGCCCTTCTGGACGCGCTCGTCGCCGCCTCGACGAGCCCTCCCCTCCTCCCGCAGGCAGCCGAGCCCGCCAAGGACCATGTCGCCGGTCTCGCGCGGGGGCCATGGCGCAAGCTGTCGACCGCTGCCAGCCGCGTCGGCGACGACGCCCCGGACCAGGAGCTGCACGACCTGCGGATCAGGGCGAAGCGGTGCCGCTACGCGGTCGAGGCGGTAGAGGTGGTCGTCGGCCGCTCGGCGCGGCAGATGGCCGACGCGGTTGCCGACCTCCAGACAGTCCTCGGCGACCACCAGGACGCGGTAGTGGCCGAGATGTGGCTGCGTCGGGCCGTGGCCCTCGACGCCGTCCAGAACGAGGAGCCGCCGTCGATGGCAGCCGGGGAGCTCGTGTGGATGCAGCGGACGGAGGCGGCCGCGGGGCGGCGGGACTGGCGCGCCGCATGGGACCGGGCCCGGAGGAAGCGGTTGCGAGCGTGGATGAGCTGACCGCCGCTTCGGCCGTGCTTCTGGTCCGCCACGCGGCCGCCGGGAACCCGGCCAAATGGGAAGGTCCCGATTCGCTGCGGCCCTTGTCGGAGAAGGGCCGGCGCCAGGCCGCTGCCCTCGTCGACACCCTGGCCGGCTACGACATCGGCCGGGTGATGTCCAGCCCCTACCTGCGATGCATCCAGACGGTCGAGCCACTGGCGCAGGCCCGAGGACTGCCGATCGAGGAGACCCAGGCTCTGGCCGAGGGCGCCGGCCACCGCGAGGTTGCCGCCCTGCTGGACGAGTTAGGGGGAACTTCGGCGGTCTTGTGCACCCACGGCGACGTAGCCGGGGTGGCGCTCGACCTGGTCGCCGACGAGGGCGTGGACACAGGCGACGATGCTCGGTGCGCCAAGGGATCGGTGTGGGTAGTCGAGACGGATCATGCCGGAGACCACTTCGTCGCGGCGCGCTACCTGCCACCGAGTCGATGACGGCGGTTCATCGCGCGTTGGGCCAGATGTCCTGGATCATTCATCTCGTCCCCTTAGCATCACCAGCAACATGCGGATAGCGGCGCTCGACCTGGGGTCGAACTCGTTCCATCTCCTCGTGGTCGACGCGGCGAGCGACGGGAGCCTGGTCCCGGTCCTGCGCGAGAAGGAGATGCTGCGGCTGGGCGCAGTCGTCAGCCGGCAGGGTTGGATCCCGCCGGAGGCCGCCGACCGGGCCGTCGCCACGGTTAGCCGCCTCGTGATGCTGGCGCGCTCGGCCGGGTCCTCGGAGCTGATCGTCTGCGCCACCGCCGCCCTGCGCCAGGCCGACAACGGCGCCGAGGTGGTCGAGCGCATCGCCGCCGAGGTGGACGTGACCGTCGACGTGCTGAGCGGCACGGAGGAGGCTCGCCTCGTCTTCGAGGGTGTCCGCGCCAGCATGCACCTGGAGCCGTCGCCCGCCCTGTGCCTGGACCTGGGCGGCGGGAGCCTCGAAGTCATGGTCGGCAGCAGCGCCGGGCTGGAACGCAGCACGAGCGTGGACCTCGGGGTGGCCCGCCTGTGGGCCGAGCTGGTCCGCAACGATCCGCTTTCGAAGCAGGACCTGCGGCGGCTGCGGGAGCGGGCCGAGGACACTCTCGTCCCGGTGGTGGAGGCGATGGATGTGCGCAATCCCGCCCTCGCCGTCGGCACGGGCGGCACGGCCCGGGACCTGGCCCGCCTCGTCGCCGCCCGACGGGACCCTGCCATCGCCCTCGGTCCGGCGCTGGCCGTGCCACCGCCCGTCGAGCAGCGCAGCATCAGCCGCGCCGAGCTTCTGGCGGTGCACGACGAGCTCCTCGCTGCCCCCGCCGCCGACCGGCTGCGCTTCCCCGGGATCGACGCCGGCCGCGTCGAGACGGTGCCCGTGGGGGCGATCGTGCTGGTCACGGCCATGGAGCTGTTCGGCTTCGACGAGCTGACGGTGAGCCGGTGGGGCCTCCGGGAAGGCATGGTCCTCGAGGCACTGGGCCGGCTGTCGCCCGGCACCAGAGCGAAGGCTGCGGTCCCTTACGACGGCCGGCGGGTGTCGGTTGTCGACCTGGCCCAGCGGTGCCACGCCGACCCCGCCCGCGGCGATCAGGTGGCCCGCCTCGCCCTGGCGCTGTTCGACCAGACCCAGGTCCTGCACGGGCTCGGACCCGAGGACCGCCAGCTGCTGGAGTACGCCGCCCTGCTTCACCACATCGGTCGCCACGTGAGCATCGACGCCGCCCACAAGCACAGCGCCTATCTCGTGCAGCACGGCCAGCTGCGCGGCTTCAGCCCCGAGGAGGTGGCCACCATGGCCGCCCTGGCCCGCTACCACCGGGGCAGCGACCCCAAGCCGGGCCACGAGCCGTTCCGCTCCCTGAGCTCGCCACGCCAGGCGGCCGTCGTGGCTCAGGCGGCGCTCCTGCGCGTAGCCGCCGGGCTCGACACCGGGCACCGCTCGGTCGTCTCCGACCTCGACGTCGACCTCGACGGCGAAACCGTGGTCGTCACCGTCGAGGGAAGCCAGGGCCTCGACCTGGCTCTGTGGGGTGCGCGGCGAGAGCGCCAGCTCTTCGAAAAGACCTTCGGCCGACGCATCGAGTTCGAGGCTGTCGTCCCGTCACGACGCGCCGGCTGATCCCTTCCCTACTTGGCTACCGCCTCGATCTCGAGGTTGACCTTCACCTTGTCGCCCACGACCACGCCGCCGCTGTCGAGGGGCATGCTGAGGTCGATGCCGAAGTCGCGGCGGTTGATCTCCGTAGTGGCACTGAAGCCTGCCCTGGTCCCACCGAACGGGTCGGAGCTCACACCGTTGAACTCGAGGTCGAGGACCAGCTCGCGGGTCACCCCGTGGAGGGTCAGGTCGCCGACGACGGCCCAGCCGTCGCCACGCTCGGTCACCTGGCGTGAGACGAACTCGGCGGTCGGGTAGCGCTCCACGTCGAAGAAGTCCGCCGAGCGCAGGTGCTCGTCGCGGTTGGCGTCGTTGGTGTTCACCGAGTCGGTCTCGATGACGGCGTGCACCGACGACGACGCCGGGTCCTCTCCGACCGTGATGGCCCCGGAGAACCGGTCGAACCGGCCCTTCACCTTCGACACCATGAGGTGGCGGACCGTGAGCTCGACCAGCGAGTGGCCGGGGTCGATCTCCCAGGTGCCGGTGCGCAGGCCGCGGTCGTTGACAGTCAATGTGCTCATGGATTGCCTCCTTGGGGGAACTTTGTCGATACCTTGAACCCGTTGTATCCAGAATTATTCCGGGTGGAACTATGATGGGAACATGACACGAGAGGGCTTGAACGCCGAGCAACTGCGCGCGTGGCACAGCTTCCTGCGGGCCTCGGTCCGGCTCCTCGACCGCCTCGACGCCGACCTGACCCCCCACGGCCTGTCGCTCGCCGACTACGAGATCCTCGCCCACCTCTCGGCCGCGCCCGACGGGCTACGGATGAGCGAGCTGTCCGACCAGGTCCTGGTGTCGCGCAGCGGGCTGACGCGGCGCGTCGAGCGGCTGGAGACCGAGGGCTTCGTGCGACGGGACCGCTGCGCCACCGACCGCCGCGGCGTGCTGGCGGTGTTGACCACCGCGGGTCGCCAGCTCCTGGAGGCGGCCGCGCCCACGCACGTCGAGGGCGTGCGGCGCCACTTCGCCGAGACCGTCGGCCCCCGGGTAGCCGTGCTCGGCGACGCCCTGGCCGACGTGGCCGACAGCGCCGAGCGGCCAGACCAGACATCCCGAACTGGGGACGCTCAGGGTCGCTATAGCGCCTTGAGAGTCCCCAGTTCGGCGACGTGATGGGTTACCGGGCGCGGCCGTTGCGGCGGACCCGAGGCCGGTGGGTGCGCAGCGGGGAGCGGTCCGAGGACCAGGCCGCGTAGGGAGCGACCGTGAACGCAGCCAGGGCGATGAGCACGGTGTCGTAGTTCACGCGCCAACCCACGAAGTCGGCCCAACCCTGGTCACGGTCGGCCACGACGGGCACCCCGGCGGCGGCGAGGCGGTCGCAGGCAGCGTCGAACTCGTCGCGGCTCACCGAGATGGGGTCGCCGGGAGCTGGCTCGTGGTCGTGGGCGATGTCGAAGAAGTCGGCGATGCTGCGCAGCGCCAGGTAGCCGGAGCGGATGCAGAGCTCGGCCTGCGGCGACCGTGGGCGGTCGATGGCCGACGAGTAGAGCGATCCGGCGTCGAGCACGACCCCGGCGGCAGTGATCCACGAGCGCTGGGGCGACGGCGAGCGAAAGAACACCAGGGCCGACAGTGACGTGTGGGTCTCCTCCACCTCGAGGAACCAGTTCGTCCATGGCTGCCAGACCTGGTCGTCGAGCACGTCGAGGTGGGCGAGCTGTTGGAAGCGCTCGAGCAGCTCGACCGCGGACGGTGGCGAGCCGGCCTGGATGGCGTTCAGCGTCACCAGGGTCTCGCGCCGGGAGAAGCTGGCGTACATCGACGGGAGGTAGGTGATCAGTAGGGCCACCAGGACCAGGCCGACGCTCGCCTCGGTGAACGCCAGAACCGTGCTGGGCAGGTCGTGGACGGGAGCGAAGCCGAGGGTGAGCAGCGACGAGCCGCTCGTCACGAACGCACTGCGCACCGAGTGGACGCCGAGGGCCCAGAACATGGCCGCGTAGCCGCCCATCACCAGCGCCAGCCAGACCAGCGGGAGAGAGATGAGGCTTAGGGGGGCGTAGAGGGCCATGGCCCGGTCCCGCTCCTCGTAGCTGTGGGCGAACCGGGTACGGATCTCGAACACCCTGCGCACGCCCAGGAAGACGATGCGGCTGAGGCGCACAGGAACGCCGCGTGGGACGACGACGGTGCTGATCGCCGAGAGGAACACCGCTACCACCACAGCCGCGCCGGCCGCGAAGACGGCTACGGCGACCAGCGGGCCCAACCGGTCAGCCGGGCCGGTCGGGGGTGATGAGGTAGGCGCAGCTGTGGGCGCCGGCGATCATGTGGCTCACCCGCTCGACCTTGGCGTCGGGCAGCACGTCGCGCAGGAAGGCGATCTCGCTGGAGCAGGCGTAGCCGTAGCGCTCGGCCACGTCGAGCACCGCGCAGTTGTGCTCGGTGATCCGCCACGTGCCGTCGGGGAGGGCCTCGAAGTCGGCCAGGTAGCCGTCGTCGTCGAGGATCCGGGCCAGCTCGCCAACCCGGGCCCCGAAGTCCTGGCCGGCCAGCCGGGCCAAGGCTCCGGCCGTCCGCCGCTGGCGCCGGCGCTCGAAGAGGTGCTCTACCAGCTCGGGGTCCGAGTCGGCCACGTAGTCGAGCAGCTCGTTGGTGAGGCCGCCATATGCCTTCGGGAAGAGCGACTCGGCCTGGCGGGTGAGGCGGTAGAGGTGCCGGGGCCGGCCTCGCTCGGCCCGCTCGACCCGATGGGTCACGAGGTCCTCGGCCGTGAGGCTGTCGAGCTGCTGGCGCACGGCGCTCACCGTGACGCCGAGGCTGGCCGCCAGATCCTCGGCCCGCGCCTCGCCGGACCGCTTGAGGGCCAGCAGGAGCTGCTGACGCCTCGCCGGCAGGATGGCGAGGGCGGATTCGGTCATATCGGAAATCCTAGGGAAGCAGCAGGTGAAGGTCGCCGAACTCGTGCCACAGGTAGCCGGCGCGGCGAGCCTCGGAGTAGGCCTCGGTCAACAGGTCGGGCCCGGCCAGCGCCTCCAGCATCTTCATGTGCGACGCCTCCGGCTCGTGCCAGCCCGTGAGCAGGGCGTCGACCACGCGGGGCGGTGCCAACGGCGTCACCACCCTGTCGGTCCAACCCTGGCCCGGGTGGGCGCGCCCTCGTGCGTCGGCAACCGTCTCCAGGGCGCGGACCACGGTGGTGCCGACCGCCACCACCCGGGCGCCGGCGGCGTGAACTGCGTTCACCCGCTCGGCCGTGACCTCCGGCACCCGGTACTCCTCGGGCGGCGGCGTCTCACCGACTTCCAGCGACGACACTCCGGCGTGCAGGACGAGCGGGGTCACGGCCACGCCGCCCGTGACCAGCGAGGTGAGGACCTCGTGGGTGAACGCCCGCCCGGCGCTCGGCATCTCGGCGCTCCCTGGCTCGGTGGCGTAGACGGTCTGGTACGCCGACAGCGGCCAGTCGCGCGCCACGTGGCGGTAGCGGATAGGTCGGCCGTGGGCGCCGAGGTACGCCAGAAGCGATGCCGGCAGCTCCAGGCGGGCCAGCCACAGGCGGGCCGACGACGGGTACGGAGCCAGAACCCGGGCGAGCGCCCCGCCCGGCATCGACACGGTGACGCCGGCAAGGTCGGTATCCAGCCACGGAAGGCTGGCGGGCTCGGCCGGACGGCGGACCTCAACCAGGTGGAGCCCACCCGGCAGCCGGCTGGACACGTGGACCACCACGGGGGTGCCTCCGGGTGCCCGGGCATCGACGGCCGCCGGCAGCGTCGCCGAGGTGTTGACGACCACCAGGTCGCCGGCCGTCAGGTACCGGGAGAGGTCGGCGAAGCGGGCGTGACGTGCCGGCACCCCTGGCTGCGACACGAGCAGCCGGACGGCGTCGCGCCGGAGACCACGGGCCTCAGGCGGCTCGGATGCCTCCAGCGCCGGAGGGTCGGGCCGCAGGCCCTGTGGTGCCACCGCGGTCACGGCTCGAGGTCCTTCGCCCGGTAGCGGCCGCTCGGCAGGTCCCCCTCGATCAGCCGCAGGAGGCCGGGAACGCTCGCCTCGGGCGGCGGCCGGTCGGAGACGTCCTCGCCGGGAAAGGCCTCCTGTTGCATCCGAGTGTTCATGTCGCCGGGGTCGACCCAGTAGACCAACATGGCCGGCCGCTCGGCGGCCAGCACGCTGCTCCACTGCTCCAGGGCCGCCTTCGACGACCCATAGCCGCCCCATCCCTCGTAGCCCTCGACCGCCGCGTCGGACGTGACGTTCAGCACCCGGCCGCCGGTGCCCTCCATCAGGGGGATCGCCAGCTGCACCAAGCGCAGCGGCGCCAGCACGTTGACCCGGTAGACCTCCTCCAGCACGCCCAGCGGATAGTCGGCGAGCGGGGGCTGGGGGCTGGGGCCGAGAAGGCTGGCGTTGTTGACGAGCACGTCGAGGCGTCCGGTACGGGCTGCCGCCTCGACCAGAAGGCGGCGGTGGCTCTCGTCGGCCACGTCGCCGCTTACCGCCTCGACGCGTCCGGCGCCACTCCGTAGCCCCGAAGCCGCGGCCTCGAGGTCGTCGGCGCCCCTGGCGTCGAGCACGAGGTCCCAGCCCCGATCGGCGAGGGCCTGGGCCAGGGCCAGGCCCAGTCCCCGGGAGGCTCCGGTGACGACGGCGGTAGGCATGGCCCGACTATAAACAGTTTTGCCTATCTAAACAAGACCTTCTAGGCCTCTGCGTAGGACCAGTCCGGCTGCTTGGTGGCCTGCTTGGAGTCGTAGGTGACGAGGCCGTCGGCGATGTCGACGATCTTGGGCACGAGCGCGGGCCGGGGCTCGACGATGTGGCAACGGCCCTCCAGGTGCTCGGCGAACTCCTCTGGGAACTCCCGCAGCATGCTCGCGACCAGCACCTGCTCCTCGGTGGCAAGGTAGCAGCGGACCTGGTCGGTGATGGTCTGGAGGCGCCGGCCGATCAGCTCCACGTCGTTCTCGTCGCCGTCACCCACGGTGATCTTCTCCAAGAGCCTGGTGATCTCGCCGCTGCCGTACTTGCACGATCGGCACTGGCCGCACGACTCCACGTATAGGAACCGCGACAAGACGTGGGCCAGCTCGACCATGCAGGTGGAGTCGTCGTAGACGGCGAAGCCTCCGGCACCGAGGCCGCTGCCGGCGGCGCTCATCGCCTCGTAGGTGAGCGGCGTGGCGAACCGGTCGGCCACCAGGACCGGATTGGCAACTCCGGAGAACGCGGCCTTGAGCCACTGCCCTGGCAGAGGCCCGCCGCCGCGCTCGATGAGCTCCGACAGTGGCGTCCCCATCTCCAGCTCCACCACCGTCGGCCGGGCCACGTCGCCGACGATCGTGCAGCACAGGGTGCCAGGCGACTGGGCCGTGCCCATGGAGCGGAACCAGTCGGCGCCCCGGGCGAGGATGTGCGGCACGTTGGAAAGCGTCTCGAGGTTGTTGACCAAGGTGGGATTGGATTGTGGGACGCTCCCCGGCGCTGAGGTGGTGGCCTCCCAGCCCTGGGCCGGCCCGGTGGCGAACAGGCCGTGCTGGAACGGCGGGAACAGGCGGGGCAACGGGTCCTTCCCCTCGATCACCTCGAGCATCGCCTTCTCCTCGCCGAACAGGTACTCCTCCGGACCGGCGACGAGGGTCACGGCCAGGTCGCCGAGAAACCCGGCCGCGCTCATCTCGGCAATGGCGCGGGTCATCGCTTCGCGCTCTCGGGTGAAGCTCGCCTTGAGGGCCACGTAGGCGGCCGGCGCGTCGACACAGCCGGCGGCAATGGCCAGGCCTTCGACGGCCTGGTACGGATTGGCCCGCATTAGGGACCGGTCCTTGAAGGTGGCCGGCTCTCCCTCGGCGGCGTTGCACACCACGTAGTGGACGCCTCCGCCGGCGCGACGGATGGACGCCCATTTGCGACCGGTCAGGAACCCACCCCCGCCCCGCCCCCGCAGGCGCGACAGGCTCAGCTCCTTGATCGTCATGCTGGGCCCCAGCTGGCGGGCCCGCTCCAGCCCGGCGCCGCCCCCAGCCGAGATGTAGTCGTGCAGGGAAATGACCGGAGTATCGGGGAGGAGGAACGCCTGGGCGGCCACCGAGGCAGACTAAGCGCGCCCCCTGAGCTGGCCGCCGCCGGATGGCGCCGACCACGAAGAGTGGCGGATTGGTATCATCCCCGTGGCTCGCGGCGAGAGGGGCTTCTAGGTGAGAAGAGCCAGACGGATCAGGGACGGTTGGCCTGACGTCTCGTGGATGGTCCGCTGGGCCGCGGTCCCCAAGCGCACGCGGGTCAACATCGCGCTCTACGTCGTCGCCGCCCTGTCGGGGATGGGTCTCACGGCCGAGATCGTGTTGGGTGGTAGCCCGCCGGTAAGCACCGAGCTGGCCATCGGCTCGGCACCGGCTCCCAAGGTGACCCAGGCCGAGGGTCTGGGCCCGACGGTGACGCCCTTCGAGCCTCTCCCCCCGCTCGAAGTGGTACCGGTCGCCCCCTCGCCCCTCGGCGGGCTGCGGCTGGCCCCCGCGCCCCGGCCCCGGTCGTCGGGCGCGGCCCCCAAGGTGCCCAAGCCGGCCTCACGGTTCCAGCCGGTGGCCGAGCGCCAACCCGTCGAGCTCAACCTGGACGACCCCAAGCAGGATGACCCCAAGCCCGACCCGACCACGACCACGCGCCCCCCGACCACGACGACCAGACCACCGACCACGACGACCACCCCCACCACCAAGCCGACGACCACAACGACACCCACCACGCTCCCGCCGACGACCACCACCCCGACCACCAACGCGCCTACGACGACCACTCCCACGACTACTCCACCGACGACCACCACTCCCACCACCAACCCGCCGACGAGCACGACGTCGGCGACGACCACGACGTCACCCGCCAAGTCGGCCAATCCCCCGCCGCCCGGCTTCTTCGGCGGCGGTCGGCGTCTCCGCTAGGTCTCAGGTACGCAGGCCCCAGTACGGCTGGCGGTTGGGCGGAAGGCCGTCCCGGGACGGGTTCGCCCGGTCCCGCGCCGAGAGCACGGGGTCGGTTACGACCCAGTCGGCCCCGATCGCCGGGTCGTCCCAGGCCACACCGAGCTCGTCGGCAGGGTTGTAGTACTGGTCGACCAGATAGGTGATGGTCAGGTCGGTCAGGGCCGCGAACCCGTGGGCCACGCCCGGCGGTATGAACAACCCCCGCTCGTCGTCGTCACCCAGGTCCAGGCCCATCGTGGCACCGTCGGTGGGCGATCCCGACCTCAGGTCGTGCAGCACCACACGGGCCCGGCCTCGAGTGAAGTACCAGTAGTCGGCCTGGTGCAGGTGGTAGTGCAGGCCCACCAACGTTCCCGCCGAACGGTCCCCGCGGTTGGCCTGCACCATCTCACGCCCACCGGGGAACCACGACCGCCGGTACGTCTCGACGAAGCGTCCCCGGTCGTCGGCGAAGATCCCGGGCTGTACCACGAAGACCCCGGCGATTGAGGGCGACTCCTCCACGATCGCGGGCATGTCAAGACCTCCACTAGAAGCGCCATCAGGACTCCAGGCCGCCGTAGCCACCTCGGTAGAACACGAGCGGCCTCCCGTCATGGGCGACATCGAGGTGGTGCACCCGACCAACGACGATACGGTGATCGCCGCCGTCGTGCTCAGCCTCGAGGTCACAGTCGATCCAGGCCAGCACCCCGTCGAGCACAGGGCCACCCGAGGGTGCCGGCCGCCAGCCGATCCCGCTGAACCGGTCAGCGAAGGGCGCCCGCTGGGCGAACACCCGGCTCATCGCCTCCTGGTCCTCGCTGAGCACGTTGACACAGAAGCCGTTGGCGCTTTTGATCCGGGGCCAGGTGGTCGACGCCTTCGAGACACAGAACGCCACCAGCGGCGGTACGAGCGACACCGACGTGAAAGAGTTCACCGCCAGCCCCACCGGCCGGTCCTCCCACACCGCCGTGACCACCGTGACCCCGGTGGCGAAGCGCCCGAGCACCTCACGGAAGCGGGCCTGGTCGACCGGCGCCACGGGTTCCCGGTCCGCCGGCGTCGCCATCGCCCTATCGTCGCATCCCGATGATCGAGCTCGGGCTACGCAACGACGTCTACCGGCGTCCGCTGGAGACCGCTCTCGACCGGCTGGGCCTGGGCGAGGGATGGCGCTGCGCCGATGTCGGGGCCGGCGGGGGCGACGTGAGCGTGGCCTTGGCCGAGATCGTCGGCCATGACGGCCGGGTCTACGCGGTCGATAGCGACCCCACGGCCCGCGACGCCGTGGCCGCGGCGGCTGCGGCCTCCAGCCAGGTGGTGGCCATCACGCAGGCCGCCGAGGAGCTGCTGCTGCCGGAACCGGTCGACCTGGCCTTCTGCCGCTTCCTGCTGATGCACGTGGCCGACCCGCCCAGGGTCCTCGACCGAATGGGCGGCGCCGTCCGGTCCGCTGGCTGGGTCGTCGTCCAGGAGCCGATCACGTCGGCCGGCCGGGTGGGCGGCAAGCCGCTGTCGATGCCCTCGGCGCGCCACCCCGACGTGGGCGCCGACCTCCCGGCGTTGGCCTTGGCCGCCGGGCTCGAGATCGTCGACGCCTGGGCGGAGTCGCAGGCCGGGGTCGGCGGTGCGGTGGCCGACTACCTGGAGTCGCTGACCGGCGTCAGTCCGGGGACCGACTCGGTCGTACTCCCACCGCTGGTGACCGTCGTCGCCCGTCGCCCCACCTGACCCCTCTTTCATCCGCAAGCCGGCATACGGCACGACCACCTCACCCCAGCTTGTCCTCGGCATGGAGCTCTTCAAGGAGGTAGCGGACCTGCGGCAGGAGGGTGAGATGGGGATACGTATGCTCGACGTACTCAAGGGCGTCGTCGACGCTTTCGAAACGCGAGAGGCCGTAGAGCGCAGCGATGTCGTCAGCGTCACGCTCGACTCGAGCGGCGACAACCTTCATGGCGAACAGGTAACGGGGCGAAGCGACCCGAACCCGCAGTCCTGGTTCGTCGAAGACGACCGTCGCCGCCGGATCCTCCCCGAGCAGAAAGCCCTTTACCCCGTCGTTCAGCCAATCCTCATCCAATTCGGTGTGGTGGTGTGCGGCGATCCGAGCCGCCGCCTCGTAGACGAGCGTCTTGGGCTCGAAGACCCCGTCGATGTCCCGTGTCGCCCGTCGGGTGTTGTAAGCGAGCGCCATCGCCGCGCCCCCCACCAAGAACATCTCGCCGCGGACTCCGGCCGATGCCAGCTCGGCGCTCAACTCGGACAGGTACCGCCGGATGTCGTCCTTGCCGATCATCTTCAGACGCTGTGCAGCGAGATCTCATGAACGAACACGCCCCGGTTCGCCAGCTCTGCGGGCGCCTCGACGAGGGCGGAGGCATGCAGGGATCGGTAGGGCGTCACGAACCACCAACGGTCCAAGAACCGCGTTGTGGCCGCGGTCCATGCAGGAGTGCGTACTCCGGCGCGATGGGCCGCCCGCTCGACCAGCCCGCCGATCAGAGCATCCCACCGCTGATCACCCGTCGAACCCGGATCGTCGGCGATGAAGGCCGCCACGTCGGGCGGTGCCAGCGCAGCCAACCTGGTGAACAGGTCGGCTGCCATACGAAGGGCCTCGGTCTCGCTTCCCTCCGAGACCGAGCGACCAATGGCCTCGACTACCCCGGGTACGGGTGACCGGGCAGGAACCAGAGTCAACACGACCGAGAGATCGGCGGCGGCAACCAGACGGGTCAGCGTCGCCATGGACGGCTGCTTCGCCCCTGTCTCGTAGGCGGCAACTGATGACTGAGTCGTGGCTGCACGACGGGCGAGGTCCTTCTGAGTCAAGCCGGACCGCCGCCGGGCGGTTCGTAGCAGAAGCGCCGCATCCACAGCGCCTAAGTATAGCTGATCATCTATACACTGGCCTCGTCCCCTCGGTGGGAGGCGTCCAGGTGGTCGAGCTCACCGCGCAAACCCCCCCGGGTGGGTGTAATCGCGCGGAGTGGGCGTAGGGGACGCGGCTCAGCAGCCGAGCGCGTAGCTCAATGCGGCACACACCGCGCCCATCCTCTCGTGGCTCACCTCGCCCACGTAGCCGGTGAGCATCGACTGGGCCACTGTGTGGAGGCCGTCGCAGTTGACCACCGACGGCCGGTCGAGCCCACTCGCGTCGTGGTCGATCCCGACCTCCGCAGCGAGGCCCCGGATCGAGGTTGTCACCTCGGCGACGGTGACGAGGGCGCGAACGTCGAGAACCTCGGGCCGGGTCAGGACCAGGACAGGCCGCTTCTTACGGCCGACCTGCGCGAGCCAGATCTCGCCTCGCGTCATCGCTCGCTCCACGTCTCGGCTTCGGTCCAGAACGGGTCGGGTCGCTCGGGGTGTCGCTCGTAGGCAGCTCGGTCCGACTCTGCCAACGCCCCCCGCACCGCGGCCGCAACGCCGTCGCGGGCGGCGGCCGAGATGTTGATCCCCAACCGGCGTGCTCGTTCTGCCAGGTCGTCGTCGAGAGTGAAGGTTGTGCGGGTAGACGCCATATGTTCATGCTATCAGTCAAAGCCATATGTAACCCGATCATCGTCGCCTGCTCACTGAGTGTCGGCCTCAGGGCCGAGCGCCGCGGTGTACTCGGTGACCGTCGCCTGCGAGACCGGCTCCACGAAGCAGAGGCTTCTCACGTTGTGCCGCTGGTGTATGGCAAAGGCCTCGTTGTCGTGGGTCCCGAGATCGCCGGAGACGACGATGCCGACCAACTCGCCGTCGGCGTTGAGCACCGCCGAGCCACTCGACCCCTCTTCGCAGCCGCCGGCGAGGCGCTCGGGGTCTTGGGGCACTCCGAAGGCGAGCAGGTCGCCCGCCCGGAAGGCCACCGCCTTAGCGCTCGATCGTGAGGGCTCGCAGGTAGAACCAGTAGGTGCGCCAGCGGACCACGCCGCGCACCGGTAGGCCGACGAGCTGCCAGAGCATCCGCCACGTCTCCCGGTAGCCGCGGGCCATCCCGAGCTTTTCGCGCTTGGTGCGGTGGGACACGCCGGCCATCACCTGGGCCGTCGTGCGCAGTCGCCGCTCGGCGATCACCTCGTTGATCATGATCTCGATGGAGTACCCGCGGCGCTTGGAGGCGGGGACGGCGTCCCACACCCAGCGAGGGACGACCCGTTCTCCGGTGGTCGGCGGCAGTCGCAGCACCAGGGGGTTGAGCCATCCGTAGTCGAACCACCCGACCGACATGGTCGCCCGCCCTTCGACGAACGGCGCGCAGATGCGGTCGAGGTGGGCCGAGGTCAGACCGGTGCAGTCGGCGTCGCAGAACAGGATGGCGTCCGCGTCACTTGCCGCCACGCCCGCCTCCATGGCGTGGGCCTTGGAGCCGCCCGCCGACGATGGTCGGCGCACCACCTTCGCCCCCGCCGCCATCGCCAGATCGGCGGTGGCGTCCCGAGAGCCGTCGTCGACCACCAGCACGTCTCGGGCGTAAGAACAACCCCTCGCCGCTTCGACCACGGCGGCAACCGTCGGGGCCTCGTCGCGGGCGGGGATGACGACGTCGATGGTGATGTCGCTGGCGAAGGTGATGCCTACGCCCCCGGCTTCACCACCATGACGGCGATGGCGAGGACCACCAGCAGGTCGAAGGCGGCCCCCATCGTCGCTGCCTTGGGACCGCCCTTCTTGACCCCGGAGTGGTAGACGCCGATGGCCGCCACGTAGATCAAGAACGAGGCCGACACCCAGGGCTGGCTGAACTGCCAGCGGTCCTCGCTGAGCAGCAAGGCCACGATCCCGAGCACCGGCACGGCGTACATGAGCGGCTCGGCCCAGGGCGGCGCCTTGCCGGTCCGGTTGAGCACGATACTGCCGAAGCCGCCGACGACCGCCACCACGTGCAGCACGACGACGAGCTGGTAGAGCCCGGACTCCGGGACCAGGAGGGACAGCACGGCGCCAAGCTAGCGCCGGCCGGCAAAGGCGGCAGCCATGGGGGCCGGCCGCCGGACTGCGCTACCTTCACGCCCGGTGGCGTCCAACCCTCCCCTCGACCTGGTCCTCAAGCCCACCCGGGGCAAGGCCCGCTCTGTGCGGGAATGGCTGACCACCTTCCACCTGGTGCTGGTCGCCGTCGACCCCGGCAACACGCGCAGTGGGTGGATAGTGCCGACCGCGGCCCGGATCCTCTCCGACTACGACCAGGCGGACTGCCGGGTGGCGTGGCTGGTGGCCGGCGACGACGCCGACGCCCGCCGCTTCCTCGGACGTTGGGCGACGGAGATCCTCACCTTCACCGACCCCGACCTGGTGGCGATCTCGGGCTTCGGGCTGGCGACCCTGCCGGCCATCGTCCACCTGGGCATGGACGGGCAGGTGGTCAACGCCGTGGAGGGCTGGGACCCGCCGGCGTGGCGGGCGCTCACCGTCGAGCTGTCGAGGATGGTGGACTGGACCCGGCCCTCGATACCGGGACCCCGCGACCCGGGGCCCTTCCTCGGCGCCCCGATCCCGGCCCGGTAGGGCGCTAGGGCGGGCCCGGGCAGGCCGAGGCAGCCCGGTAGCGCTGATCTATCCGAAGCCGCGGTCGGGCGCCCTACCGCTGGTGAGCGACATGGCGGCCAGCACCAACAGCGATGTGGGAGCCGTCCGCAGCTCGCCGAGCACCCAGGTGGTTCGGTCGACCGACTCGAGAGCATCGACCATGGAGCGGGGACCGACCCGTCGGCGACGAAGCTCCGAGGCCAGCATCATGGCGTCCACCTGCACCGAAAGCCTCCCCCCGGTGATCGATTCCCGCCACCCTCCGCCCTGGCGGCTGTGGAGCGCAAGACCTCAAACCTGGGCAAAACCCCACGACGGACGGGGAAAACCCGGGCAACCGAGGACCGCGAAGGCCTACCCGCCGCCGAGGACGCCGCCGCGGGTCATGGCTTCCACGTCGAGCGCCCGGTCGACCTCCTCGGCGTCCAGAAGGCCGCGCTCGACGAC
>JBOGIF010000130.1:0-7463 GCA_050742415.1 Acidimicrobiales bacterium | reverse complement strand
GACCTGGTCGATGAAGGTGTTCGTCGTGATGCGGCTCAACCATCCCTCCAAAGACCCCGGTCGGTACGTCTCCAGGCCCTTGCGAACCCGGAGCAGCACCTCCTGGACAAGGTCCTGCGCGTCGTCGTGGTTACCGGTGAGGCGGTAAGCCAACGTGTAGAGGAGGCGACCGTGGTCGCGGGCAATCTCCTCCCAGGTCGGAATGCCTTCACCAGACATTGGCAACGACGGCGGGCGCCGCCGGGTTCCAGGAAGTTAAGGGAGAGGGGGAGAGTCCTTGCGGGCCTGGGCTTCGCGCTCGGCCAGCAGGGCGTCCAGCTGTGCCTTGGTCATCGTGACGGATTCGTCGGCCTTGGCCACCGGCTCGGGCTTGACCACGGGCTCCGGCTCGGCCTTGTTGCCCTCGTTCACGCCCTTCTTGAACTCCTGGGACGCCTCGCCGATGGACCGGGCCAGCTTCGGAAGCTTGGTGGAGCCGAACAGAAGGAGGACGACGACGAGGATGATGATCAGCTCCGTAGGTCCGAGTCCTCCCATGCCGGTCAGAGCCTACAGGCAGTGGCGATCAGCTCCAGGTCGTCCGGGCTGGCCAGGGCGAAGGGCACGGCGCCGGCGTTGACGATGAGCGACGACACTCCGAGATCGCGCCACCGACCACACTGCTCACCTACCTGCTCGACGGTGCCCACCAGCTTGCCCCGCCGCCAGTCGGCCAACCCCGGCACAAGGCCCGGCACAAGTCCCGGCAACGACAGCGAGCGGAGGCGTTCGAAGCGCCGGGCCAGGTCGGCCTCGTCATCGCCGACCAGGGCGTAGAGGCCGACCGACAGCGTCACCGACGCCGGGTCGCGCCCGATCCGCTCGCACGCCCGTCGGAGGACGCCGAGCCGCTCCTCGTAAGCCTCCGGCGTCCAGGCCCAGGCCGTGTTCCACCCGTCCGCGTGCTTGGCGACGATGTCGAGCAGGCGGTCACCCTTGCCCCCGATCCAGATGGGAGGATGGGGACGCTGGAGCGGCCGGGGAAGGCACCTCGCCCCGACAGCCGACTCGTAGACGCCGGTGAAGGAGCAGGGCCCGCCGCCAAACATGCCGCGCAGCACCTGGACCGCTTCTGCCAACTGGGCAAGGCGCGCCGCCGGGCGCTCATAGGCGACGCCGGCCCCCTCCATCTCCGGGCGGTACCAACCGGCGCCGATGCCCACGGTCAACCGACCTCCGCTGACCACGTCGAGGGTGGCCAGGGCCTTGGCCAGCACGGTCGCCGGCCGCAGGGGGGGGCAAAGAGTGAGCGTCCCGAGCCGGACTGTCCGGGTCGCCCTGGCCAACGCGGCGAGGGCGACTAGTGGGTCTAGGCAGGCGTATTGCCGGGGGGCGCCTCCGTACTTCTCGAGGTCGAGGAAGAGGTGGTCGCTCAACCACACCGAGGCGAAGCCGAGGTCCTCGGCCCGGCGGGCGGTGCCGACCACGGTGTCCCACCGCAAGGGGTCCTCGCCCGGTACCGAGAAGTCGTACTGCGGAAGGGCGAGGCCCAGGTCCATGACCGTGGCAGCGTAGGGCGGTGGTGCCGCCAGCCGTCCTGGAGTGCGTGGTGAACGTGAGCGAGGGCCGCGACCCCGAGCTCATCGCCGTCATCGTCGCCTCGGCCTGCGCCGCGCTGTTGGACCTGCACTCCGACCCCGGCCACAACCGCAGCGTCGTCACCCTCGGCGGACCGCAGGCCGAGGAAGCGGCGCGGGCCGTAGCCACCACTGCGGTGGAGCTGCTGGACATCGGGCGCCACGCCGGCGCCCACCCCCGGCTGGGTGTGGTCGACGTGGTGCCGTTCGTGCCCCTGGGAGGGACCTCGATGGAGGAGGCGGTTGCGGCGCGGGACCGGTTCGCGGCTTGGGCCGGCTCAGAGCTGGGCCTTCCCTGCTTCCTGTACGGGCCGGAGCGGTCCCTGCCCGAGGTTCGCCGGCAGGCCTTCGCCGGCCTGGAGCCGGCGACCGGCCCCCGTGTCGCACACCCCACCGCGGGTGCCGCCTGCGTGGGTGCCCGGGCCGTGCTGGTGGCCTACAACCTGTGGCTGGTGAAGGGGACCCCGGTGGAGGAGGCCCGTCGCGTGGCCGCCGCGATTCGAGGGCCGGAGGTCCGCGCTCTGGGCCTGCGCGTGGGCGAGTGGTCGCAGGTGTCGATGAACCTGGTGGAGCCGGCGGCGCTGGGGCCGGCCCAGGCTTACGACCTGGTGGCCGCGCTCGCACCGGTGGAGCGGGCCGAGCTCGTCGGGCTCGTGCCGGCCTCGGTGCTGACCGCCACCCCCGCACATCGCCGGGAGGAGCTGGACCTGGATGCGGGCCGCACCATCGAGGCCCGTATGGAAAGCGCGGCCGCCGGCTGGTGAGCCGGGTAGCCGCTCCGGACGGGGTCGTGGTTCCGTCCGCAGCGGCTACCCCTTGCTCAGGCTCCGGCCGCGCCTTCGGCGGCGTGGGCCAAGGTGCGCTGGCGGCGGATGCGCCGCCGTTCGCGCTCGCTCAACCCACCCCAGATGCCGAACTTCTCGCCGTTGACCAGCGCGTACTCCAGACACTCCATCTGGACGACGCACGACCGGCACACCGCCTTGGCCTCCCTGGTCGATGCGCCCCGCTCCGGGAAGAACAGGTCGGGATCCACCCCCATGCAGTTCGCCTGCCACTGCCAGGTGCGGTCGCCGAGATCGAACCGGTGCCCTCGTCTCTGCTCCATCGGCCGCTCCAATTTCCGTCGGTGTAATTACACCGCTGTCATCCTCCTCCAGAAGGTGGCCGGGGCGCAAGAGGAACTTCGGGCGGGCGGGGCGGGCGGCGGTCCCTTAGCCTGCGCCGGGTGCGCCACGTGGTCGCCTACCTGGCAGCGGTTGTGGTTGTGTGCGGGCTGGCCGCGGGCACGGTGGTGCTGCTCGCCGGTGGACGAGAGAAGGGCGGCACCTCGACGAACACGTCCGACACCCGGGTCGACCTGGTGCCGGGACCGGGCCAGGCCTTCCTGACCGGCGACGTTTCCAAGCTCACCGTCGCGAAGGCCCAGTCGCCGCCCATCCCCGCCCCGTTCACCATCTCAGCCGTGGAGCGCGGCGTCGGCCGGGCCACCATCGCCAACGCCATCGTGGACGGCAGGCGCACCAGCATCTCGTGGAGCGGCGGCACGCCGCTACCGATCAGTGGCGCCGGGGCCATCGACCTGGCCGGGGCGAAGGTGGAGGTCGACGCGTCGGGCGTGACCTGGAACCTGGACGGGGCCGGCCGGCGGATAGTTCCCGGCGCCTACCGCGTCGGGGCACCGGTGGCGGTGGGCGAGAAAGGCCTGGGCGCGCCGCGAGACGGCGTCTCGTTCACGGCTGACGCCGAGACCGTCCTCAACAGCGAGGGCAACGTGGTCGTGCGGCTGCCGCTCCAACCGGTGGAGCTCGACGGCCCCGGCGGGCTCGCGGCGACGGGCCGGCTCCGGGTCCAGTCGCAGACGGCGGTGACCGAGGTGGGCTACGTCGAGATGAGCGAGGCGCCGTTCCATGTTCGCGTCGCTCCGGCCGGCTCCCAGATAGTGGTCACGGCCGTGCTCCAGGGCCCGTTCACCACCGACCGCTAGCCAAGACCGCCGAAGACCGCGTGGACGTTCACGAGCACGTCTTCGACGCCGTGATCGTCGGCGCGGGTGGCGCCGGGCTGCGGGCCGCCATCGAGACGGCCGGGAAATGCCCGACCGCGGTGCTGTCCAAGCTCCACCCCACGCGCTCGCACACGGGTGCGGCACAGGGCGGGATGTGCGCGGCCCTGGCCAACGTGGAGCAGGACTCGTGGGAATGGCACGCCTTCGACACGGTGAAGGGCGGCGACTTCCTGGTCGACCAGCCGGCGGCAGAGGTCATGTGCCGGGAGGCAGTGGACGCGGTCGTGGAGCTCGAGCGCTTCGGGCTCCCCTTCAACCGCACCGCCGACGGGCGCATCGACCAGCGCCGCTTCGGTGGCCACACCCGCAACCACGGCGAGGCGCCCGTGCGCCGGGCCTGCTACGCCGCCGACCGCACCGGCCACATGATCCTCCAGACCCTCTACCAGCAGTGCCTGGCCCGGGGCGTCGAGTTCTTCGACGAGCTCCAGGTGCTCGACGTGGTCTTCGTGGACGACGACCCAAGGGCAGGCGTGGCCGGCGTGGTGGCCTACGAGCTGGCCACCGGCGATCTCCACACCTTCTCCTGCGCCGCCGTGCTCTTCGCCACCGGAGGGTTCGGCCGGATGTTCAAGGTGTCGTCCAACGCCCACACGCTCACTGGCGACGGCCCCGCCGTCCTGCTGCGCCGCGGCGTCCCCCTGGAGGACATGGAGTTCTTCCAGTTCCACCCGACCGGCATACGCAAGCTGGGGATCCTTCTGTCGGAGGCGGCACGAGGTGAGGGCGGCATCCTTCGCAACGCCGAGGGCGAGCGCTTCATGACCAGATACGCCCCGACCGTCGCCGACCTCGCACCGCGCGACATGGTGAGCCGGGCGATGCTCACCGAGATCCGAGAGGGCCGAGGCTGCGGCCCCGACGCTGACTTCCTGCACCTCGACCTCACCCACCTCCCGCCCGAGCAGATCGACGAGAAGCTGCCCGACATCGCCGAGTTCGTGCGGACTTACCTCGGTATCGAGCCCAAGACCTCGCTGGTGCCGGTCCAGCCGACGGCCCACTACGCCATGGGCGGCATCCCGACCAACATCTCCGCCGAGGTCGTGCTCGACGCCGAGGGCACCGTCGCTCCCGGCCTGTACGCGGCCGGGGAGTGCGCGTGCGTGTCGGTGCACGGGGCCAACCGGCTGGGCACCAACTCCCTGCTCGACATCGTGGTCTTCGGACGCCGCGGCGGCCTGGCGATGGCCGAGTACGCCCGCGGTTCAGCGGCGACCGTCCCTCTTCCAGCCGATGCCGCCGCCCCGACCATCGACGCCATCGCCGCGCTGAAACGGCCCGGCGGCTCCGGCGCGGCCGGGGGCGAGAACGTCGCCGACATCCGGGACCGGCTCCAGGTGGAGATGACCGACAAGGCGTCGGTGTTCCGCACCGCCGAAAGCCTCGGATCCGTCCTCGGGACCATTGCCGAGCTGCGGGAGCGCTACCGATCAGTCTCGGCTGGCGGACAGGCCCGCCGGTTCGACTACGAGCTCACCGAGGCACTCGAGCTCGGCTTCCTCCTCGACCTGGCGGAGGCGCTGGCGACCGCGGCGCTGGCCCGCACCGAAAGCCGGGGGGCGCACTTCCGCGACGACCACCCCGCACGCGACGACGTCGGGTGGATGCGCCACAGCCTCGTGCACCGGGATCCCGACGGCTCGCTTCGTTTGAGCACCAAGCCGGTGGCCGCCGGCCCGTACCAACCCACCGAGCGCCGATACTGACGGGCACCATGCACATCGACCTCGAGATCAGGCGCTACGACCCCGACACCGACGACGGTCCGCACTGGGAGTCCTACGCGTTGGAGATGGATGAGGGCGACCGCGTGCTCGACGCGCTCCACCAGGTGCGGTGGCACCACGACGGCAGCCTGGCGTTCCGGCGCTCGTGCGCCCACGGGGTGTGCGGGTCCGACGCCATGGTGATCAACGGCGAGAACCGCCTGGCCTGCGTGCTCCTGGCCCGCGACGTGGGCCCTCGCATCCGGGTCGAGCCGCTCCGCGGGCTGCCCGTCCTGAAGGACCTCGTGGTCGACATGGAGCCGTTCTTCGACGCCTACCGCTCGCAGCAGCCGTGGCTGGTCAACAAGACGATGCCCGACGAGCCCAACCGCGAGCGGCTCCAGAACCCCGAGCAGCGAGCGCTATACGACGACACGACCAAGTGCATCCTCTGCGCGGCGTGCACCACGTCGTGCCCGGTCTTCTGGGCCAACGGCGAGTACGTGGGCCCGGCGGCCATCGTCAACGCCCACCGGTTCGTCTTCGACTCGCGCGACGAGGCCGGCGCCGAGCGACTGGAGCGCCTCGACCAGCGCGACGGCACCTGGGCGTGCCGTACGGCCTTCAGCTGCACCGACGCCTGTCCGCGAGGAATCCACGTCACCCAGGCCATCCAGGAGGTGAAGCACCTTCTGTTCCGCGGCGAGGTGGCCACCGAGCTCTCGAAGGAGCAACCCGCTTGTTGATCCCTCCGGGGGTGCCCCGATCAATGACGAGATGGTGCAGTCGATGCGCTACTCAGACCTCTCCCGACTGCGGGATCATGCCGCCACGCGACGAGGGCATATGACCTGGACGTTTGTGGTGGTCGGGACCGGCGTCGATCCGGTGACCTCGCGCTTTTCAGTTGCTCGCAGGCTGTTCGCACGGTGTCGGAGCATGCCGGCTAGTCCGCAAAGTCGCTGGTCAACACACTGGACAGCACTAGAACATACGGGCCGCAAGGCGGCGGACGCGGGACGCTAGCGGGATCGTCGCGGGATCAGCCACGGTCCGTCACCAGACAGGGCCCTCACTCTAAGTGGCCTGACGGCCCTGCGGCGAGACTCATCCGAAAGCCAGGCGGCACCTGCAGCGGCCAAGGGTCTTGGATCGCCCTGGGCGACAGCCGGTTCAAGTCGATCGGCCATAAGCGTTCGCTTGGCACACCGACGGCCAACGGCCCACGCCGCTGTCGAGAGTCGGCTCCCGTTACGGTGGCCGTCGTGAACGCGCCAAGGGACGACGGTGACGACCCCTTGGGCTACATCAGGGCGGCCCGGTCAGTCGGGCACGTTGCGACCCAAGGGCGGGGATGGCGTCGAGCGACGGCCCGGGTCGCTGCGCTGACGGTACTGACCGGGTTTCTTGCGGCCCTGATTGCTACGGTGGCGGAGATCCTCCGGTGAGCCCAGGCGTCCGCCCCTGCCGCTGTTGACTGGAGGGGCCTGCCGTCCGACTCCACTACAACAGGAGTTTTCGGGTGGGTGTCTGCCCGACTTGTCGGTCGACGATGACCTTCGCGTGGCCTCTGGCGGTCGTGATTGCACTGGCTACTCCGGCCTGTGCCGACGACGTCCCTGGTCCAGGCCGAGCGGCCCAGCCCGGTGTGGTCGTCGGGCGTACCTACCAGTACAACGTCGAGACTCACTGCGGCGTCACGACGGCCTTGATCGACGGAACCTGGTGGAAAGCTACTCCGGAGCTCGGCTCGGGGAACGCGCCGACGGGATGGGACGAGCCCTTTCAGAAGGGCGCCCTGCGACTGATTAGCCGTGACACCGCGACGTTCGATGCCGGCGAGGGCAGGAAGGCGACCTTCGAGCGAAGCGCCGACCGCCAGCCCCCGAGGCTCTGCGTATGAGAACTGCCCGAAGCGCTGTGCGCATCGTCGGCGCCGGGTTGGCGTTGTTGACCGTCGTCTCGATCGTGACCATTGTTTCTCGTGAGCGGAGCCTCACCGACTCAGTCGGCATGATGAGGGACTTCGCCGATCGCGGCGACGCGGCCACCATCGCAACGGTGAAGGAC
>JBOGIF010000129.1:0-1797 GCA_050742415.1 Acidimicrobiales bacterium | reverse complement strand
GCCGAGCTGCGGACCCGAGCCCAGACGGGCTCGGCGGCCGACGCGGTGGTCGTGGCCACGGCCGAGCGGCTCGAGACCTGTGTGATGACCTCCGATATCGACGACATCGGTCCTCTGGCCGCCAATGCCAGAGGGGTCGCGGTACTCCGGGGCTAACCGGAAAGCGATCGGCCCGCCCGCAAGGACGTCTATCGATGACCAGAATTGCGGCTCTTCGACTGATCCGGTGGGTCCACCACCGAGCACCTCGACCATGTGAGGATGGGGAAGGGAGTGCGAGAAAGGGAGGCTCCATGGCCGGTGTCGGGCGCAACCAGCTCTGTCCGTGTGGAAGCGGAGCCAAGGTCAAGCGCTGCTGCGGCCTTCGCCGGGGCCCATCGGAGGTTGACCTCGCCAGGGCGTTCGTGAGCGAGCAGCGGCAGGCTTCGGGTCCGGCATTACGAGGGGTGATCGGCGACATCGAGGATCTCGTCGAGTTGTACGAGGCGGTCGCAAAGCTCCCGAAGCTGGACCTGAGGCTGCAGCTGCCGCTGCCCCGATTTCTCTCCCCGGAGCTGGAGCGGTTGCGCTCGGCCATCGCCGACGACGCCGCCGATGAGGTCCTACAGGCACTTCCCGCCGCCCTGGCCCAAGTGGACAGCCCTCTGGTCCGGGCGGACCTCGCCCGATCGGTCATCGCTTTGCGCGATGTCGGGCGAATCGGTGAGGAGGTGGCGGCGGCTGCGCTTCTCGACCTTGACAGCGATGCCGAAGCATTGGTGCGCGAGGCCCTCGTCGCCGCTCTTGCGGTGGACTGTGGCGCTGCCCCCACGCCCTCGGGGCTGGTGCTGGTGAGCTGACGGCTGGCTGCTTCCGGTACTCGACGTCCCCCTTTCCCAAAAGTTGGAAAGCCCTTGCGAACACTTGTTTGCTGTCATACCCAGGCGGTACAATGACTGGCGATGGAACCGGCGGACCTGGCGGAATGCAGCAACGACGATTTGGCGCAGACAATTGGCCAGCTCCACGCGGCTGAGCTCGCAATCCGGGCCACCCTGCTCCAGGTCGTCGGCACCTATGACGAGCGCCGGGCATGGCGGGAGGACGGGGCCACGTCGATGACCACATGGCTCGCCATGCAGCTCGCCATGTCGCACCGCAGCGCCTCGGAGGTCGTGCGTGTGGCCCGGTCGCTGCCGGACCTGCCGGCGGTGGCCGGCGTGTTCGCCGAAGGCGGCCTGTCGTGGGACCAGGTGGCGGCGGTCACCCGCCTGGCGGGGCCCGAAGACGATGCCGCCCTGGCCGCCGAGGCGCCGGCGATGTCGGCCGCCCAGCTCCAGGCCGCGGCCCGGCGGGTGCGCCCGCCCGAGCCCGAGGTGCGGCGGCGCTGCCTGAGGATCCGGCCCCAGCTCGACAGCGGATGGGTTCGCCTGTCCGGCCAGCTTCCGGCCGCCGACGGCGCGGTGGTCACCACCGCTCTCGATCGGTTGGCTTCCCAGGCGCCACCCGATCCGGTCGGCGGGCTGCCCGAGCCGCTCGAGAGCCGCATGGCCGACGCGCTCGTGGAGATGGCCAGCGTCCGCCTGGCAGCCGACGCCGATGCCGACCGGGCATGCGTGGTGGTCCACGTCGACGCCGAGGTTCTTGCCGGCCGGGACGGCGGGGCCGACGTGGTCGATGCCCCGCCCATCGTGGCCGAGGCCGCCCGCCGGCTGGCCTGCGACGCCCGGGTGGAGTTCGTGGCCCACGGCCCCGACGGCAAGGTGGTGGGCGTCGGCCGCCCGAGCCGCCATTTTAAGTCATGGCTCAGCCGCCAGG
>JBOGIF010000128.1:0-5761 GCA_050742415.1 Acidimicrobiales bacterium | reverse complement strand
GGCCAGCGCGGCCACGATCGGCCCTGGGTCGCCCCCGAGGTAGTAGGGCCGGGCCAGCAGGGGGGCCTGGTCGGCTCCGACGAGTTCGATCCCCGCCGCGGCCGTCACCGACGCCGACCGGGAACGGGGCGGGCCGAACGCTGGAGGCGCACCGCGGCGAGCGCCGGGGGGCGCCGGTCGGCGCGCTGCGCCAGGGAGCGCTTGATGAGGCGGACCACGTCGGCCGCATCGCTGCAACCCCAGCAGTCGTCGAGGTGGCGACGCACGCTGCGCCGCGCCGCCGGGGCCAGCTCCCCGTCGACGTACGGATCGATCCGGCGTCGCAGGCGCCGGTGCGACAGGGCGGTCATCGAAGCGGGAACCCGGCGATCTTCCCCGATATTCCACCCGGTGCGGAATGTCGCCGAACATGACAGGGTTCCCGGTGGTGTCGCAGTCGCTCAGTGCCGAGGATCGCCGGAGGGAGGCGTTCGAGCGCCACGTCGTGCCCGAGCTGGAGGTACTGCTCCGGGTGGCCACGGCCATGACCCGCCGGCTGGTGGACGCCGAGGATCTGGTCCAGGACACGCTGTTGCGGGCCTACCGGGGAATCGACCGCTTCGACGGCGCCAGCCCTCGGGCCTGGTTGCTCACCATCATGCGCAACGCCGAGAGCAACCGCACCCGGCGCCAGCGCCCGGGCCTGCTCACCCATCCCGGCGATGCCACCCGCTTGGCCGCCGCCGAGGACCACCAGCCCGAGAATCTGGTCGTGGGCGAGACCTTCGACGCGGTGGTGGCTGACGCCCTGGACCGCCTGCCGGACCGCTTCCGTAACGTCGTGCAACTCGTCGACCTCGACGGGCTGAGCTACGCCGAGGCGGCCAGCGCCCTCGCCATCCCGGTGGGGACGGTCATGAGCCGCCTCCACCGGGCCAGGGGCCGAATCCGGACCCGGTTGGCAGCCGCGGGGTTGGTCGCCAGAAAGGGGGAGAAATGAGGCCATTGCGGCGCGCCCGTCCTGGGCGGCCGGCAGACTGTCGCGAGGTGGGCCGGATGCTCCAGGCGTTCTTGGACCACGAGGTGGACGACCTCACCGGGGGGCGGGTGGCCCGACACCTGGGGCTGTGCCGGACGTGTGGCATGGAGGCGGCGGTGTACACCGAGATCAAGGCCGCCCTGACCCGCCGGGGGGCTCCGGTCGATCCAGAGGTCGTCCGCCACCTCCGCCACTTCAGCGAGCAGCTGGCCTCGTCCGGTCCTGACCACCGCGACGGTGGGGAGGGCCCGGGCGAGGTCCCGCCGGGCGCGTGACACCCACCGCGCTCACCTTGGTCCGGGAGCGCTTGTCGTCGCTGGCCACCAGCTGAAGAGGAACGACCCGTCGCCGTGGCGCTCCAGCACGGGGCAAACGGCGGTCACGTGGTGCTCCTGCGCACGGACGGCCGCATCCGTGTTCGAACGTAGCCGCTGCGTCCCCGGAGCCGGCAGGCACCACCCGACTCCCTGCATAATCACTCTTTAGCAGCGAGATATGGTCAAACGCTCATTTTATGACTTGACAATGGTCGGTGCCAGGTGGAGAATGTGGCTATGGGTGACCGACAGGCCAAGGACGCGCTGTTCGATGCATTCGCCGAGGTGGCCAAGGCGCTGGCCAGCGGACGGCGGGCCGAGATCGTCGACGTGCTGGCCCAAGGTGAGCGGTCCGTCGAAGAGGTTGCCGAGGAGCTGGCCCAGTCGGTGGCCAACACGTCGCACCATCTCCGGGCCCTGGCCCGCGCCGGGCTGGTGCGGACCCGGCGGGAGGGCACCCGGATCTTCTACGGCTTGGCCGGCCATCGGGTGGAGGACCTGTGGGCTGCGCTGCGAGATGTGGCCGCCGAGCACGTTGCCGGCATCGAACGCCTCACTTCGGCCTACATGGGCGACCGCGACGGCCTGGAGGCGATCACCCGCGACGAGCTGGCAGCCCGGCTGCAGCGCGGCGAAGTCGTCGTCCTCGACGTCCGGCCGGAGCCCGAGTTCCGGGCCGGCCACATCGTCGGCGCCCGTTCAGTGCCGGTGGGCGAGCTGCGTCGGACACTGCGGGGCCTGCCGAAGGACGCTGAGGTCGTCGCCTATTGCAGGGGGCCCTACTGCGTCTACGCGGATGACGCCGTGCGAGAGCTGCACCGTCTCGGCCGCAACGCCAGGCGGCTGGAGGACGGGTTCCCGGAGTGGAAGCGAGCCGGGCTCCCGGTCGCCTCCGGCCAAAGCTGAGAGAGGAGACACCATGTCCCAAATCGTGCTCGACGCCGAGAGTCTCCGCACCGAGGTGCGAGACAAGTACCGCGCCGTCGCCTCCGAGCCCGGCGGCACCTACCACTTCCATACCGGAAGGTCCCTTGCCGCCCGCCTCGGCTACGACGCCGCCGCGGTCGACGCCCTCCCGGATGTGGCAGTCGAGTCCTTCGCCGGGGTGGCCAACCCCTTCGCGCTGCGCCGGCTGCGACCCGGGGACAGGGTCGCCGACGTCGGCTCCGGCGCCGGCTTCGACTCGTTCGTGGCCGCCGGCCAGGTGGGCCCCGAAGGCCGGGTCGTCGGGGTGGACATGACGGCGGAGATGCTGGCCAAATCCCGGGCCACGGCCGGGCTCCTCGGACTCGACACCGTCGAGTTCCGGGAGGGACTGGCCGAGGCGCTGCCGGTGGCCGACGCCTGGGCCGACGCGGTCATCTCCAACGGGGTCATCAACCTGTGCGCCGACAAACGGGCCGTCTTCGCCGAGATCAACCGGGTGTTGCGGCCGGGCGGGGTGCTGCAGTTCGCCGACATCGCCAATGGGCGACCGGTGCCGGCCGAGGCCCTTCGCGACATCGACCTGTGGACCGGCTGAATCGCCGGTGGCCTGCCGTGCGCAGGCTGGCAGGAGATGTTGGAGGAGGCGGGCTTCGTCGATGTCCGCATCGGCGATCGCATCGATACCTTCGGCGGGGCCGGCGGCGAGTCCAATGCACGGGCCTACGAGGTCTTCGGCTACCCCTTCCTGGCCGTCAAGCCCTCGTGAGCGGCGATGAGCGAGCTGGAGAGCCTGCCGCCCGGGCGCCCGCGTAGTGGCCGCCCGGGCCGCCGGCCTGGAGCACCCGCACCTCGGCCTGGTCGGCGGCGAACGGGTCGACCTCGGCGGGCTCAGTCCGGAAGCGCTGGCTACTCCCGGCCACGCCTGATCACCTCGCATAACCTCGGTGGCCTCGCCCATCGCCGCCCGCACCGCACCGAACCCCTCGAACGTCGCTTCGGCGCGGCGGAGCTTCCAGCCCGTCCACCCAGCACCCCCACAGCGGCGACGCCCTGGCCGGATACAGTTCAACGGTGCGCCGCGTGGCCGAGTACAGCACCGGAGGGCGCTTTCTCAAGCCCAGGCGGCTGGTCCGCGTCGACCTCCACGGCGTCTCGACCTTCGGTCCGGGCAACGAGCACACCCTCATCCGCTGGGAGCGCATCGGGGACATCGTGGCCGGGCCCGACGGCGTCGAGATCGTCACCGCCGCCGAGCGGCTCCACCTGCCCGCCGGGTCGTTCCGGCTGGCCCCCGAGGAGTTAGCCGCCCAGCTCCGGCGGGCGGCGGACCGGGACGAACGGGGCGAGGTCATCGACGAACTGGCCGGCGACAGCCCTACCTGACAGCGGGCTGGCTCTCCACCCACGCGGCGAGATCCTCGACGAGGGCCTGGATGGGGTGGTCGGGGCGGAGTAGCGCTCGGCCGCGACGGCCCGTCGCCTTCGAAGTCCCACCCTCCCTGCACGAGGAGCAGCGGCTCCGGCCGGGACCTCGCCGCCGCCACCGGGTGATATACCCGAAGGTCCAGCCAGTAGAGCTGTGCGTCCTGCGGTCGTTGCGGGAGGCGATCCGGCGCCGGGAGGTCCAGGGCCAGACGCCTCGCCCGCGTTGGCCGGTGCATGGCGACTGCCGTCTGACTCGTCGCCGTGGTGGCCGCCGGCGCCCGGATTTCTCCCGCGCCAGCTCAGGCAGTTGAGAGCGTGTTGGCCTTCGGCGACGCCCGCTTCTTCGGGTCGACCGGCGCCGGGCGACTCAACCAGGCGATCGTGGGGATGGCGGTGACGCCGTCGGGCAACGGCTACTGGTTGGTCGCCGCCGACGGCGGTGTCTTCGGGTTCGGCGACGCCCGCTTCTTCGGGTCGACCGGCGCGACGCCGTCGGGCAACGGCTACTGGCTGGCCGCACGGGACGGCGGTGTCCTCGGGTTCGGCGACGCCGGCTGTGGCCGGGCTACGACGACGCCGGCGCCACCGCCCTGCTGCACACCAACGTCTTCAACATCCGGGCTGCTCTGGGCGACGGCCACCGGCCCCCGGGCGAGCGGCTGCTCCAGAACGGGGGCCCGGGCTACGCCCTGGCGGTGACGTGCGACCAGGTGGACTGGCTGCGCTTCGAACGGCTGCGGGCGGCGGCAGCCATGGCACCCGACCCGAGCCTGGCGCGGGCCCGGCTCACGGCGGCGCTCGGGCTCTGGCGAGGCGAGCCCATGCTCGGCATGGACGACGAGCTGTTCCTCCAGCCGCTCGTCTCCCGGCTCCGGGAGGCACGTCGCAGCGCCACGATCGGCCTGGTCGACGCCCGTCTCGCCCTCGGCGAGAGCCACGAGCTGGTGGGTGAGCTGGTCGAGCTGGCCCGGCGGCACCCCGAGGACGCCGGCATGGCGGCCCGGCACATGACCGCGCTGCACCGGGCCGGCCGCCCCGGCGACGCCCTCCGGGCCGGCCGGGCCTGCATGCAGGTCACAGCCGAGTCGGGCCTGCTACCGCCGAGGGTGGCGATCCTCAGGGTGGGCTACTTGCTTAACTTAATCATCGCTCTTGTGCGATGATCGTTTATATGCGATCATGAGTCGGTGGCTGACATCGAGCTGCACGAGGAGGTCGCAGCCTGGTTGGGCTCCCTGGACAACATCCAGTGGCAACGGACAGCGGTGGTGATCGATCGGCTCGCCACCCTTGGGTCGTCGGCCCGGATGCCGCTGTCGAGAAGCGTCGGCGACGGCCTGTTCGAGCTGCGGTTCACCCTCGGCCCGACCGCTCGACGGATCACCTACCGGTTCACCAAGGACGGCAGGATCGTCCTGCTGAGCACCTTCCGCAAGCGACGAAACAACGAACGCCACGAGATCACCAGGGCTCGTGAGATGGCCGAGACCTGTGCCCGAGAGAACCCGTGAAGGAGACCACCATGGCCAACTACTCCCGCTGGGAGGACGTGAAGAACAAGGGCCCCGCCCCCTCGCCAGGAACGCGTGTGGCGGTGGAGCAGGACCTCGCGCTCGGTCAGCTCATCTACGACCTGCGCACCGGGGCCGGCCTCAGCCAACGCCAGCTGGCCGAGCGGATGGGCACCACCCAGTCCGTCATCTCCCGTCTCGAGGAAGGCGGCGGCGCCCGGAACCGCATCGACACCCTCGCTCGTGTGGCGACAGCGTTGAACCGCCACCTCGTGGTGTCCTTCCCCGACAAGGTCCCCGCCGACCTCAAAGATGCCGTCCAGGTCGCCTGACAGGCCCAGCGCTCGGGTCCAGGCCGCCAGGGGCAAGGTAGGGTGACGAACGTCCTCTGAGTCACGATAATCTCCCCTTCTCGTGACCCAGAAAGGAACCCTCAGGAAGGGCTCCGTCGAGACTGGCCACCGATAGCCATGTTGTTGAGCGCATATGCGCTCCGCGGTATACTCAACCGGTGAGAGTGATCGCCGATCCCCGGTTCGCTCGCTGGTACCAAGCCCAGGGCC
>JBOGIF010000127.1:0-2997 GCA_050742415.1 Acidimicrobiales bacterium | reverse complement strand
GACTTCGTCCGGCCGGACGCGCCTTGGTTGGTTGCCGTCTTCTCCTCGGCCACCTGCGAGACGTGCGCGGCGCTGGTCGCCAAGGCAACGGCGATGGCCAGCCCGGAGGTGGCGGTCGAGGAGGTCGAGGTGGGCGCCCGGCCCGACCTCCACCGCCGATACGCCATCGAGGCTGTGCCGATCGCCGTCGTGGCCGACGCCGAAGGGGTGGTACGCAGGTCTTTCGTCGGTCCCGCCACCGCCACCGACCTGTGGGCGGCGGTAGCCGAGGTCCGCGGAGCCCCGGACTGATTGCCGGTAGCGTCACTGGCAGTGGCCATCGCCGAGCTGTGGGACGCGCGCGAGCTCACCGCCAACCTCGTGAGCCGCGACCTCAAGGTTCGCCACCGGGGCACGTTCCTCGGGATGCTGTGGTCGCTCACGACCCCGCTGCTGATCGTGGGCCTCTACTGGTTCATCTTCACCTACATCCTGAGCGCCTCTCCGGCCCAGGACGTCGCCCGGCCCGACCGGCGGGCCGTTCCCTTCGCCGTCTACTTCTTCTGCGGCCTGACGCTGTGGAACCTGTTCGCCAACGCCGTCGGCGCGTCCACCGGCAGCGTGGTCGGCGCCGGCTACCTGCTCAACAAGGTGTACTTCCCGCGCGCCGTGCTACCACTGGCCACCGTGCTCTCGAGCCTCGTCACCTTCGGCTTCGAGCTGGCTGTGCTGGTCACCATGACCCTCGTGGTGGTCGGTCCTCCGGGGCCTCACATCCTGTGGCTGCCCGTGATCGTCGCCCTCGTGCTCGTGCTGGCGTTCGGGATGTCGCTGCTGCTGTCGACGCTCACCGTCTTCCTGCGCGACATGGCGCACTTCATCGGTGTCTTCATCCAGCTCTGGTTCTGGGGCACACCGATCATCTACTCCCTGGGGTTCGTGTCGTCCCGCCCCGCCCTCGTCCGGCTACTCGAGCTGAACCCGATGACGGGGTTGGTCGTGTCGTTCCGCAACGTCGTGCTGCTCGGCCACCCGCCGGACCTGCGCCTGCTCGCCTACGACGCCCTGGTGGCCGTCGTGGTGCTCGGCGTGGGCGCTGCCGCCTTCGGCCGGTGGCAGCGGGTCTTCTCGGAGATCGTCTGAGCCGCCGCCCGTGACCGACGTCGCCATCGCCTGCGAAGGGGTCTGGAAGAGCTACCGGATCTACCACCAGCGCTCGCACACCCTGAAGGAGCGGGTTCTGTCGCGTCGCAACCTCTACGAGGATTTCTGGGCTCTCCGCGGCATCGACCTCGAGGTCCAGGCCGGCACCACCATGGGCATCGTGGGCGCCAACGGCTCGGGCAAGTCCACCCTCCTGAAGACGCTGGCACGCATCCTCACGCCGAACAAAGGGACGCTGACGGTGAACGGCCGGGTGTCGCCCCTGCTGGAGCTGGGCACGGGCTTTCACTCCGAGCTCACCGGGCGCGAGAACGTGTTCCTGGCCAGCTCGCTGCTCGGCCAGAGCCGTCGCCAGGTCGAGGCCCGCTACGACGCCATCGTCGACTTCGCCGGGATCCCCAACTTCATGGACATCCCGGTCAAGAACTACTCCAGCGGGATGTACGCCCGGCTGGCTTTCGCGGTGGCCATCAGCGTCGAGCCCGAGATCCTGCTGGTCGACGAGGTCCTGTCGGTCGGCGACGAGGAGTTCCAGCTCCGGTGCTTCCAGCGCATGGCGGAGCTGCGGGCCCAAGGCGTCACCGTGGTGCTCGTCACCCACAGCCTGGCGACGGTCCGCAGCCTTTGTGCGGAGGCGGTGTGGATGGACGAGGGGAAGGCCCGCATGGTGGGTCCGGCCGCCGACGTGGTGGCCGGGTACCTCGACGCCGTGCGCCACGACCTGGCCCCCGGGGCAGCCGGTCCAGGGGGGACGGGGCGGAGCGCCTCCGACCCGAGCCAGGCGGAGATCACCGATGTGTCGTTCCTCGACGGCCACGGCGAACCGGCTGGCGGCTTCCGCACGGGCGACCCGCTGACGATCCGGGTCCGCTACCGGTCCCGCGAGCGCCTCGACGATGTGTCGTGCGGGGTCGCCATCCACCGCAGTGACAACGGTGCCCACGTGTTCGGGCAGAACACGGCCGAGGCCCGCCTCGCCCTGACGCTCGACGGCGAGGGCTCGGTGGACTTCGTCGTGCCGTCCTTGCCGCTGCTCCGCGGTGTCTACTCGGTCACCGTCGCGCTCCACGACACCGCCGTGGTCAACGTCTACGACTGGCACGAGAGGCGGTACTCCTTCATCGTGTTCGACAGTCCCGACCTCCCTCCGGAGTCGGGCACCGTCCACCTCGGGTCGCGGTGGGTGGCCTCCGAGAAGGCAAAGGTCTGAACCCCATGCTGCGTGGTACCGACGTCGCCGCCATGATGACGAGGGTCGAGACGGTGCTGAGCCGCGCCGAGCGCTCGGCCGAGGGCGCCAGGGGGGTGGTACACGTCCCCCGCGACGGCGGGGCCGAGCTCGGTATCGACCGCATGCGCAACGTGGCCAACGTGGTGATCGAGTTCCCGTCCGGCTCCGCCCGCCCGCTCGTGGGGCCGGCCGTCCGGTTCGCCAAGCGAGCGGTGCGTCGCAGCTTGCGCTGGTACCTGGGCCCGATCATGGAGCACCAGAGCCGCTTCAACCACGCCCTACTGGACCTGGCCGAGAAGCTGCGGCTGGCAAACGAGAAGCTGGTCGCCGCCGAGGTGAAGCGCCTCGAGCAGGACCAGGCCGCCATCGAGTCCCGGCTCGACGCGGTTCGGGCCGACGTGGATGCCGGGCTGACCGGGACGGCAACGAACGGCCCGCCAGCCTCGTCGGCTTTGCGGCCGTCGACCCGGCGCAGCCTCAAGTACCGGGCGTTCGAGGACCGCCACCGCGGCTGCGGGGCCGACATCGCCAAGATCCTGGGCGTCTACCTGCCCTTCTTCTCCGGCTGCCGACGGGTGCTCGACGTGGGCTGCGGGCGAGGCGAGTTCCTAACCGTCCTGCGC
>JBOGIF010000126.1:0-1788 GCA_050742415.1 Acidimicrobiales bacterium | reverse complement strand
CCGGGCTGGCGACGAAGGGGTAGAGGGCCTGCAGATTGGCCGTGGTGGCGCGATGGGCGGTAGTGGAGGTCACTGCTAACTCAACCCCCGAGCCAGCGGGAGCGTGTAGGTGAAGGCCGTGTCCTGTTCGCCGTAGAGGCGGCGCAGCTCGACGTTGGCGTCGTACCCGTAGCCCTCCATCTCCGCGGCCAGAAGTTCGAGCTCGTCAAGGTTGGTTGCCGTCACGGTGACGTACCCGCTGAAGCGGCACTCGGCGTGACCCCCGGCCAGCTCCGCCTCGCGGTCGAGAATCGCCTCGTGAAGCCGGCGTCGCCGGGCCGAGGGCAGGTAGCCGGCCCTGGCCCGCAGCTCCTCATCGGCCACGTGGGACGCATGAGCAGACTCGGCGGCGCGCGCCACCGCCCTCGGTGGTACCGGCTCCATGACCACGGCAACGGTGTGCTGGCCGCTGGGCCTCAACAGCAGCGGGCACAGGAACGCGGCCTCGACGTCACGGCGGGGCAAGCCGCCCATCCAGTAGGTGGTGTGGACACCCGAGTCGGTCCGGTAGTGGCTCCAGCCGGTCTCCGTCGCCAGTGGCCAGGCATTGCGCCCGGTCGTCCCCGACAGGACCACCTCGCGGCGCGCCCTCCTGGCCAGGGGCCGCCCCGCCCGGGGGTCGAAGGCAACCCGTAGGACGCCGGCCAGTTGCCGGGAGCCCAACACGTCGACGCCGTCAACGTCGGCCAGTCTCAGCCGATCGACCAGGCTGCTCACCTCCCTGGCCAGCACCTCGCAGGCACCGCGGTCACCCCCGCCGGCCTGGCCGATCGCCCGGCGGGCCCGGCGACCGCCGATGCTGACGACGACGAAGGTCTCGCGCTCCCGGCTGGTCGAGCCGGCATCGCCCAGCAGCTGGGCGTAGGCGGCGTGGGCCGGATGGTGGGGAGCAAGAACCGCGTTGGCTGCGAGGTGGTCCTTCAGGGCATCGCCATCGCCCGGAACGGTCCGCTCGACCCACGCCAGCCGGGTCACTGGCGACCCTTCGTGTGCGAACGACGCGATGGCCTGGCCCCACAGAGCGCACAGACGCTGCTGCTCCGCCGCGTCCAGCAAGGCAAACGCCCTGCCCCGGCAGGCGACGACTGCGCTATAGGAGCGACCACGGCCGTCCTTGACCACCGCGAGGTCGCCGCCCCCACTTCGGGCGGCCCGCAGCAGGGTGACCCCCGCCAGCGGGGGCGGCGGAGCCGCCCGTTCGGCCCTGGTCGCCGAGTCACCGAGGCCCGGGACCGAGGAACGCCACCGGTTGTGACCGAGTACCACCCGTAGCTTCCACCGGGCGGCAACGGGCACCCACTGGTCGATCGTGCGGCCCTGCACCCGTACGAGTGCGGCGGGGGCACCGACGGCGAACGCCATGAGCGCTCCGGCGACCCCGAGAGTCGTAGGGACCGTCACCAGCACCATCAGAGCCACGACGATTATGACCCCCAGCACCGCAAGCTGCGGCGCCCGCAGACCGAGCAGCAGCGTCCGGTGATCCGGTTCGGGAAAGCGAAAGCCAGTCGCATGGCCGGCATCAGCCACGGTCACCGGGAATCGCTCCCTTCTCGAGGCAACTGGCCGCTGCCGGCGCGTCTTGCCGGCTCGGCGACAGATCGGGCGGCCTTGCCGGCACCGACGGCCAACGCTCCACCCGCCGTCAGGCCGGACGCTCCTGCCGACGCCACTCCCGCGGCGCCGGACCCGACGGGCGGCCGTCCCCCGGCCGGGCCTACGCCGGAGCCACCGGCGGGCGAGCCCAGG
>JBOGIF010000125.1:0-2032 GCA_050742415.1 Acidimicrobiales bacterium | reverse complement strand
CGCCACCCGCCGGTTCCTGGCCGACGTTGCCGACCTGGCCGTAATCCGTTGGCGGGAGCCCGACGAGGGGATCTGGGAGGTGCGGGGAGGGCGCCAGCACTTCCTCTACTCCAAGGTCATGTGCTGGGTCGCCCTCGACCGGGCCCTCACCATGGCCAGGCCCTTGGGCAACTTGCGCCAGGTGCGCCGATGGGCCCGGGCAAGGGAGGAGATCCGCCGGACCATCCTCGAGCAGGCGTGGAGCGAGAGGGCAGGCGCCTTCAGCCAGGCCTTTGGCTCTGACGAGCTCGACGCCAGCAGCCTGGTGATGCCGCTGGTCGGGTTCCTGCCCGCGACCGAGCCCCGGATGCGGGCCACCATCGAGGCCGTGGCCTCCCGCCTCACCGACGAGCGTGGCCTCGTCTACCGCTACCGCTCCCGGGACGGACTCGCCGGGGAGGAGGGCACGTTCCTGCTGTGCACTTTCTGGCTGGCCGAGGCCCTGGCTGGCGCGGGCGAACTCGACCGGGCCACCGAGACCCTGGAGAGGGCCGCCGGTTGCGCCAACGACCTGGGGCTCCTTGCAGAGGAGGTCGACACCTCTTCCGGCGAACTGCTCGGCAACTTCCCCCAGGCCTTCAGCCACGTCGGCCTCGTAAATGCCGCCTGGGCCATCAGCCGGAAGTAGGGACGCGTGAGCGGGAGGGCCGGGTTGAATCGACATCCAGCAGCGAGTCAGAAGGGGAACCGGCCGTCACGGGCCCGAGGCCAGGGCAGCCGGCCGTCGATGCCCCAGGCCCGGCCACCGGACACGAGGGCGAGGATGAGGAGGGGCACGTACTCGTGCGGCTGCTCGAAGAGCCAACGGTTCGAGGAGGCGTACAGCAGGGCAAGGAAGGCATGGTCGGCCAAGGCGAGGAGGGCCGCCCCTCGGCTGGCTAGGCCTATGACCAGGAGCGCGCCGATGCCGAGCTCGGCGGCGGTGATGAGCCACTGGGTCCAGCCGAAGTTGTCGAGCAGGAACCGCACCACCGGCTTGAGACCGGGCACCTCGGTGCCGGGCCCCCCGTTGGCCGGGTTCTGCAGGCCCTCGAAGCGCAGGATGAAGCGCGTCGCCTCCCGATCGATCAGGTTGGCCTTGTAAGGACCGATGGTGACCGTGGTGATACCCAGGAGCTTGGCCAACCCGTTGGCAAACAGGATGGTGCCGACGAAGATCCGGAGGGCGGCCAGGCCCTGGGCCATGCGGCGACCGGGAGGCAGCCCGCCCGTCGCCCCCGGGTCGGCACGGTCGGCCATCAGGGTGTCTTATCACGGGTGCGGCCGCGGCCCACGGTCGGGATGGACCAGCAGCTGGACAAGCGGCGGGGCTCTGGCCCTCGTGTGTGGGGCGTGGCAACGTGGGGACGTATGGTCGCCCGCGTCGAGCTGGTGCAGGCCGACCAGGCGCCGCTCCTCGTCCGTCACCTCTTCGACGCCGGTGACCCCGGCGTGATCGCCCGAGCGCTGGCCATCGTGCCCGAGGTGGCCGAGGTGGCCATGCCGTTCCTCGCCGTGGCCCTGGGGCCGGGCTCGGTGCCGCCCGACGTCAAGGAGACGGTGATCCTGCGCACCTCGGCGGTGCTCGGCTGCCGGTACTGCGTCGACGCCCACACGGTGGTGGCCATGGACATGGGCCTCGGTGCCGAGGGGGTGCGGGCGCTGCGGGAAGCGGCGGTGGGCACCCGCCCTCCAGGTGCCGACGACGACACCGCCGCGCTGGTGGCCTGGATCGACAGCGTGGCCGGCGGAAGGGGGCCCGTGCCCGACGCGGTCCACGCCGCTCTGTCGGCCCGCTTCGCCGACCACCAGGTCGTGGAGCTGGTGGTCACCCTCGGCGCCACCATGCTCCTCAACCGGCTGTGCACGGCCCTGGCGCTGCCCTCGTCACCCGAGACGCTCGCCCGCCTCGCCACCGACGGCTTCGCCCGTGAGTAGCGCCGGCGGCGGGGTGGCCGCAGCTATCGCCGACGGCCGGCTTCCCGGCCGCATCTGGTTCTACTCGACCTATTCC
>JBOGIF010000124.1:0-2419 GCA_050742415.1 Acidimicrobiales bacterium | reverse complement strand
GCGCCGGGCCAGCCAGTGGGCGGCGGATCGCTCGCCGGAGGACTTCCAGGTGCCCGACTCGGCCACCCGCCGCGCGGCCAGCGCCCGCCCCGCACCACACAGCCGCTCACCCCGGGCGAAGGCATCGACCAGCCGAGCGGCGTCGTCACCCCGAAGGCGCTCGGGCTCCAGCCGCCCGACCACCTCGGACAACTCGGCCACCACCGCTTCCAACCGCGTCATATCCAACGCTGCGCTCCGATCCGAGGGCCGGAGTACCTCGCACGGGGAAGCGAATGTGTGTTCGACACACTAGCGGGCCGGTACGACAGTGGCAAGCACCGGGCCGGGGTGGGCCTGACGGTGCGGCGGGTGGCCGAGTCGGTCTCGTTGACCGCGGCGCCGCCGACGGTCCTGAGCGCGAGGTGGCGTGGCGGGGCGTAGCGCTTCGCCGACCCGGGCCATGGTGGCGGGCTCAGCCGGGTGATAAAGGTCTCTATGAAGCAGCGGTTTCCGGCCGCGGCGACGGGGACGGGGCCAGATCGATGGTGACTTCGCTGGGTACGTCGGGGAAGTTGGCCACCAGGCGCAGCTCGCCGCCCATGGCCTCGATGTAGCCCCGAAGCGTCGACAACAACATGTCGGCTTTGCGTTCCATCTCCGCCACGGACGGCTGGCTGATGTGCATCTTCCGGGCCAGGGTGACCTGCGTCCAGCTCCCGGGCCTTACCTTACGCACTTCGGCCAGGCGTGCGTGGTAGCCGTCGTGCCATTCCTGCTGGCGACTCTCGGCGGCTGCGACGGCTCCCCTCAGCGCCGGGTTGGTGCCGGCCAGCTCGGCTTGGAGGTCCTCCAGGTTCATGTCCCCATCGATGGTGGTCTCCTTCGGCATCGCTCCTGCCCTTCTCACGGTTGGGTCCCCTCGGCGCTGCGGCGTCGGAGGAAATCGTCATAGCGCTGGTCGGCAGTGGGGATGGCCACCTCGCACCAGCTCTGCCAGTTGTCGGTCTTTGTTCCCCCACCCGGCCGCCGCCGTCGTCCCCACCGCTCAGCCACGGCGACCGGTCACGGTCTACGAGTGAGCACGAAAATTGGGAAAGGCAATGCTGGCCGGAGCCGACAAAGCCTCCACCCGCCCGGCCAGGCGCGCACCGGAGGCGTGGGCCTCCCTCGTCCCGCGTCCGCAGATCGGTCAGGGACCGAGGAGGCTGGCCGGAATGACAGCGATGCCGTCGTCACGGCGGTATGCGTGCTCGCCGGTCGTAATGACGGCAGCGTCGAGGAGGTCGGCGCCGAGCTGTTCGCGCAGCCACAGGAGGTGACGAACGTCGCCCGCCTCGACGGTGCTGGCCAGCTTGACTTCGAGGGCGACGACGCGCTGGTCGCGGCGAGCGATGATCAGGTCGACTTCCTGGCGGCCGTCTCGGGTCCGCATGTGACGGACAGCGGCCTCGTTCCTTTGCGCGTAGACGCGGACGCTGAGCGTGACCAGGGACTCGAAAAGGGCGCCCAGAAACGTGCCGTCACGGGGCACGGCGACGCCCGGGCTCGCTCCGGCAAGTAGAGCGCCGGCATCTACGCCGACCAGGTGGGCAGCGAGACCGGGGTCGGCGAGATGGTGCTTCGGGGCTTGGGTGAGCCGATGCAGATGTCCGCGTCCCGGCGTCCAGCCGGGCAGCGGCTCAACAAGCCACAGCTGCGCCAGGACATCGCGGTAGGCGATCACCGTCGTCTTCGTCGGCTTGTGGCTCTCCCCGGCCGTCGCCGCGTCGAGGATCGAGTTGTAGCTCGCGGTCGTGGCCGTCGCCGCGGCGTAGGCGGTGAGCCAGCCGCGCAGCGCGTCCGGCCGGCGGACCCGCAAGCCCTGCTCGGGGAAGTCTCGCTGCACGACTCGCTGGACATACCCGTCGAGCTGGGCGCGCCGGGCCCGCGGGTCGAGCGGGCGAATCCCCGGGAACCCCGAGACGACGATCTCGTCGACGTAGCCGGCCAGACCTATCTCGCTCTGACCGGCGATCCCGGGATGGTCGCCCCGCAGCAGCTGGCCGAGGCTCACCGTGCATGGGCTGAGGTCCCGCTCGGCGAGGCTCAACGGCCGCATCCGGAGCTGCACGATCCGCCCAGCGCCGGAATGGGCGGGCGCGTCGGCGGGAACGGCGCTGCCCGTAAGCAGGAACGAGCCCGGCCGGGCGCCGTCATCCACACGGCGGCGGACGTAGTCCCACACGGGCGGGTGGCGTTGCCACTCGTCGATCAGGACGGTGCCCGGCCGGTCGAGTACTGCCGGGTGGGCCGCCACGACCTGGCGCATCGCGTCGTCGTCGAGACGGAACACCTCATCGGCCCGCAAGGAGGCGGTCGCCGTCTTCCCGACGCCCTTTGCGCCTTCGACGGCGACGGCAGCCAGGCTGGCCAACAACTCGTCGAGCTCTTCGTCAAC
>JBOGIF010000123.1:0-1646 GCA_050742415.1 Acidimicrobiales bacterium | reverse complement strand
GGCGTAGGTGGTGCGCTCGGACGGCAGGTCGGCGGGATCGGTGACCCGGCCGCCGGGGGCGGTGCGGGGATGGACCTTGACCAGGGCGCCCCGGCAGAACACCCGCACCAGCGCCGCGTCGGCGCGGACGTCGACTCGTTGGCCGATCAGGTTGCCCGGTATCGAGTACAGCACCGGGACCACCTCGATGTGTTCTCTGAACTTGATCGGCCGGGCTGATGAGGGCCGGTTTTGGGCTTATCCGTTGCTGCGGGTGCTTGGCATGCCGAGCTCGACAGTGGACTGGCCGGCCTGGCGGCGGTCGATCTGGGCGAGTTTCTCGGTGGCGCCGGCCAGGCTGATCTCGAGTCCTTCGACATCGCCGAGCCAGCCCTCGCGCCGGGCCTCGGTGATCCGGTCGGTGAGGTTGTCGCGGATCTCGACAATGCGGGAACGCTGGGCCGGGTCGGGCCACAGCATCGAGCACCGGACGCAGGCGTGCTCGTGGATGCACGGCGTCGAAAACGCTCGGCCGCACGTGCCGACGGAGACCTTGCGTCGTTCGAAGTGGCCGAGGAACTGCTGCCATTCGGTGTCGGTGGGGGTGCGGTACTCGTCGCTGGGCCGCAGGGCCCGTCTGCGTGCCATGAACGCCAGGTGGGCTTGGATGGCTTCTTCGGGGTACACGGCCTTGTAACCCATGGTGACGTTGATGTTCCGGTGTCCGGCGATGATCTGGGCGATGTGTGGGGGCAGGCCGTTCATGACCGCGTCGGTGATGAACATCCGTCGGAAGTCATGCGGCGTGCAGTGCAGCGCCGTGCCGTCGGCGTGGTCGACCAGGCCGGTATGGGCGAGCGCTTCGTCGAGGAGGGTCCCGACCAGGCCGACGCTGAAGGAGTGGTTCTCGGCTCCGAGGCGGCGTTGGAACAGCAGCGGGGCGGGTGGCAGCCAGACGCGCTCGTGGTAGTCGCGGGCTCGCACGGTCGGGACGATCCCGTTGGGGTCGCGGACGTGGCAGATGACGGCGCTGAGCACGTCGGCCAGTTCGGGGCTCACGACCAAGAGCCGTTCGGCGTCGGTTTTGGACGGGGCGATCTGCAACAGCGGGATCAGCTCGCCGGTGGTGGGAAGGCGGTAGCGGACCAAGCTGTGGTGGCTGAGCTCCAGCAGCTCCTCGACTCTCAGGCCGGTCAGTCGAAGGACCTCTATGACCGCCCACGCCCAAAAGGCGTGCTCCTCTTCACGGTCCAAGAGACGTTGCCTGCCGGTGGCGGGGTCTTTGGCCCAGACGTTGCCGGGGGCGGCGTGGGGCCGGATCGAACGGACCAGGGTCTGGCCCGCTGCGGCGAACTCTTGGCCGGGGGACGCCTGGCGGCCGGCGGCGGCCAGGGCGGCAGCGTCTTTGCGCCACTGATTGGCGACGCGGACCAGGATCGGGAGGACCGGCAGGCGTTCACGGGTCCGGGCGTCCATCCGGGCCTTGCGCCGGCGGACCGCCTTGCGCCGGGTCAGCTCGTCGGGACGGATAGGGCACGATGTCGCCCACGGCCCCCAGCGGCCGGGATCCTCCAGCGCCCACTGGGACACGTCGAGGTAGAAGGCTCGCACGGCGGCCAGCACGTCGAGGTAGCTGAGCCGCTCGACGTTGACCTCGACGCTTCCCC
>JBOGIF010000122.1:0-2656 GCA_050742415.1 Acidimicrobiales bacterium | reverse complement strand
GACGTGGTGTGCCACCAGAGCCGGGCTGCGCATCCACGGCACCATCGCCTGCCGCCCCGCGGAGCTGTTTGCCCTCGAGGAGGCACCCCGGCTGTCCCGGGCACCGGCCACGCCCTACGACCTGCCCATCTACGCCAACGCGAAGGTGCACCGGGACCATCACCTGTTGACTGAACTAATCTGGGCATAATCCCTGGTGATCCACCATTTCTGGGACGGGGCGTGTTAGCACCTGGGGTCATGGACGAAGCCGGGGGCAACCCTCGTGAGCCGGCGACGATGGTCGTTTCTCGGTCGGGCCGGCTGGTCGCCACCGGCGACCCGCTCGATCCCTACCGGCTCGCCGCGCCGAACGGGACTGCGGTTGAGGGGGTCTCGGCGTTCTTCTCGGAGCTGTTGGCGGCCGGGCGGTCGCCGGCGACGCTGCGCTCGTATGGGATGGACCTTCTGCGGTGGTTCCGGTTCCTCTGGGCCGCCGAGGTCAGCTGGGACCGGGCGACGCGGACCGAGGCACGAGACTTCAGCCGGGTCCTCCAGGTCGCCCCGAAGCCAGTCCGCCCGCACTGGCGACACCAGGCTCTGACGACGTCCTCCCCTGCGGCCCGACCGCCGGTGCAGGACCGCTATGCGCCTTCGGTCCGGGCGCACAGCGAGACGGTGCTGCGCAGCTTCTACGACTTCCACCGTGAGGCAGGCAGCGGCCCGATCATCAACCCGTTCCCGCTCGACCGGCTGAGAGGGGACCGACGAGCCCATGCGCACCACAATCCGATGGAACCGCAGCGCAACGAGCGGGCCGGTCTGTATAGGCCCAAGGTGCCCACCCGGATCCCGCGGGCCGTCCCCGACGAGGAGTTCAACGAGATCTTCGCCCGGCTTCGGTCGCATCGGGACCGGGCCCTGGTCGCCTTCTACGTCTCCACCGGGGCGCGGGCCTCGGAGCTGCTGTCGGTCACCGCGGCGGGCGTCGACCCTGGACGCCAGCTCATCAGGGTGGTCCGCAAGGGCCGCGGCGCGGCCCAGGAGATCCCGGCGTCCGTCGACGCGTTCGTGTGGCTGCGCCTGTATCAGGTGGAGATGGACGGGCTGATCCCCTCCGGGCGTCGTCAGCCGCTGTGGTGGACGCTGCGCCGCCCGCATCGACCGCTCACTTCTCACGCCGTGCACCGCATGTTCGAGCGTGTCAACGATTCCGCCGGCGCCTCGGCGACCTTGCACAGCCTGCGCCACACCGCGGCCTATCGGATGGCCGAGGACCCGAAGCTGCCGCTCACCGATGTCCAACTGGTCCTCGGCCACACCCATCTCACGACCACGCAGGTCTATCTCACGCCCCGCAAGGAAGACGTGATCCGTCGGGTGCTCGCTCACCACGCCGAACAGAACCGTCAGGCGACCGAACGCCGTTCCCCGGCCGCAGCGCCTGGCTACCGACCCGAGACGCTCGACGTGCTCTTCGGCAAAGGCGTCCGATGACCGCCGTTGTGGCCGCCGATCAGCTGCTCGCCGGGCCGCCTGCCGTCGACGGGGGCCAAGGCGACCTGCCGCCGGCTCCTCCAGCCTCCCAGCCGCCGGTCCTTCGCTTCCCTCCTCGCCCGGTGATGGCCCACTGGCCGGCCACCGGGGCCGACCGGGCGCAGGTGCTGGCGATTGCGGCGTCGTCCTCGTCGCCGGCGTCGGCCTCGGCGATCCACCACGCCCGCCTCCGCGGGCTGTGCCTGCTGTTGGACTGGCTCGGCGGCCAGCCCGGCGGGTCTTGGCAGGAACGCTGGCTGGCCAGCGGCGCCGACGCCGCCGGCGACGCCTGGGCCCAGGGCCCGGCGGCCTGGCTGGAAGGCGAGGGCAAGTACTCCCGGTCGCGCCTGGAGCTAATGACGAGTTCCCTGCTCGTCGTCGTCGGCGCCGATGTCGTGCGCCCCTCCCTCACCTGGCTGCTCACCGGAGGCAAGAAGCGCAAGCTGGCACGAAACCTCATCCGGTCCCGCGACCCAGACGGCTTCGGCCGGCTCCACCTGGTCTGCGAGAGCGACCCTGCGGTCACCGCCGACGCCGAGAAGCACATCGTTTACCGCGCCGCGGTGCTCGTCGCCGCCAAGGGCGGCGCCCTTGCCGACGTCACCGCCGGCGACGTCTTGGAGGTCCTCGACCTCGAAGCCGACCTCCGCCGCCGGGTCCCCTCAGGCTCGGCCACCTTCAAGGTGCTGCGGGAGATGGGGATCTTCGGCCCCGGCGTGCCCACCTTGCGGGAGGTCCGCAGCCTCGGGCAGCGCAGTGTCGAGGAGTTGATCGACCGCTACCCGATCGCCAGTCGTGGCATCCGCTCGCTGCTGGTCGACTACCTGAAGGAACGCCAACCGGCCATCGACTACACGACGCTGCGCTACCAGAGCTACATCCTGGCGAAGTGCTTCTGGGCCGACCTTGAAGCCCATCACCCCGGGATCGACTCGCTGGCCCTGCCGACCGACGTGGCGACCGCCTGGAAACGGCGCCTGGGAACCAAACAGACGACGGCTCGCGCGCCGGGCGGGGGAAGCGTCGAGGTCAACGTCGAGCGGCTCAGCTACCTCGACGTGCTGGCCGCCGTGCGAGCCTTCTACCTCGACGTGTCCCAGTGGGCGCTGGAGGATCCCGGCCGCTGGGGGCCGTGGGCGAC
>JBOGIF010000121.1:0-1748 GCA_050742415.1 Acidimicrobiales bacterium | reverse complement strand
CTGGTCCTCGGCCCGGGCCTTGAACTTCGCCGCGTCCTTGGGGAACAGGTAGGTCCTCACCGCCTCGGCCCCGCCCGCGTAGCCGGCGCTACCCGACGGGTAGGCCGGGAACTTCGGCGTCGGCAGCAAGGGCTTCCAGTTCGGGTCCAGCCCCAGGTCGCGGATGGCGTTCTCCGGCCGCGGGTTCCAGTACGCGTACTTCGCGTCCCACGTGGAGATCCCGGCATCGGCCAGGGCCACGGTCAGCAGGGCAAAGGCGCGGGCCATACGCGGGAACGACAGTCTGGCGCCGCCGATGTCGGTGGTGGCGGCGTTGAGCACGTCCTCCTGGGCCACGTTGACGATGATCCCGGCCGGCAGGGGCGTGCCCTGGGCGCCCTCGTAGAACTTGGCGATCTGCTCCTGCTCTGGCGTCAGGTTCTTACGTACGTCGACGACCTCCTGGGCCGCGGCCCGGAACTCGGGCGAGCCGTAGGCCGGCGGCGGCGGGGGCCGCAGCTGGCTGCCCGAAGACAGCACCCAGGTCCGCCACGTCCCGGCGACGGGCGACGTCGGGGGCGACACCGTGCCCGGCGCCGGCTCCCAGAAGGCCGGGCCGTGGCCGATCCCCGGCGGGCGCTTCCCGTCCCACTTGCGGTCGGACCCGTCGGTCCTGGCGAAGGCCAGCGCCCTGTCGGCCACCCCCCGCCCGAGGTCGAGGCCGGCAGCCACGTCGCTCGGGGTGTTGGTGCCCGCCTCGACTCTCGACTTCGCCGCCTGGTCGGCCATCTCGTCCAGGCGCAGAGCGGACTGAGCGGGGTACAGGGCGGCGATCACCCGCGAAGCCGCCCCGGCGATGGCAGCGTGCTCCGACGGGTACGACGGGTCGGCGCCGGCCGGCACCACCGTCCTCACGCCCTTCGGGGCCTCGGTGTTGTAGGCGTACTTCCAGTACCAGCTGGCCACGGCGGCGTCGTACATGGCGACGTGGATCAGCGCGTAGTTGCGAGACGACAGCGGCGGGTCCTTCGCCGCCGCGCCCACGGCGTCGAACGCGGCCTTCGTCCAAGCGGCGGTCGGTACTGGCGCGCTCCAACGCTTGACCTCCTCGACGATGGCGGAGGTGCGCTGTTCGGCGGCGAGCTTGACCTCCTCCAGCTCAGCCTTGGCCTTGGCCGATCCCGGTACCGGCGGGGGAGCGACGATGACCTCGAGCGGTGATGTGAGCACCCACGTCTTCCATTGACCGGCAGTGGGCTCCGCCTTGGCCACGGCCACCGGCGTGGCCGCCGGCTTGCTCTTCCCACTGTCGCTGCACGCCGCCAGGCTGACGGCCACGAACATGCACACCGAGCCAAGGGCGACCATCCGTCGCCAAAGGCCGGCGCCGGGCTGAGAGCACCCTGCCTTGGGATCAGCATCCACGGGTACGCGTCGTATGACCAAGGTTCTCCATGGTCGCAGGAGTGAAAGGGACGACGAGAGCAGCGTCTACTTATAGGTAGCAATAAGGCTAGTGATGACAGCAAGTCGCGGAGGCTGACGAGACCACGTCCTCGTGCGAGACTACAACAGTGGTATTGAAGCGAACCACCTCATCCCGAGCCTCGCGGACAACTCTGTGAGCCTCGCCTTCCGAGGGGTGAAGAGTCCGGATGGGGAAGCGGAGCCGCGCCAGCGTTGGCTTTACGGGAGAGACTCCCTTCCCGGCGGAGAGCGCTGGAGCTCCTTCATCCACCCCGCGGCCGGGTACCTCACCTACTTGGCGC
>JBOGIF010000120.1:0-20628 GCA_050742415.1 Acidimicrobiales bacterium | reverse complement strand
GCAGTTCGTGACAACATCGACGACGACGAGGTGATCGTCGAGACGGCCTACCAGCCCGCCCCGGAACTTTGGGAGCCCGACCTCAAGCGCCGAAGGAGGAGGACGCGATGAAGTGCATCGTCTGCCGGCACGGCGAAACCCAGCCCGGCTCGACCACGTTGGCGTTTCACCGCGACGGCCGAACGCTGGTCGTGAACGAGATCCCCGCCGAGGTATGCGAGAACTGCGGAGAGGCCTACGTGGACGACAAGACCACCACTCAACTCCTGGAGATCGCGGCCGAGGCACGTCACGCGCACGCCACGGTGCTGGTTCGCGACTACGCCCCCGCGGCCTGAGTCCCTTCGGCGATCCTGGGAGAAGCGCTGCGCCAGAGGGCGCTGAACCGGCTTCGAGGGCTGTAGGGAGCCCGAAAAAAGACACAGAGAGTGCCCTGGCGCGGACACGCAGTCATACGTTTCGTTAGCAAACCGTTAGCAAGAGCCGCACTCCGACCGATCACTCACAGTGACCAAGCGATATAACCGCCAGTTCAGAAGGGTGGGCGAGGGGGGACTTGAACCCCCACGTCCTTTCGGACACAGGAACCTGAATCCTGCGCGTCTGCCAATTCCGCCACTCGCCCGAGTGGGCCACTGAGGCTAGCCGAGGGGCCTAGGTATGCTCACCGGCTGTGGGATTGCACCAGTTCGAGCAGCGGCTGGAGCGGCTGGTGGAGGGCGTGTTCGCCAAGACGTTCCGCAGCGGGCTCAAGCCCGTCGAGCTCGGCCGTCGACTGACCCGTGAGATGGACCTGCATCGCACCGTGGGCGTGAGCGGCCTCATCGCCCCCAACCACTTCGCGATCGCCCTCAGCCCGACCGATCGGCAGCAGTTCGACTCCTACGTCGACGTCTTGACGCGGGAGCTGAGCGAGGCGGTTCGGGACCACGCGCGCGAGGCCGAGTACGGCTTCGTCGGGCCCGTCCACGTCGAGCTGGTCGACGACGAGGCTCTCGGCACCGGGGAGTTCGTGGTGAAGAGCGAGATGCTGGAGGCACCGGGCGGGGCGGCAGTGGGTTCGCTCGTGATGCCGGACGGCCGCAGGATCCCGATCGCCGAGGAGCCGATCAGCCTGGGGCGTCTCCCGGAGTGCGACATCATGGTCTCGGATCCCAACGTGAGCCGCCGCCACGCCGAGGTCCGCCGCCAGGGCAACGCCTTCGTGGTCGTCGACCTCGGCTCGACCAACGGCACCAAGGTGAACGGCGTGGGCGTCAAGGAACGGCGTCTGGCCGACGGCGACGAGATCGCGGTGGGCGCAACCAGAGTCCGCTTCGAGACCTCCTGAGCACCCGGGACCCGCTGAACGCGTGCCGGAATCACTGCTCACGATCGGCAAGTTCTGCCTGCTCGGCCTCGTCTACCTCTTCTTCTTCCGCGTACTGCGGGCGGTGTGGGTCGAGATCAGCGGGCGCCAGCCGGAGGCCGGTCCCGCCCCCGTCGCCCGGCCTGCCTCCTCCGGCCGGGGCGTCAGCCGGCTGCGGATCGTGGAGCCTGCCGAGGCCAGAGGACGAAGCTTCGACCTCGGCGACGAGCTCACGGTCGGTCGGGCCGGAGGCTGCCAGATCACGCTCGACGACACCTTCGCCTCCCAGCTCCACGCCCGGCTCTTCCGCCGGGACGGTCAGGTGTGGGTCGAGGACCTCGGCTCCACGAACGGCACCTACCTCAACCAGCAGAAGGTCACCGCACCGGTCAACATGCGCAAGGGTGACCGTCTCCAGGTGGGTAAGACGGTGATGGAGCTCTCGTGACCAACCTGCGAGCCGGTGCGGCTACCGACGTCGGACGCGTGCGTCAGATCAACGAGGACCGCTTCCTCGCCGACGAGGCCGTCTATGCGGTCGCCGACGGCGTGGGCGGACACCAGGCCGGCGAGGTCGCTGCCCAGACGTCGATCGACGTCCTGCGAAAGTCGTTCACGGACCACACGACCGCGGGGCTGCGCCAAGCCGTCGAGCGAGCCAACCGGGCCGTGTGGGAGCTGGCCCAGGCCAACGCCGAGAAGAGAGGAATGGGCACGACGCTTACGGCGGTGGCGCTCGTGGTGGACAACGGCGAAGAGCAGCTTGCGGTGGTCAACGTCGGCGACTCCCGGGCGTACCTTCTCCAGCAGGGCGAGCTCCTCCAGGTCAGCCAGGACCACAGCCTGGTCGAGGAGATGGTGCGGGAAGGCCAGATCTCCGCCGCCGAGGCCGCCGTCCACCCCCAACGCTCGATAATCACGCGTGCTCTGGGCATGGAGCCCGCCGTCGAGGTCGACTCCTGGACGCTCGTCCCGTACCGGGGCGACCGTGTGCTGCTGTGCAGCGACGGGCTCACCAACGAGCTCTCCAACGACCGCATCGCCGCTGTCCTCCGCCGATTGTCCGACCCCGAGGAGGCCGCCCGCGACCTCGTGCGCCAGGCACGCGACGAAGGCGGGGGCGACAACATAACCGCCGTCGTGGTCGACGTGGTCGACGACGACGACCGCTCGCGCACTGCCTCCGCCGCCGTTGGCACCACGGCCGCGGACACCAGGGCCGCCGAGACCACCACCACCGGCGCGGCCCCGGCCTCGCCGGTGTCGACACCTACCTCGAAGCCGGTGCAGGCGACGACGTCCGGACCGGGACCCGATCTGTGGCGGCCGTCCGGAGTCGGAGCGGGTGTCGGTGCCGGAATGGGAACCGGCACCGGGGCCGCGGCCAGACGGTCGTCGACGAGTGGCGCCGGCCACTATCCGGCGCCACCGCGGCGTGGCGGGACCGTCACCTGGCGCAGCGCCTTGTTCCTGGCCCTGGTGCTGGCCGTGCTCGGCACCGGCGCCGGCGCCGTCACCTGGTACGCCCGCAGCGCCTACTACGTGGGCATCGACGGTGACCGCGTCGCCGTGTACCGGGGCCGCCCGGGCGGCCTCCTGTGGTTCCAGCCCACGCTCTACGAGCGCAAGCGGCTCACGGTGGACCAGCTCCTGCCTCTGTCCCGCAGCCGCCTGCAGGAGGGCCACAGCGTCGCGACCAAGGCCGAGGCCGACCGCTACGTGAACAACCTGGAGCAGGCGGCTCAGGCCCGTGCGACGACCACCACCACCACCCCGACCACCACAACGCCGGTCGACAGCGGCGTGCCCGCGCCCCCGTCCGCCCCCACGACCATCCGGTGATCGCCGGGGGGCTGCTTCCGAGACTCCGCCGCAACACCGAGCTCGGCCTGATGGCGCTGGTGGCGCTGGTGACCGCGGGGGCCTACACCCTGGCCAGCCTCGGCCGCAGCTCGTCGCTCCCGGTCGACCTCGTTCCATTCCTGCTCGTCATCCTGGGGTTACTCGCCGGCGCCCACGTCGCCACCCGGACGCTGGCGCCGGGAGCCGACAGCCTCCTGCTGCCACTCGCAGGCCTCCTCAACGGGATCGGGTACGTGTTCGTCGCCCGGTTGCGTCCCGACCTGGCGGCCCTCCAGGCGCTGTGGAGCGCGCTGGGCGTCCTGGCGTTCGTGGCCACCCTGGCCACGGTGCGGCGGATCCGCGACCTGGAGCGCTTCCGCTACTCCTTCGGCCTGCTTGGCATCGGCCTCCTGCTGCTCCCCCTGTTGCCGGTGGTGGGCCAGACGATCAGTGGGTCCCGACTGTGGCTGAAGCTGGGACCAGTCACGTTCCAGCCGGGTGAGATGGCCAAGATCGCCCTCTGCCTCTTCTTCGCCTCGTATCTCGTCGACAAACGGGAGCTCCTGTCGGTGGGCACCACGAAGATCGGGGGGCTGTGGGTCCCCGGCATCCGCCACATCGGGCCGATCCTGCTGGCGTGGGTCTTCTCTCTCGTCGTGATGTTCTTCGAGCGCGACCTGGGGTCGTCGCTGCTCTTCTTCGCTCTGTTCATCTCCATGCTGTGGGTCGCGACGGCCCGAGGCGTCTACCTCGGGATCGGCGGCGTGCTGTTCTCGGCGGGGGCGCTGCTGGCCTGGTCGGTCTTCGACCACGTGCAACGCCGGGTGCAAGTGTGGGTGGACCCCTGGTCGGTGGCCGACGGGGCGGGCTATCAGATCGTGCAGGCTCTCTTCGCGTTCGCGGCCGGGGGAATGGCCGGTACCAACCTGGCCCAGGGAAGCCCGCAGAGAATCCCGGCCGTCGCCACCGACTTCACCTTTGCTGCCATCGGTGAGGAGCTCGGCCTGCTCGGGTCGGTGGCCGTGATCGCCACCTTCGTGCTGATAGTGGGCTCGGGCCTGCGTATCGCGCTGCGGGCCGATGCTCCGTTCGAGAAGTTGCTGGCCACCGGCTTGACCGCCATCGTCGGCATCCAAAGCTTCATCATCCTCGGGGGCGTCACCCGTCTGATCCCGTTGACGGGCATCACCCTCCCGTTCGTGTCCTACGGCGGGTCGTCGCTGCTGGCGAACTACGTGATCCTCGCCCTCCTGCTGCGGATCTCCCACGACCAGAGCACCAGGTCCGAGGCCGAGGCAGTGGCGGCCGACGCCACCCAGCTGCGCCGGTGAACGGCCAGATCCGCTCTCTCGGGATCGTGCTGATGGTGCTGTTCTCGGCCGTGCTGCTCCAGGTGTCGAACCTCCAGTTGATCAGCGCCAAAAGGCTGAACGACCACCCCGCCAACACCAGGGCGGTGGTACGGGACTTCTCACGGCCACGGGGCGCGATCCAGTCGTCCGACGGTGTGGTGCTGGCGGAGTCGGTGCCCGCCGACGACGACTTCAAGCTCCTTCGCCGCTATCCGGAACCGGAGCTCTTCGGCCACTTGACCGGCTTCTTCTCCTTCACGTTCGGCACCGACGGTGTGGAGCGGTCCTACAACGACCTGCTCACCGGCAGGGACTCCCCCCAGCTGGGCCTCGACCGGCTCGGAGACTTCCTCCTCGAGAGGAACCGGGTGGGCGACCTCACGCTCACGGTGTCGAAGGAGTTACAGCAGACCGCGCTCGACGGTCTAGCCGGCCGCAAGGGTTCGGTGGTGGCGCTCGATCCCCGGACCGGCGCCGTGCTGGCGATGGCGTCCTTTCCCTCGTACGACCCCAACCGACTTGCAGTCCACGACCAGGCCGAGGTCCGCAAGTCGTGGGACGAGCTGAACGCCGACCCGTCCCGTCCCCTGCTGGCCCGGGCCTACCGCGAGCGCTACTTCCCCGGCTCGAGCTTCAAGGTGGTCACTGCCGCCACTGCCCTGGCCACCGGAGCGGCCACCGTCGACCAGCCGAGGTTCCCCGTTCTGAGCTCCTTGCCCCTGCCCCAGAGCGACCAGCCCCTGCGCAACTTCGGCGGTTCCGCCTGTGGCGGCAGCCTGCCGCAGGTGCTGCGGGTGTCGTGCAACACCGCGTTCGCTCAGCTCGGCCTCGACCTGGGCCCCGAGCGTCTGTCGGCCGGGGCGAACGCCTTCGGGTTCGGCACCGCGCCTCCGATCGACCTGCCGTCGCCGGCCCGCTCGGTGTTCCCCCCCGCCAGCGCCTTCGTGCGCAACAAGCCGGCTCTGGCCAAGTCCGCAATCGGCCAGCAGGATGTACAGGCCACGCCGTTGCAGATGGCACTGGTGGCCGCCGGCATCGCCAACGGTGGGACGATCATGACGCCCCACGTGCTCGCTGAGGTGCGCAACAGCCAGGCCGAGGTGGTCAAGCGCTACGAGCCGAAGCCGTGGCTCCAGGCCGTGCCGGCCGCCGTCGCTGCCACCACGACCGAGATGATGGTCGGGGTGGTCGAGTCGGGCTCGGGGACCCGAGCCCGAATCCCCGGCGTGCAGGTCGCCGGCAAGACCGGAACGGCCCAGACCGGGCTCGACCGCTCGCACGTTTGGTTCATCTCGTTCGCGCCGGCCGCAGATCCGAAGGTGGCCGTTGCCGTGGTGCTCGAGAACCAACCCAGCGCCACCGAGGCCACGGGTGGCGCCCTGGCTGCGCCGATCGCGAAATCCGTCATGGAGAAGGCGCTGTCCCTCCCAGCGCCACTCGTAGGCTGACGCCGATGTCGTCGCAGGTCTTCACCGGTCGATACCAGATGGTGCGACAGCTGGCGCGCGGCGGCATGGCCGAGGTCTACCTGGCACGCGACCTCCTGCTGGACCGGCCGGTGGCCTTGAAGGTGCTCTTCCCGCAGTTCTCGGCCGACATGTCGTTCGTCGAGAGGTTCCGCCGGGAGGCCAGGGCGGCGGCCAACCTGAACCACCCCAACATCGTCTCGATCTTCGACTGGGGCGAGGACGACGGTACTTACTTCATAGTCATGGAGTACGTCGACGGGCGCACTTTGCGCGAGATCCTGCACGCCGACGGCCCGATACCGGCGATCGAGGTCGCCACCATCGGCGCCGACATCGCTGGTGCGCTCCACTTCGCCCACCTCAACGGTGTGATTCACCGCGACGTCAAGCCCGGCAACGTCATGGTGGCGCGCAACCACGTGAAGGTCACCGACTTCGGGATCGCCCGCGCCGGCGACCCCTCGGAGAGCCTCACCCAGGCCGGCGCGGTGATGGGAACCGCCACCTACTTCTCGCCCGAGCAGGCCCAGGGCCAGACCGTGGACCCGCGCAGCGACGTGTACTCCCTCGGCGTCGTCCTCTACGAGCTTGTGGCCGGTCGGCCCCCGTTCGTGGGCGACAGCCCGCTGGCGATCGCCTACCAGCACGTCCGGGAAGAGGCCGATCCTCCCAGCCAGCACAACCCCGAGGTCTCTCCGGTGTTCGACGCCATCGTGATGAAGGCGATGTCGAAGAACCGCGCCAACCGCCAGTCAAGCGCCGACGAGCTGCGCACCGAGCTGGTGGCATTCGCCCAGGGGCGTAGCCCGGCGGTGGCCCTTCCGCCACCACCACCGCCGCCGGTGCGGCCAGCCGACGCCACCTTGATCGCCCCGCCGCCGCGCCCATCCGCCGACGGCACCCGCGTCTTGGACCGGCGAGGCGTGGTCGTGGACCGGCCGGTACCCCAACGGGCGCGCACCGGCACCTACATCGCCATACTCGTCGGCCTCCTGGCCGCCCTCGGAGGCCTCCTCTACCTGCTCAGCCGGGAGCTCGGGGTGGGCAAGAGCGCGCAGGTGGCAGTGCCGCGAGTGATCGGCGACACCGAGGAGGTCGCCACCCGCAAGCTCGAGGATGCCGACCTGCGCGTGCGCCGGGAGGAGGTCGTCGACCTGGCGAACCCGCCGGGCCGCGTTGTCGACCAGGTACCGGAACCGTCGGCGCGCGTCGCCTCCAACAGCTTCGTGACGATCAAGGTGGCCAGCCAGGCGCCCCCGGCGCCCGTGCCCAACGTGGTGAACCTGAAGGCCGACGTGGCGTCCGCCCGCCTCGTGGCCGCCGGCTTCAAGGTCTCCCAGGACCGCCAGCCCAACGACCGCATCGCGCCCGACGTCGTCTTCGACCAACAGCCGAAGGCCGGGACGCAGGCCCCGGCCGGATCCGTGGTCACCCTCGTCGTCTCGCGAGGGCCCGAGGAGGTACGGGTTCCCGACGTGCGCAGCCGCGACGCCGCCGACGCCGCCAACGTGCTCGGCCAGGCCGGCTTCCGCACCAGCTCCCGAAGCGAGCCCAGCGCGAACGTGCCGTCCGGCAAGGTGATCCGCACCGAGCCCGATGCCACCACCACCCTCTCGAAGGGCTCCACCGTGATCATGATCGTTTCGTCGGGCCCGGTCCCGACCACGGTCGAGGCCACCACCACGACGAGCAGCACGACCACCAGCTCCAGCACCACGGTGAGCCCGCCCACCACCTGACCGGTGGCCCCGGGAACCCTCGGGCAGCCGTCGGCGCCGGCTCAGCCCGCCTGGGCCAGGAAGTTGGCCAGGAGCTGCTTGCCGGCGGGGGTGAGGATCGACTCGGGGTGGAACTGCACGCCCTCCACCGCCAGAGAGCGGTGCCGCAGGGCCATCACCGTGCCATCGTCCGTCTCAGCCGTCACCTCGAGAACGTCGGGCAGGCTGGCCCGGTCGACGGCGAGCGAGTGGTAGCGGGTGGCCTCGAAGGGCTCCGGCAGCCCGGCCAGCACGCCCTGCCCGCGGTGGTGGATGACCGATGTCTTGCCGTGCACCACCTCCGGCGCCCTGACCACGTCGCCGCCGAACACCTGGCCGATGCACTGGTGGCCGAGGCAGACCCCGAGGACCGGGACTACGCCAGCCATCCGCTCGATCACCGCGTTGCTCACGCCGGCGTCCTCGGGCCGGCCGGGGCCGGGTGAGACGAGAACGGCCGACGGCTCGAGGGCGATCACCTTGTCGACCGAGATCTCGTCGTGGCGATGCACGAGGGGTTCGGCACCGAGCTCACCCAGGTACTGGACGAGGTTGTAGACGAACGAGTCGTAATTGTCGATCACCACCACCCGAAGCCCCATGACTGTCGGGATGGTAGGCGCCCCGCTGCCGTCAGCCTTCGCCTATTCTCAGCCGATGGCCAGGCCGACGAAACCGAAAGCGGGCGGGCGGGTGACCCCCAAGTCCACCGGCCGCTACACCCCGCCAGTACCCCAGACCCACAAGGTCAGCTCCAAGTGGATACCCGCAATCATGTTCACGGCCCTCGGCCTCGGAATGCTGACGATCCTGGCCAACTACGTGGATCTCCTCCCGGGCGACGGGCCGAACAACTCCTACCTGCTGATCGGGCTGGGCCTCATCACCGTCGGTTTCGTCACCGCCACCCGGTACCACTGAGCCAGCCGCCCGGGTCCGGTTTGGTCACAGCTCGGAAATTTCAGGGCTGTGATTCTCCCCAGCATTGTCCACAGGTGTGGACAAGTCAGTCGTAGGGCGCCGCCACCAGGTCCATGTCCTCCTGGCAGTGCCGGGGAGGCGCCGGCAGCTCCTCGCTGGCTTGCACCATCCTCACCTCGGCCAGGCACAGTGAGCACCGGTAGCGGAGGTTCACCCGGCGGAGCTCGCCGGGCGGCGGAGGCGGGTGAGGCCGGGCCAATCCACCGATGATCAGCATCCCGATCCTCATTACGAACACAAAGGCAACGATGGCCAGGAAGACCTTCAGGAGGTTCATCCGAGGCGCTCGATGACCAGGGCGTTGGCCATGCCGCCGCCCTCGCACATCACCTGCAGGCCGTAGCGGCCACCGCTGCGCTCCAGCTCACAGAGCAGCGTCGCCAACATGCGGGCCCCCGAGCACCCGAGTGGATGGCCGAGGGCGATGGCGCCGCCGTTGGGGTTGACCTTCGCCAGGTCGGCACTGTGCTCCGCCGCCCAGGCCAGCACGACTGAGGCGAAAGCCTCGCTGACCTCGCAGGCATCGATGTCGTCCAGATCTAGCCCTGCCCGTTTCAGGACCGCCGTCGTCGCCGGTATGGGACCGGTGAGCATGGACACCGGGTCGACTCCCGCCAGGGCGAATGCGACGAAGCGAGCCCGCGGCACCAGCCCGAGCTCGGCGGCCCGGCGCTCGCTCGCAACCATCACCGCCGCTGCGCCGTCGCTCAGCTGTGAGGAGTTGCCGGCGGTGACGCTCCCACCGGCCTGGAACGCCGGCTTCAACGCGGCCAAGGCCTCGGCGGTGGTGTCGCGCCGGATCCCCTCGTCGACCCTGAAGCTCTCCGTCTTCCTCGAACCGTCGGCCGCGGCCAGGGGCACGATCTCCCGGTCGAACGTCCCCTCGTCGGTCGCCCGTCCCGCCTTCTCGTGGCTCGCCAGGCTGAAGGCGTCGAGGTCCTCGCGGCTGATCGACCAACGCTCGGCGACGATCTCTGCCGCCACGCCCTGTGGCACCAGCCCGCCGGCCGGCCGGTAGCGCTGCGTCATCCTCGGGCCGAACGGCATCCCGGGGCCGTTCAGGATCGTCGAGCCCATCGGCACCCGGCTCATCGACTCGACGCCGGCGGCGATGGCCAGGTCGTAGGCGCCGGCCATCACCCCCTGGGCGGCGAAGTGGATGGCCTGCTGCGACGAACCGCACTGGCGGTCCACCGTCGTGGCCGGGACCGACTCCGGGAGCCCGGCGGCCAGAACCGCGTTGCGGCCGATGTTCAGGCCCTGCTCGCCGGTCTGGCTCACGCAACCCATGACGACGTCGTCGACGCCGGACGGATCGATGCCGGTGCGCTCGACCAACGCCCGCAATGTCTCGGAGGCGAGGTCCACGGGGTTCCAATCGCGGAGGACGCCGTTGCGCTTGCCGATGGCGGTGCGGACGGCGTCGACGATCACCGCGGAGACCACGCCGCCATTCTGCCCGCCCCTGTCACTCTCCGTTTCCTTCAGCAGTTGCCCCCTATGTGTCCGGGACAACTGCGGATGAAAGGGGCGGGTCGGTAGATTCGGCCGATGGAAAGCCACCTCCTCAGCGTCGAGAGCTGGCTGGCAGTGCTACGAATCGGTATCGGCTTGTGGTGGCTCCAGAGCTGGCGCCACAAGGACCGCAAGGCCTGGTTGGAGCGGGGCACGGGCATCTACTGGGCGGCGTCGGTGGCAGCGAAGCACCCGTGGGCGATCGTGCGATCGACGTTCTCCCGCATAGTGGTGCCCCACAAGCGTGCGGCCTCGTATCTCGTCGTGTTCGGGGAGCTCGCCATCGGGCTCGGGCTCACGTTGGGCCTGTTGACACCGGTCGCCGCCGTCGCCGGTCTGGTGCTCAACGTCTGCTACTTCGTCCTCATGATCAGGGACTGGGCCGAGCAAGGGCAGAACTCGATGATGGCGCTGATCGAGATCGTGGTGCTCGGGACCGCGGCGTGGCAGGCGTGGTCGCTGGACTCGGCGTTGGGCCTCTTCTAGGTGAGCCGGCGAGACTGTCGGTATGCGCGTGGCCATGGTCTGCCTGGGCAACATCTGCCGGTCCCCCATGGCCGCTGCCGTCGGGGCAGCAATCGTGGAGGAGGCGGGTCTCGCCGACCGGGTGACGGTTGAGTCTTTTGGCACCGCCGACTACCACGTCGGCAGCGGCGCCGACCGAAGGGCCGCCGCTGCCTTGCGCCGACGGGGTTGGCCCGCCGATGGACACCGCGCCCGCTGCATCACCGCCGCCGACATCGCCGAAGCCGACCTCGTCCTGGCATCGGACCATTCCAACCTCGGCCACCTGCGGCGGCTGGCCCGCAGCGAGGAGGACCGGTCCAAGATCCGCCTGCTCCGATCGTTCGACCCGGCCGTCACCGCTTCCGACGACGAGGTGCCCGACCCGTGGTTCGGCGACGACACCGACTTCGACCACGCCTTGGAGCTGATCGAGGCGGCATGCCGTGGACTCGTCGAGCACCTGGCTCGCACGCCTCGATAGCGCGCTCGGCACCCCGGAGCGCGTCAAGGCACTTGCCGGCAGCGCCTGGCGAGTGGAGGTCGGCGGGCGTTCTTTCGTCGTCAAGACGGGGCCAGGTGTTACGGACGAAGCCGACGGGCTGCTCCTGCTGGCGTCGGTACCGGGCGCGCCGCCCGTGCCCGAGGTCGTCCTGGCCGACGGCGAGATGCTCGTGTCCACCTGGGTTTCTCAGGGTGGGCGCCGGGACGAACACGGGGAAGGCCTCGGCCGCTCGTTGGCGGCGTTGCACTCCGCTCCATGGGACAGCTGGGGAGGCGGCTCGAGCTGGATCGGCGCCTGCCAGGTCGATTCCGCCGAGATGCCGAGCGCGGCCGCCTTCTACGGCAACCGTCTGGTCAGCTTGGCGAGCCGTTGCGGCCTCGCCGAAGTAGTGGGCCGGGTGGCGTCCCGCCTCGACGCGCTCATCCCGCCCGACCCGCCAGCTCTGCTGCACGGCGACCTCTGGTGGGGCAACGTGCTGTGGGGAGGCGACGGCCGGGCCTGGGTGATCGACCCGTCGGTCCACGGCGGCCACCCCGAGGAGGACCTCGCCATGCTCGCCCTCTTCGGCGACGTGCCCGACCGCCTGCTCTCCGCGTACACCGAACGCCGGCCGCTGGCCAAGGGTTGGCGAGAGCGGATCGATCTCTTCCAGCTCTATCCCCTGCTGGTCCATACCGTCCTGTTCGGCGGGTCGTACCGCTCCCGCGCCGAAGAGACCGCCCGGCGCTTCGTCTAGCCGTCTGCCGATTCCATCCCCGCGGCAACCTCGCTGTCGGGCTCCTTGCACTGGTTCCACGGCGGCGCAGCGCGTCCCTTCTTGGCCCGGTAGTGGCTGCCCACCCCCACGGCGATGGCCACGAGCGGCACCGACAGGAAGGCGCCCAACAGTCCTCCGATCACCAGTCCGGCGCCGACCGCCCAGACGGTAAGCAGCGGATGCAGCCGGACCGCCCGCTCGAGGATCAGGGGTTGCAGGAGATTGCCCTCGATCTGCTGGACGGCAACGGTGGCGGCCACGACGAGCAAGGCTGCCCCCGGGCCGTTGGTGACGAGGGCGACGACCGCTGAGACCAGGCCGGCCACGGCCGCTCCCACGAGCGGGATGAAGCCGCCGAGGAAGGTAAGCACCGCCAGAGGGATCACCAACGGCACGCCGATCGCCCAGAGGGCGATACCGATCAGCAGGCCGTCGATGAAGCCGGTGGCGGCTGTGGCGATGACGTACTGGCGCATCACCCCTCGAGCTCGATCGGTGAGGATCACTGCGTCGTCCCGATGAGTCGCGGGGATACGGTCTCGCAGCCAGTCCGCCATGCGGGCGCCGTCCTTCAGCACGAAGAACAGCGTGAACAGCAGCAGCACGATGCCTCCGAGCACCTCCCCCGCGACCCGGGCCCGGCCCGCCACCTGTTCGGCCAAGCCTCCCGTCGTGGTCCGGACCGTCGTGCGGATGTCCGCCTCCAGCTCCGCCACCCGCTCGGGCGACAGGTTCAACGGGTCCCCCTGGGCCCACTCCTTCGCCGACTCGAATCCTTCCTGGAGCTGCTCCCCGACATCCTGGAACTGGTCCGCAACGCTGATGCCGATCCACAACAGCACGAGCAGCAGGACGCCCAGCCCGCTCACGAACACCGTGACCGCCGCCAGTGCCGGCGGCCAACGACGGGCCTTGAGCCAAGCGACACCAGGCTCCAGGACCGCGGCGATGAACAGCGCCAGCACGACCGGGACGACGACGACGTAGAGCTGGATGAGCACCAAGACCATGAGGGCGAAAGCTGCGGCCACGACGAGGATGCGCCAACCCCATGCAGCTGAGCCCTCGAGCACGAGGGGCACCTTCACCGCTCTCCGCCCATCGGCTCCGGTCCGGTCCTCGATGGACTGCACGCTAGGTCAGCAGCCATCGCCGGCATTGGCTTGTTGACCGGTCACCCGGTGTCGGTCACCCAGGGCCGCAGGGCCGCTGGCCCGAAGGACGCAATCAGACCATCGGGAATCCGTGGCTGGCGGCGCAGGCGTCGGCCCCGCTCTCGGACTCGATTCCCGCCACGTGGCACAGCTCGTGGGCAATCACGTGGCCGAGGAGCCCAGGACGTCCGAAGGCGACTATCTGGGCCAGATCGATCTCCACCCCCAGCACTTGGCCCTGGACCGAGCCGGCTCGGAGCGTTGCTCCCAGCACCAGTCCGGCCAAGCTGTCGACTATCGACTTCGGACAAACGAAGGGAACGCCGGCGGGTAGGACAAGGCCCGAGGCCTGCACCGCAGCCAGCGCCGATCCGCAGTCGGAGGGGGCAGCAACTGCCACCGACGCTGCCGCTACGCGTGCCGTCGGCCTGGGGGTCGACGTGGTGACCGGCCGGGGCCGGGGCACGGTGGTGACGGGCGGCCGGGTGGTCGCCGGAATGGTGGTCGCCGGAATGGTGGTCACCGGCACGGTGGTGGTCGGCTCCGTGGGTAGGGGCGCCGCAGGTGCCGGCGTCGTCGGGGCAGTGACGGTCACCGCAGCGGGCGACGGTCGGTCGGCAGCTACCGCTCGACCGCCGCCAGCGGCGATCAGGCACCCCACGGCCAGCATTAGGCCACGGTTAGCATTACGGATATCCATGGGAGGGATGGCCTCTCGTGGGTCACGCCCAGGGGTCGGCGGCAACCGGCGCCCTGGGCACTCAATTTGGGTTTACTGATTTGCTGCTATACGCCTAACTATCGGCCTCGCGCACCCGGGGTTGAGGCATTTCCGGATGGGATGCAACGTCGGCAGGAGCTCAGCAACTAAGTTGGCCGCCGGCTGCAACTGCCGGGCGGCACACGCGTCGGTCAAGGGTTGCGGTGGACGTACCGCCAACAAGGGGCGCATCTGACATGACAGGACCATCAAGATGCTGATCGGCACGACGGCAGGGCTTGCACTGCTGCTCGGGCCCACCGCCGTGCAGGCCGGTGACCTGCTCGGTAGTGGCGTCGGCGGCTTGGGTAGCTAGAGACCTCACCCGGCCCTTGTCGTCGGACACTCGTCACCTGGCTGCGTTCGAGGCCTGAGCCGTGGAGCGCGTCACCGTCGCTGCGGTGCAGGCCACGCCTGCGTTCCTCGACCGCGAGGCCATGGTTTGCGTCTGACTTCGACGCGGAGGATCGACTGCGAAACGACCCAAGGCTGGAAGGCTCCTCGCACCATCTGAGAGGAGCAGTCCGTGACCGGAACGAACGGCCGGAGGTCGCCGAGGAAGCTGTCGGCGGAAACGAAGTGGGAGATCTTCCTGCAGGTCACTGCGGGCGAGATCACCCAGGCCGACGCGGCCCGCAAGTGGGCCGTGGACGTGTCGACGGTCATCGGGATCCGACGCACGGTCAAGGACGCGGCCCTGGCGGCGCTGGCCCGCACGCCGGGGCGGCCGGCCAAGGAGCGGGACTGGCAGCTCGAGGCGGCCCGGGCCGAGATCGTCCAGCTGACCGAGGCCATCACGGCACAGGCCATCGAGCTGGCCGTGATCAGGGGAAAAGCCAGCTGGGCCTGATCGGGCCGCTCCCGGCGCGGGTCCCCGCCGACATGAAGGAGCTGGTCCTCAAGAGCGTCGACGAGGCCGTCGCCGCCGGGTTCTGCCACGCCTGGGTGTGCTCGTTGTGGCGGGTCTCCGACGACCGGGTCCACCGCTGGCGAGCCCGCCGGCGCCACCACGGCACCCTGGTCGACCGGGCGCCGGGCGGCAACCCGGTGCACGGGCTGCGCCCGAGCGAGGTCGACGCCATTCTGGCCGTGGCCGAGGCGTGGGGACCGGTCGACCGCTCGCACCGCAAGCTCGCCCACCGAGGCTCCTATGAGGGCCTGGTGTGGGTGGCGCCCGCCACGTTCCGGCGCGTTCTGGCTGCTCACGGCTTGGTGCTGCCCGATCCGCCCTCCCGCCCGGCCTCCCACAAGAAGCCCTGGCCCGACTGGCTGGTGTGGGAGCCGAACCGGATCTGGATCTGGGACGTGACCCATTTCACTCGGGCCCGACGGGCCGTGTTCGCCATCGTCGACATGGTCAGCCGCCGCTGGATCGACACCCTGGTCAGCGTGGAGGAGACCGCCTCGCAGGTGGTGGTGATCTTCGAGCGGGCCCTGGAGGCCGAGGGCCTCCTCGAACTCCTCACCGACGAGCGCCTGGACCTGCCCGTCGACGACCCCCGCCGCCCCATCCTGCTCGCCGTGTCCGACAACGGCCCGCAGATGATCGCCCACGACACCCGGGCGTCCATGACCCTGCTCGCCATCGCCCAGCACCACGGCCGACCGCATACCCCGACGGACCAGGCGTGGATCGAGAGCTTCTTCGGTCACATCAAGGGCGAGTGGCCGCATCTGGAGGGCATCGCCGATCCCGTTGTGCTGGAAGCCGAGCTCGCCCGCGTGCGCATCGAGTACAACAGCGTCCGGCTGCACGAATCCATCGGCTACGTCACCCCAGACGACGAACACCAAGGACGAGGAGAAGCGATCCGCGAGGCCCGCCGGCAAGGCCTCGAGCGAGCCCGCAACCAACGGCTCGAACACAACCGCCGGACCGACACCAACCACCCCGAGGAGACCCCATGAGTTGGTTCATTTCCAACTCGGCTTCCGCGGCAAAGTCAGAAACGCCTCAGCCACCATCGACAGGGCCTGTGACCTCGTCGCCGAGGCTGGAGTCCGAGGAGCCGGGCTGATCGTGTTTCCCGAGGCCTTCGTACCCGGTTATCCCGACTGGGTTTGGCGAACCAAGCCCTGGGACGACGATGACTGGTACGCCCGCCTGCTCGCCGAATCGGTGACCGTCCCGTCAGCCGCCACCGACCGCCTCGGGAAGGCCGCCCGTAGCAACGGGGCGTGGGTGGCGATCGGAGTCGACGAGCTCGACACCGCCAGCCGGACCATCTTCAACTCGCTGCTCTACCTCGGTCCGGACGGCAACATCGCCGGGTGCCACCGCAAGCTCATGCCGACCGGCGGCGAGCGGACGGTGTGGGGTACAGGAGACGGCTCGACCCTTACCGTCCTCGAAACGCCGTTCGGACGGCTCGGTGGACTGCTGTGCTGGGAGAACTACATGCCCCTCGCCCGCGCCGCCATGTACGCACAAGGCATCGACGTCTATCTGGCGCCGACGTGGGACAACTCCGACACCTGGATCGCCACGCTCCGGCACATCGCTAAAGAAGGTCGCGTCTTCGTCGTCGGCACGAACTCCTGCATCCGGGGCTCCGATATCCCCGATGGACTACCTGACCGCGACCGGCTCTATGGAGGAGACGACGACTGGCTGTCTCGGGGCAATACGGTCATCGTCGGACCTGACGGTGAGATAATCGCCGGCCCTCTGGTCGAGACCACCGGAATCCTCTATGCCGAGGTCGATGCCACCATCGCGCACCGCAGCCGCCACCAGTTCGACCCCGTCGGCCACTACGCCCGCCCCGACGTCTTTCACCTCCAGGTCGACACGCGTCCCAAGAAGCCGACGACCTTCTCCTCCGCCGACCCCCGTTGACGGCTTCGCCCGCTCACCGGTGGTCGGGCGGCAACTCGGGCGACTCGATCGAGCGGCGCGGTGATGAGCGACTCGGCATAGATGGGTCGACGCGTCCGACTGTTCGCGGTCTTCATGGCTGAATCAGCTGGCCGAGGCGTTCGCGGCCGAGACGGGCGACGCTGCTGTCGAGCGCGGCGGCGAGCACTTGGCGAGCGGTGGATTGAAGACGTGCGAGCGTGGCGGCCAGCTCGCGGGCCTTGTCGGTGTCGAGGTTGCGTTGCCAGTTCCTGGGCGCGAGGTAGGTCTCGAACAGGCCGACGAACCTGTTGGCGATGTCGTCGGTGTGCGCGACGAGTCCCTCCCACTCGTCGAGGATCACGTCGAGGGGGATGCCAAGGTGCGCGAGCGATGCGCCCGTCTCGAGGAACCGCCGGTCGCGCACCCTGATCTTGCCGTCGTCGGTCGGCTCGACAAGGCGGAGTGATGCCGCCCGTTGCATGAGCTCGGGAGTCATCGACGCCTCCGGGAACCGCGTCAGCAGTTCGAGAGGGTCCAGGACAGCGGCGTGCACGTCGCCGACGAGCGCGTCGAGTTCGGCTTCGACGCCGATGACTGAGTCGAGGCCACGGCCCTGCTCCCACTGCTCAAGCAGGTTGGCGATCCCGGCCAGCGAGTAGCCCTCGCCTTGCAGGCGCGCGATCAGTCGCAGCCGGCTCAGATGAGAATCGTCATACCAGCCGGTGCGGCCTTCGAGTCGGGGTGGCGCAAGGAGGCCCTTCGTTTGGTAGAGGCGCACGGTGGTCGACGCCACGCCTGCTTGCCGTGCGAGTTCGTCCAATCGGTACTCGCTCCCCATCCCGTTCCCCGATCCGCTTGCAGATGGTATGTGAGTAAATGGTAGCGTACCAAACATGAGCAGACAAGAGCACGGCCAGTCGCGATCGATCCGGGGGACGATCCGCCGTCGTCTTCTGGTGAACGCGGTCGTCGACTCCGACGAAGCATCTAGGCACCTGCCCGCCGGGATCCGCCCGCACTGCATCGATGGCGGGACGGTGATCGGATGCTGCCTGCTCGACATCGCCCACATCCGCCCGGCCCCGCTCCCCTCGGCGCTGGGGACGCGCCTGCGCGCTGCTGCGCACCGCATCTCCGTCGAATGGACCGATGAGCTCGGCGAAACGACCGTCGGCGTCTTCGTTCCCCTCAGGCACACCGATTCACGAGTGGCGAGGATCATCGGCGGTCGCCTGTTCCCTGGCGTCCACCGGCCCGCAACTGTGGAGATCGCCGAAGACGGTCACCATCTCGATTGGGCCGTCTGCCCGCGAGATGACGTGAGCACCTATGCCGTTCGAGTTCGAGCGTCGATCGCGGCATCGGCAGAGGGCGCGCCGTGCGAGCCGATCGGTGGTACCTGTCTCGCGGCGGCCATCGGTGTCTCGCCCGACCACCATGGTCGGCTTGAGGCCGCGTGTATGGAACCAGAGCATCGGCGCGCGGCGCCGGTCGTGATCGAACAGTTCGACAGCGCGTTCATCGCCAGGTTCGCAACCGCGGTACCGGCGCCGTCCTACCTGATGCGCGACGTCAAGGTCACGTGGACCCGAGGAACAGCTCCCGGGGTCGCTATCGCGGAAGCGCTCGCGTGAAGGTCGTCATCGCAGGCGGCACGGGGTCTCTCGGACGCCGGCTGGCCGATGACCTTCGCGGCCGCGGCTACGACGTGGTGATCCTGACCCGCACCCTTCGGCCTGACATCGAGCACCACCAAGTCGAGTGGGACGGCCGCACCGTTGGCAACTGGGCCGCCGAGCTCGAAGGCGCGACCGTCGTGAACCTCGCCGGAGAGCTCGTCGACCGCCGACCCACCCCGAAGAACATCGAGCTCCTGAGGCGGTCCCGCGTCGAACCGACCCACGCCCTCGTCGAAGCCTCACGCGGACTGACGACATCACCCGAGCTCTGGCTACAGATGGGCACGCTGGCCATCTACGGCGATGCCGGCGACGAGATCATCGACGAGCAGCACCCAGCTGCGGACGGCCCACCGCAGATGGCCGGAGTTGCCCGCCCCTGGGAGCAAGCCGTGCAAGGTGCGCGCGTCGACCGACTTGTCGTGCTTCGCACGGGGATCGTCCTCGACCACGGCACGCCAGCGTTCGAGCGGCTCACCCGGCTCACGAAGCTCGGGCTAGGGGGACGGATCAGCAAGGGCGATCAGTGGACCAGCTGGATCCACATCGACGACTTCCTTCGTGCTGTGCGGTTCCTCGTCGACCACCGAGACCTCGACGGCGTCTTCCATGTCACCGCTCCGCAGCCGATCCAGAACCGGAACATGATGGCGACCCTCAGGACGGCACTCCATCGCCCGTGGTCGCCGCCGACCCCGAAGCCGCTCGTCCACCTCGGCGCAATCTTCATGCGCACCGACCCAGCCTTGGCTCTGACCGGCCGGCGCTGCGTCCCGCAGCGATTGCTCGAGGCCGGCTTCACGTTCGACCACCCCACATTCGACGCGGCACTTGGCTACCTCCTCGGAGCGCGACCGGCGTGACGGTCGAGTTCGAGCAGGTCACCGTCATCAACGCGCCGATCGAGACCGTGTTCGGTCTCTCCCTCGACATCGACGCCCACCTCGCGTCGATGTCGAGGGCGAACGAGCGTGCCATCGAAGGCGTCACAACCGGCCGCATCGATCTCGGACAATCGGTCACCTGGCGCGCCACGCACTTCGGCATCCCGTTCACGATGACGAGTCGGGTCACCGAGCTCGAGCGCCCGCACCGCTTCGTCGATGAGCAAGTCCGGGGCCCGTTCCGCTCGTTCCACCACGAGCACCTCTTCGACGACGCCAACGGCGGCACAGTGATGGCCGATCGAGTTCGCTTCGACGCTCCCCTCGGCTTCATCGGACGAACTGTCGAACGTCTCCTGCTGGCGCGCTACTTGCGGCAGCTGATCGAACAGCGAGGCGAGTTCCTCCGAGCGGCGGCCGAAGGCCACCGCCGATAGCTTCCCCGTCCGCGCCGTTTGCCCGAGGTCGGTGCCACGGGATGCGGCCTCGTTCGGCTCCGTGCCACGACGTGCCACTCACTCGATCACGCGGAGTTTCCGCGGACTTTCGCGGACCTCTACACGTTGTTTACAGGCCGACCGGTTGCCGGGACGATGCTCCCGTATTGGACTCCAATGAGCTGCGTCGATGACGCCGATGGGTGTCCCCCGGCGAACACTGGGCCAGAGGTCCCCTGCGAGCGTGGGTGAGGACCACCGGATCTGGACGGCCGCGGAGTTGGAACAGCTGGCGCCGGACGAGCGCCACCGGATGTTCAACGTGGGCGTCGTCACCACCTCGAGTTGCTCCCGCCTGAGTTCCTTGCTCGCATACGCGCAAGGGGCCGAGACCTCCTTGCAGAGCGTGGTCTGGTCGCACCTCAGGCCGATGGCGGCTGATCGGCGAGTCGTTCGAGTCTCATCCGTCATTCTTCGACCAGCTCGATCATCAGCTCGGACCCCAGCGGGGCAAGGAAGGTCAGCCCTCCGCCACTGACTTTCTGGTTCTCGACCTTCCTGCGATTCTTGAGCGCTTCGCGACCGACTTCGAGGGTCTGCCGGGGTGATCGAAGGCGTCGGCACGGCTCGGGTGCTGGTTTGCGACGGGCCTGCTGGTTCGGGCCGTCGCTGTCTATGGGGCTGGTGGCGGCCGACGACGCCGCGGAGCTGATCGGCAGGCTGGTGGTGGTGATCCTCCGGTATTCGAACTACGCCGACACGAGCGCACGTCTCACCGCTGCCACGGACGCCGCGCTCACCGAAGCCCGAGCACGGTCAGCAGACTCTCGTCGATCCCCCAGATC
>JBOGIF010000119.1:0-1708 GCA_050742415.1 Acidimicrobiales bacterium | reverse complement strand
GGGAAGGCCTTGGCAGTCCACGCCTGCACCACTGGCAACAGCCGGGCGTAGGTGTCGAACATCCGGTCCATCTCGCCCACGTAGCGCGCCCCCAGGTTGGATCCGAGCACGGCAGGGTCGCGGTGATAGCGGTACCGCCCGTCGGCCAGGCGGCCGGCGTAGGCCACGTAGCGGGTCGACTGCTCCAGGTAGGCCATCAGCCGGCCCCACTCCAGGATCTTGGTCAGCAGGTTCGACGCCTGTTCGCACGCCAGGTGCACCCCACCGAGCTGAGCCACCGAGTCGTCGCCGTACTCGGAGAAGACCCGCTGGTAGAGCTTCTCGGCCCGTTTCACTCCGACCCGGGCGTCGACGGTGGCGTCGCCCATGGTGTCGAGCTCGCCCACGAACTCGTCGAGGAACAGGCGCCTCAGGCTCTTGGAGGACCGGGAGTAACGGGCGAACAGCGCCCCCTTGACCACCTCGGGCAGGTTGACGAGCGCGAACACCGGGCCTTCGAGGTCCGTGAAGTAGCGGCGGAGCACGTCGGACTCGCTCGCGCTGAACTGCTCAGCCACGTAGGGGTGCACCCGACGGAGGTTACGGCTCGGGCGTGAACGCGGCGCGGACCATCTCGATGGCGCCAGGAGCGACCCAGAGATCGACCACGGTCATGGCCATGGCCATGGCGGCGTCGAGGACAGCGCGGTCGCCGTCGGGCGATGCCGCCCAGGTGGCGAACTCGGCGCTGTGGAGCGACACGTCGGGCGGGCTGACCTTCACCATCGGGTGGATCGTGGGCACCCGCAGGCTCACGTTGCCGGCGTCGGTGCTGGCCATCACCCGGGTGGCCGGCGAGGGGTCCGCCACCGGCCGGCCGAGGGTGGCGCTGTTCGCCCGGTACAGCTCGACCAGGGGCCGGTTGGTGCGCAGCTCGGAATAGTCGGGGCAGGTGGGAACGACCTCCATGGTGCAACCGGCCGCTGTCGCGCCGGCTTGGAGGCAGGCCAGCACCCGCTCCTTCAGGGGTTGCAGGCTGTCCAGCGTGGCCGACCGTACGTACCACTCGGCCTCGGTGTGGTCGGGGACGATGTTGGGCTTGTCGCCGGCCTTGGTGAACACGCCGTGGATGCGCTCGGTGGCCGAGATGTGCTGGCGCAGGGCAGCCACGGCGTTGTAGCCGAGGACGGCGGCGTCGAGGGCGTTGAGGCCCTTTTCGGGCGCGGCGGCGGCGTGGGCGGCCCGGCCCCGGTAGGTCACCATGAAGGTGGCGACGGCGATGACGTCGGCCTCTGTCAGGTCGGCGCCCGCGGGGTGCACCATCACGGCGGCATCCACGTCGTCGAATGCACCCCGGTCGAGGAGGGCGATCTTGCCGCCGCCCCCTTCCTCCGCCGGCGTGCCGAGCACGAGCAACCGCCCGCCCACCTCCTCGGCCAAGGTGGCAGCGGCCAAGCCGGCACCGAGGCCGGCGGCAGCGATGATGTTGTGGCCGCAGGCGTGGCCCAGGCCGGGCAGAGCGTCGTACTCGCACATCACCGCGACCAGCGGCCCGCTGGCGCCGGCCCGGGCGGCGAAGGCGGTGTCGAGCCCGTGGGCGGCCCGCTCCACCGACAGGCCGTCGGCCTCCAGCGCGTCGGCCAGCAACCGGGTGGCCTCGTGCTCCTGGTACAGCAGCTCGGGACGCTCGTGGATGCGGTGCGAAACCTCGACCAGCATCTCGGCCCGC
>JBOGIF010000118.1:0-9784 GCA_050742415.1 Acidimicrobiales bacterium | reverse complement strand
CGGCGAGGAGGTCGGCCGGCGCGGCAAGTACCTGGTCTTCGAGATGGAGAAGGCACGCCTGCTGGTACACCTGTCCCAGGGCGGGCGCGTCGACATCGAGGATCCGCCCAAGGTGACGAGGCCGAAGGTCGGCGTCGTCCGCCTGCGGTTCGCCGGCCGCCCGTCGCTCTTGGTGAAGGAGTTTGGGACGGAGCGTAAGGCCGGGTGGTGGGTGCTGGCACCGGGAGACGAGGGCCCGCTGGCCGTTCTCGGCCCCGAGCCCTTCGACGACGAGTTCGGCGAGCTGATCCGCGACAGTGCCGACACCCGTCGGGTGCACACCATCCTGCGCGACCAGCGGACGGTGGCCGGCATAGGTCGCGGTTACTCCGACGACATCCTCCACCGAGCGCTGCTGTCTCCTTACGCATCGCTCGCCTCTCTCGACGCCGCGGCCCGCCGGGTGCTGGTCGAGGCGACCCACGAGGTCCTGACCCAGGGCGTCGAGGCGGAACGGAGACGGACCGGCGGGCTGCCGACCAAGCTCGGCGAGCATTTCACCATCCACAAGCAATCGGGAACCCCCTGCCCGGCGTGCGAAACCGAGCTGAGGCGGGTCTCTTACGACTCGCACGAGGTCACCTACTGCCCGGAATGCCAGACGGCCGGCAAGGTGCTCGCCGACCGGCGCCTCTCGCGCTTGGTGCGCTGAGCGAAGCCGCGCCTAGCCGGCCGGCACGGACCGGGCGCCCTCGAAGATCGCCACCTTCACCCCGCGCTCGGCCAGAGCCGCTAGGAACGGCCCCGGCTCTACCAGCTCGGCCAGCCCGGCCGCACCGGTACGGGCCAGGCGACCCTCGAGAGCCCACCATCCGGCCAGCGCGCTGACCACTCCGGCTGCCACGGCCGGGCGGTCGACCGCTCCCAACACCCGGTCGTCACCCACCGCCCCCTGAGTGCCCCGTACTTCGACCCGGATGGCGGCCAGGCCGCCTTCGGGGTGAGGCCGGCGCAGCATCGGCAGCCGGCTGGAGAGGCGGTCGCGGCGGCTGGCTCCGACCCGGGCCGTTACCCGCCCGACGCCCGGAAAAGCGGGGACCAGCAGGAGCGGCTCCCCCAGGGCGGCCCGGTAGCAGTCGACCCCCCGCACCGGGTCGGGAAACCAGCACAGCTGGCGGCCCGAGCCGCCCGACCGCTTCTCCCAGCCGCCGTCGCGCCAGTCGACACCCGGGCCTCGGAGTGCCCGGTGGTGCTGGCGGGCACACGCCGGTCCGCCGGTACCGACCCGAGCCACGTGGATCTCCTCGACCTGCTCGAAGCTGCGGGCGGCGTGGGCCGCCAGCACGCAGCTGAGCCCGGGCGAGAAGCCAGCCCCGACGACCAGGTGGACCCCCCGCTTACGGGCTTCGCCGTCGAGATCGAGCAGCTCCTCCACGTCGGTCAGGGCGTCCGCCACCGACACCACGTGCGCCCCGTGGGCGAGAGCGGCCTCGGCGATCGGACGATGCCGTCCGGCCACGGCGGCGACGACCACATTTGCGCCGGCAAGCGCCGAGTCGAGGTCCGCCGGCGCCTCCGAAGCAACCGCACCGAGGGACGCGACGACAGCCCGGCGGCGGTCCTCGTCGGGCTCCACGACCGCGACGCTCTCCACGGATCCCAGCGACAGGAGCTGCCGGGCGCTGCGGGCCCCGACCGCCCCCGCTCCGACGACGACGGCACGCATCGGGCTCAGCGGAGGTCCGGACCGGCCAGCTCCCGCCAACCTCCGGTCTGAGGCGGCACACCGTCGCCCGAGCGGAGCCTGATGGCAGCCGCGGCCACGCCGGCCAGGCCCAGGGCCAACAACGCCCGACGGAACGCGCGCATCGCATCTTCCTCTCCGTGGGTCGCCCCGGCCTCGCAGAACGGCGCCGGCCGGACCCTTGTGTGGGGCTAGCTGGAATCGAACCAGCGACCTCACCCTTATCAGGGGTGCGCTCTAACCGACTGAGCTATAGCCCCTTGCTCGACGGGCCAACCTTAGCCAAGGGCCTGCGGCGCGCCTTCCTACCACCAGCCGTTACCTTGGCCTCCCCGTCGTCGACCACGACCGCCACCCCGCCGGTCAGCTCGCTTATGAGGTTGTAGAGCGCCGACACCACCACGTTGGCGCCGGTACCGAGCAGCACCAGGACACCGCCTCCGAGCAGTGACGCCCGAAGGACCTGGGCACCCTTGAACCCGAACGTGTTGGACGCGAACAGATCGGCGATGAGCCCCTCAATGTTGGCTCTTACGCCGGCGATCGACGCCGCCACCCAGAGCGCAATACCGGCCACCAGCAGGACCGCCCAGATGCTGGCGTAGAGCAGCAGCGAGAAGCGGGCCACCGAGCGCAGCTCGATCCTGCGGATCACGAACCGGAAGGACTTGGCCCCCACCAGGGTCACGGACGGCTCCGGTGCAGGCTTGTGGACCTTCCGCTGCGTACCGGTTCCGGTCACCTGCGCAACGGTAGCGACATACGCGAGCCAGCCGCCGGCTGACCTCGCTCTTGGCCCCCGGCGTCGACCGTCGCCCTGGCCACCGCCGAGGCACGTCCGACCCGCACCGTCACCCGCACGTCGCGGCCGATCCGCTCGAACCTCGACATCTCGCCGCCATTGGCGGCCGCCAGCCGGCGCGCCACCTCCAGTCCCTCGGCAGCGCCGCCGAGGGCGGCTGCATCGGCTGCCGTGCGCGCCGTGGCCGAAGCCGTTGCCGCCTGGCCGAGACGCCCGAGCCCCAGAATGACCAGACCGGCCAGCAGCACTGCCACGGCGACCAAAGGGACGACCGATCCCCGTTCCCCAACACCCATGTTCGTTCCTCTCAGCTCGAGGTGACCTGCGAGGGAAGTGGGGGGAAGAATCCGGGGCCCGCCGCCGGGGCGATCCGGGCTACTCGTCGGCGCTGAGAACCAGCGCCACCGACGCCACGGTCTGGCCGTCGTCGAGGTTCATGACCTTGACACCGGTGGCGTCGCGGCCCTGCGCCGATATCTCCCGTACCGGCGTTCGGATGGTGGTGCCGCCCGAGGAGATCAGGAAGATCTCGTCTTCCAACGTGACCATGAAGGCAGCCACCACGTACCCACGACGGGCGGTGAGGCGGATGCCCATCACACCCATGGTGCCCCGGCCCTTGCGCGGGAACCGATCGAGGCGGGTCCGCTTGCCGTAGCCGGCCCCGGTGACGATCAGTAGGTGGGAGTCGTCGCGGGCCACATCGGCCGATATGACCTCGTCCTCGGCCCGCAGGCGCATTCCGATGACACCCTGGGCGGCCCTGCCGGTGGGCCGTACCTCGTCCTCGGAGAACCGCACGGTGGTACCCGACCGGCTCACCATGAAGATGTCTTCCTCGCCACCAGTCTGGATGACGCGCACCAGCTCGTCGTCGTCACGCAGGTTGATGGCGATCAGACCATCGCGGCGCGACGAGTCGTACTCGGTGAAGCGGGTCTTCTTGACCTGGCCCTTGCGGGTGACGAACACGAGGAAGCGGCTGGTCTCGTAGTCGCGGGTGTCGATGATGGCCTGGATCCGCTCGTTGGGCGCCAGAGGCAGGAGGTTGACGATCGCCGTGCCTCGAGCGGTGCGCTCCTTCATCGGGATCTCGTGGGCCTTGAGCCGGTAGACCTTGCCGCGGTTCGAGAAGAAGAGGAGAAAAGCGTGGGCGGTGGTGGAGATGATGCGCTCTACGAAGTCGGCGTCGCGCAGCTTGGCGCCCGCCACCCCCCGGCCACCCCGGCCCTGGGTGCGGAACGCGTCGGCCGCGACCGTCTTGATGTAGCCAGCCTTGGTCATGGTGACGACGAGCTCCTCGTCGTCGATCAGGTCGAGGATGTCGAGGTCGCCGGGGTCGAAGGTGATCTCGGCCCGGCGGGGCGTGGCGAACTTGGCCCGGGTCTCGGCCATCTCCGCCTTGATGGCGGACCGCAGCGCCACCGGGTCCCCCAGCAGGGTCTCCAGCTCGCCGATGGTCTCGCGGAGCTTGGCCATCTCGGTGTCGAGCTCCGAACGACCGAGGCGGGTGAGCCGGCTGAGGGTCATGTCGAGGATGTGCTCGGCCTGCTCCTCGCTGAACTCGAAGGGGGCCGACATGAGGCCCCGGCGGGCGTCCGCCTTGTCGGCCGAGGCGCGGATGAGGGCGATGATGGCGTCGATGGCGTCGAGCGCCTTGAGCAAGCCCTCCACGATGTGGGCCCGGGCTTTGGCCTTGCGCAGCCGGAACTCGGAGCGCCGGGTGAGGACCTCGATCTGGTGGTCGACGTAGGCACCGAGAAGTTGCGCGAGGTTCAGCGTGCGGGGCACGCCGTCAACCAGAGCGACGGTGTTGACCCCGAAGCTCGTCTGAAGCGGCGTGTGCTTGTAGAGGTTGTTGAGCACGACGTTGGCGGGCGCGTCGCGCTTCAGGTAGATGACGAGTTTCGTCTCGTTGCCCGAGGACAGGTTCTTGACGTCGCGGATCCCGTCGAGCTGTCGGGAGTCGACCAGCTCCTGGATCTTGGTGGCGACCGACGCCACGCTCACCTGGTAGGGAAGCTCGCTGACCACGATCTCATCGGACGTCCGACCCTCCACGATCTCGGCCCGAGCCCGCATGCGAACCGACCCGCGGCCGGTTCTGTAGGCGTCCATGAGCCCGGCGCGGCCAAGGATGAACGCGCCGCTCGGGAAGTCGGGCCCCTTGACGAAGGCCATCAGCTCGTCGGGCGTGGTGTCGGGGTGGTCGATCACGTGCATGGTGGCGTCGATCACCTCGCCCAGGTTGTGGGGCGCGATGTTGGTGGCCATCCCCACGGCGATGCCCTGGCTGCCGTTGACCAGAAGGTTGGGGAAGCGGGCCGGGAGGACCTTGGGCTCGGCGAACTCGCCGGAGTAGTTGTCACCGAAGTCGACGGTGTCCTCGTCGATCCCCGCCAGGAGTTGCATAGCGAGGGCGGAGAGGCGGCACTCGGTGTAGCGCTCGGCCGCCGGCTCGAAGTCGGGCGAGCCGTAGTTGCCGTGGAAGTCGATGAGGGGATGGCGCAGGCTGAACGGCTGGGCCATGCGCACCAGCGCGTCGTAGATCGCCTGGTTGCCGTGGGGGTGGTACTTGGCCATTACCTGGCCGGTCACCCGGGCGCACTTGACGGGCGGGCGCTCGGGCCGGAAACCCTCCTCGAACATCGTCCAGAGGATGCGCCGGTGCACCGGCTTCAGGCCGTCGCGCACGTCGGGCAGGGCCCGCGACACGATGACCGACATCGAGTAATCGAGGAACGACCGCTCCATCTCCTCCTGGAGCTCGATCGGCTCGATCATGCCGAACGGAAGCGGCGGGGTGACGTCGCTCATATGTCGAGGAACCTCACGTCTTTGGCATTGGTCTGGATGAACTGCTTGCGCAGCTCGACGTTCTCGCCCATGAGGACGGCGAACACGTCGTCGGCGACAGCCGCCTGCTCGACCGACACGCGCAGCAACGTGCGGCGGTTCGGGTCCATGGTGGTGTCCTTCAGCTCGCCGAAGTCCATCTCGCCCAGGCCCTTGAGGCGCTGGAAGTCGGCCTTCTTGCCGGGGTTCTCGGCAACGAACCTTTCCCTGGCGGCGTCGTCCTTCAAGTACACCTTGTCCTTGCCGACGACGACCGAGTAGAGCGGCGGCTGGGCGATGTAGACGTGGCCCAGCTCGACCAGTGGCTTCATCTGCCGGAAGAAGAACGTGAGCAGCAGCGTTCGGATGTGGCTGCCGTCGACGTCGGCGTCGGCCATCAGGATCACCCGGTCGTAGCGGATCTTGGCCACGTCGAACTCCTCGCCCACCCCGGCGCCGATGGCGGAGATGAGCGACTGGATCTCGGTGTTCTTCAGCATGCGGTCGAGCCGGGCCCGCTCGACGTTGAGGATCTTGCCCCGGATGGGCAGGATCGCCTGGGTCACCGGGTCGCGCGCGGAGATGGCGGAGCCGCCGGCGGAGTTGCCCTCGACGATGAACAGCTCGGACTCCGCGGGGATGCGCGACGAGCAGTCGGCCAGCTTGCCGGGAAGCCCAGCGCCTTCCAAGAGTGTCTTGCGCCTCGTCAACTCCCGAGCCTGGCGGGCAGCTTGGCGGGCCCGGGACGCGGATATGGCCTTGGCCACGACCTGGCGACCCTCGGTGGGGTGCTCCTCGAGCCAGTCGGCCAGCTTCTCATTGGTAGCCCGCTCCACCAGCGAGCGGATGCCGACGTTGCCGAGCTTGGCCTTGGTCTGGCCCTCGAACTGCGGGTCGCGCAGCTTCACGCTGACGATGGCGGTGAGGCCTTCGCGGATGTCCTCGCCGAGGAGGTTGTCGTCCTTCTCCTTCAAAAGCGTCTTGGCCCGGGCGTACTTGTTGACGACGTTGGTCAGCGCCTTCTTGAACCCCTCCTCGTGCATCCCGCCCTCGATGGTGGCAATTCCGTTGGCGAAGCTGTGGAGACCTTCGTGGTAGCCGGTGTTCCACTGCAGGGCGACCTCGACCTCTTGGTCATCTTCGGTTGACTCGAACTGGCCCACCCGCTTGAACAGCGCCTCCTTGGCGTGGTTCAGGTGGCGTACGAAGTCAACGAGGCCCCCGGTGTACCGGTAGGTCTGCTCCTGGATGTGGTCGGGCCGCTCGTCGTGAAAACGGATCTCCAGGCCCTTGTTCAGGAACGCCATTATCTGGAGCCGCTCGAGGATCGTCTGGGCTCGGAACTCGGTTCCCTCCGAGGAGAAGACCGTGGGGTCGGGCCAGAACGTGACCGTTGTACCCGTACGGCCCCTTGGCGCACGGCCTATCAGGGCAAGCTTCGACACCGGTCGGCCGCCGTTGGTGAACTCCATCTCGTAGTGGCCGCCGTCGCGCCAGTCGATCTGGAGCAGCAGCCTCCGGGACAGGGCGTTGACCACCGAAATCCCTACTCCGTGGAGGCCGCCCGAGACCTTGTAGCTGTCACCGCCGAACTTGCCGCCGGCATGCAGGGTGGTGAGGACCACCTCGGCCGCCGACTTGTTGCGGAACTTGGTGCTGCTCTCCACCGGGATGCCCCGACCGTTGTCGGACACCCGGCACCCGCCGTCGGCCAGGAGGGTGACGTCGATCCGGGTGCAGTAGCCGGCCATCGCCTCGTCGACGGAGTTGTCGACCACCTCGTAGACGAGGTGGTGCAGGCCGTTGAGCCCGGTCGAGCCGATGTACATGCCAGGACGCTTCCGGACGGCCTCCAGGCCTTCCAGAACGGTGATGTCCTTGGCACCGTAAGACGGTGTGCTCAGCGCCACGGGCGCGACCTTTCACGAAGCGAACGACGGTCGACCGGCTGGTCGAGAAACGGGCCCTTCAGCGAACGAAACCGCAGGTCAAGCCCCCGATACCACTGGCCCAAGAATACCAGACGGGTGTGTCAACGAGGGCGGACCCGTACCGCCAGGCGTCGCACGCCGACCCCTCCGGAACAGTCGTTGAGCGCCTCGTCGCATTTGCGGCACAGCTCAGCTTCGAGATAGCGCAATTGGGTGGCCCAACCGGGCTGGTCGACGTTGATCGTCAGCAGCCCGCCGACCAGCGACACCGGCCTGGCGTGGGCGGCCACGGCCGTTCCGACGATTGCCTCCCACCGTGCCAACAGCTTCACCAGCAGATGTCCCTCGGGGCTCAACCGCCGGACGGCGCCGTCGAGCAGTTCGGCCACGAGCGCGGGCTGCCTGTCCTGTGGCGACACAGGAAGTGGCCTCCAGGTCATCCCGATGCCACCAAGGCTTCGCCGGCGGCGATGCGCACGACGAGATCTGGGGCGGCGCCTGGCGGGCCTTTGGCCGTCGAACTCAAGAGGGTCTGGCCCGCGGTTGGCCCACCAGGCTCAGCCGCCCTCAGGTACGCCAGCAAGGCGCTACTGCGATCAGCGTCGAGCTCGGAGAAGACATCGTCGAGGAGCAGGATCGGCGGCTCCCCGATCTGTGCTCCCACCAGGCGGTGCGAGGCCAGCTTGAGGGCGAGGGCCAAGCAGCGCTGCTCGCCCTGCGACGCATGGGTCCGCGCCGGCATGTCCCCCAGGGACAGGGTGAGGTCGTCGCGGTGCGGCCCCACCAGGCTGACCCCACGACGCACCTCGTCGGCCCTGACCGCCTCCAGCGAGGCGGCGAGCCCGGCAGCGGCCCACGGGGATTCGTACCAGGCCTCGACAGCGGCAGCGGGTCGGGCGGGTGCCAGAGCGGCACCACCCGAGAGCTTGGTGTAGGCCTCGCTGATCAAGGGGCCCATGTCGGCGACGAGCTGGCGGCGGGCCGAGGCCAGGGCCTCACCGGCGACGACCAGCCTGTCGTCCCACACGTCGAGGGTATCCGCCATCTCCGGCGACAGACCTCGCCCGGCGGCCTGACGCAGGAGCGCGGTCCGCTGGCGCAACACCCGGTCGAGGTCGCGCCGGAGCACGTCGTTGCGGGGATGGAGGCTCACGAGCGTGTCGTCGAGATACCGGCGCCGACCGGCGGGTGAGCCTTTGACCAGTTCGAGGTCGTCGGGCGAGAAGACCGTCGTCCTGAACGCGTCGGCGAGGTCGCCCGAGCGACGCACCGGCTGGCGGTTGAGCGCGGTGCGGCCCCGCCCGGTCATGCCGATCTCGGCCTCGACGAGAAGCTCTCGGCCCGCACGTGCGCCTTCCCCCCTCACCGTGGCGGTCGTGCAGCCCTGACGCACCAGCGCCTCGGCCGGCGCTCCCCGGAAGGACGAGAGGGTCGCCAGGTAACCCACGGCCTCGAGGAGATTCGTCTTGCCCTCGCCGTTGGGCCCCGTCACCACGGTGAGCCCCTCAGCCAAAGCAAGCTCAACCGACTGGTAGTTGCGGAAGTCCCCGAGCCACACTCGCCTCAACCACACCCGCAGGAGCCGCTACCGGCTGCGCTCACGACACCCGGACGGGCATGAGCAGGTATAGGAAGTCGCCGCTGGCCTCCGCGGCCGCGTCACCGGTAGCCCGGAGCGTCGCTGGCTTCAGGGCGTCGAGGGTCTCGAGCGCCACCTCCTCGCCCGGCGTGGCCTCGACGCCCTCGATGAGGTACTCGGGATTGAATGCGACGACCATCTCGGCACCCTCGTACTTGGCGTCGATCTCTTCGCGCGCCTGCCCTACGTCCTGGGTCACGGCGCTCAGCTCGAGGGTGTCGGCTCGCAGCGCCAAGCGGACCGGCGTTGCCTCCTTGGCCAGGAGCTTCACCCGGCGGGCGGCGTCGAGGAGAGCTTCTTTGCCCACGACCATCCTGTTGGGGTAGTCCGACGGTATGAGCTGCTGGTAGTTCGGGAACTCGCCCTCGATGAGCCGGGTCGTCAAGCGTGTGCCACCAGCCTCGAAGCTGGCATCGGTGGAGCCCAGACGAAGGCGGACCTGCCCGACCCCGCTCAGGATCCGGTTCAGCTCCCCAAGGGCACGTGCCGGCACCAGCACGTGCCGTCCGGAAGCCAGGACCGTGGCACCCGGCAGGTCGCGCATGGCCAGTCGGTAGGAGTCGGTTGCCACCAGGCGCAGCCCGGAGGCCTCGGAGCTGATCAGCACGCCGGTAAGGATGGGGCGGGCGTCGTCGCGGCTGGCGGCCCGGACCACCTGGTTGAGCGCGGCCGACAACGTGCCGGCGTCAAGAGAGACCTCCTCGGCCGACGGCTCGGGCGGTCGAAGGAACTCTTCGGCCGGCAGGGTCCTCACCGCGAACTGTGACCGGCCAGCGGAGATGACTGCCTCGCCCTCGTCTTCGGCCACAGTCACTGCCCCAGGGGCGAGAGACCGGACGATGTCGGTGCTCAGG
>JBOGIF010000117.1:0-1941 GCA_050742415.1 Acidimicrobiales bacterium | reverse complement strand
CACCGGGCGAGCCTCTTCCTTTCGCCGCCGGCCCCCCCGGCACCCCGGCCAGAGCCGCCAGGCGGCGCTCTCCGGCTGGAAGACTGACGGTCATGACCGCCAGGCCACCCCGGGCCCTCCGGGCGTCTCAGCGCCCCACAGCCGCCCTCGCTGTCGCGGTCCTGCTCGCCATCCTTGCCGTCGCCGTCGGGCCCGCCGGCCGCGTTGACGCACAAGCGTCAACGATCACCGCCGGGGTCGCCGGAACCCGCGTCCGCGTCTCCGACCTTGCCCAGCAGGCTGTCGTCGGCCCCGGACAGGACGTTCTCCCAGGCCAGGGTCGAGAAACCAGCCAGTCAGGGCCGGGGGCCGCGATCGGGTCGCGTGTTGCCCCACAAACCGCAGCTCGGATTGGGGACGATGTCATCGCCACGGCTGACGACGCGTTCACACATGGGTACAGCTACCACCCGCGGATCCGCGCTCGAGGAGTCCAAGACCCGGTTGGACACAACTTCCCGTACTCCTACGACGACGTGATCCTCCGGTCGACACCGGTGCGACAAGCGGATGGCTCGCTCCTCTACCGGACCTCTGGGGGGATCAATGGCAAGGACGGCTTCTTCGAGATCGCCGTGAACTCCGACACCGGGACGATCTTCCACAGGACTTTCGTGGGGGGCTGATGCGCTACTTGACTCTCGCCGCTGACTACACGCAGTCCGCTCTCCGTGACGACTTCGCTGGAACCGTGGTTCCCGAGGAGGTCGGGCTGACGGAGGGCCTCGGCGATCGGATCCGCGACTGGAACGACAAGTACAGAGCCGTCATCCCACTGGATGAGGCCGAACGCAGATCGAGCCCGACTTTGGAACTGATCGAGGCGCTGGACGAAGAGGGACTTCAGCTGGTTGGCGCGATCCAGGCGGAACTCTCGGATGCGAAGGTTCGGTACTTCAGCGAAGGGCACCTTCGGTACGTCCCATGATGCGCCGGTAGCTTGCCTCGCCGAGCAGCTTCTTCGGCTCCTGGTCGTTGCCGTCGGACCCGAATCTGGGGGGGACGCGATGATGGTCGAGGGCTGGAGTCAGCAGCGGGTCATGGTGACCAAGGTGGTGGTCTCCGCTGAGGAGGCGTCCGCCGAGGTGGAGCGGCTGAATGCCTTGCGGGAGAAGGCTGGTGGTGGGTCGCGGTACTTCTGGCAGATGACGCGGTTGGTGTCATCGGCGGAGGCGTCCCCGGAGGGCTGATCAGCTCGGTTCGGAGTGGCTGGATGGTCAGCCGGTGTCGGTGAAGGCGGCTCGGACGCGGTTTTTGGCGATGAGGCCGTCGATGATTTGGAGGACGGCGTCGCGGTCGGCTTCGTCGAGGGCGCCGAGGTCGGCGAGGCGTTGGCCGAGGGTGTGGTCGGGGCCGGTGAGGGGGTGGCGGGCGGCGCCGTCGATGACGAGGTAGTCGATGGAGACGTCGAGGGCTTCGGCGAGGCGGACGATGGCGGCGAGGCTGGGGGTGAGCCGGCCGTTCTCGTAGCGGCTGATGCGCTGGGAGTCGGCCCCGATCTTCTCGCCGAGTTCGGCTTGGGACCAGTCCCGTTCCTTGCGCAGTTCCTTGATGCGGTCCCCGAGGGGCATGGCGACGTCTTCCTGGTTGGTGGTCGTCGGTGCCCATTGTGTGGTCACGGCTTGTCTCCTCGGGTCCCTGGCTGTGCCACCTGCGACCCCTAGTGTGCTAGATATTGCACATCATCTGTGCTACTGGTTGCACGAAGATTTTTTCTTGGGAGGGGGTGCGGTGGCCCGGGTGCCCGACGAGGAGATCGCTCGGCTGAAGGCGGAGGTCTCGCTGGAGCGCCTGGTCGAGGGCCGGGGGGTGGTGCTGCGCGGCCACGGCAAGGATCTCCTCGGGTTGTGCCCGTTCCACGAGGACCGGGAGCCGTCGCTGGTGGTCTCGCCGGCGAAGAAC
>JBOGIF010000116.1:0-7386 GCA_050742415.1 Acidimicrobiales bacterium | reverse complement strand
GCGCAACAAGGTCCCGTCCGAGGTGCTGGACCAGGCGATCGAGATCATCCGCAGCCGCGTAGACGCCCTCGGGGTGGCCGAGCCGGAGATCGCCCGCCAGGGCGAGACCATCATCGTCCAGCTCCCGGGCATCAAGGACAAGGACCGGGCCCTCTCGGTGGTGGGCCAGACCGCCCAGCTCCTGTTCCGGCCGGTCATCCAGGCGCTGCCGGCGACCGCCGAGCCGTCGAGCCCCACCACCACGGTGCCCGGGTCTCCGCCGCCCGAGATACCCGACCTCACGTCGACTACGCCGCCGGAGCAGGACGCACCTGAAGCCACCGTGATCCTCCCCCAGAAGGACTCCAGGCAGAAGGTCATCGCCCGGTACCTGCTCGGGCCCGCCGAGGTGCGCGGCCAGGCGATATCGGACGCACGGGCCGAGGTGGAGCCCACGTCCGGCGGCTGGAAGATCGTCTTCGACCTCACGTCCGAGGGCGAGACCCAGTGGAACGCCATGGCGGTCAAGGTGGGAACAGGCAAGAGCATCGCCATCGACCTCGACGGCACGGTGAAGTCGGCGCCCGTTCTCAACAGCACGAACTTCGGCGGTAGCGGCGAGATCTCCGGTCGGTTCTCCGAGAGTGAGGCCAAGGATCTCGCCCTCGTCCTTCGCTACGGCTCGCTGCCGGTGCAGCTCGACCGCCAGACCGTCCAGACCGTCTCGGCCAGCCTCGGAAAGGACTCGCTGCACGCCGGGATCCTGGCCGGGCTGGTCGGCCTCCTCCTGGTCGCCCTGTACATGCTCCTCTACTACCGGGCCCTTGGCCTGGTGGTGTGGCTCGGACTGGTCCTCTCGGGCGGCGTCCTCTACTCGATCGTGAGCTTCCTCGGCACCACCACCGGCCTCTCTCTCACCCTTGCCGGGGCCACCGGCATCATCGTCTCGGTCGGTGTCACCGTCGACTCCTACGTCGTCTACTTCGAGCGGTTGAAGGACGAGATCCGGGCCGGCCGGACGATCCGGTCGTCGGTCGACCGCGGCTTCTCCCGGGCCTACCGCACCATCCTCGCCGCCGACGCTGCCTCTTTCATCGGCGCCATGGTCCTCTACCTGCTGAGCGTCGGGTCGGTACGGGGCTTCGCCTTCTTCCTGGCCCTGTCGACCCTCCTCGACGTGGTCGTCGCCTACCTGTTCACCCGTCCGATGGTGGTGCTGCTCGGTCGCAACCGCTTGTTCACCGAGGCGCGCTGGCTGGGCGTGGCCCGGGGCCTGAACGCGCCAGCCGCCGCCGAGCCGGCCATGGCTCCCGCCGCCGGAGCGCGACGATGAGCCCCGACGCCGCGGGCACCAAGCGCGCCAACATCTGGCACCGGCTGTACAACGGGGAGACCGACTTCCGGTTCGTCGAGCGCCGGCGGCGGTGGTTCCTGTTCTCGGCCCTCGTCATCCTGGCCGGGCTGCTCTCGCTGTTCACCCAGGGCCTGAACTACGGGATCGACTTCAAGGGCGGCGCCTCCTGGGAGGTGAAGGCGCCGGGGGTCTCGGTGGCCGAAGCTCGCCAGGCCCTGCGGTCGGTGGGCCTCAGCAACGCTAAGATCCAGGTCTACGGCAGCGACCTGTTGCGGGTGCAGGGCGACCAGCGGCCGCCGGAGGAGCAGGCCCGGGTCACCGCCAAGCTGGCCGAGCTGGCCAAGGTGGAGACCTCGCAGGTCAGCGTCAACGACGTGGGCCCGTCGTGGGGTAGCGACGTCACCAAGAAGGCCCGCAACGCGCTTGTCGTGTTCTTCGTGCTCATCAGCGCCTACATATCCCTGCGGTTCGAGTGGAAGATGGCCGTGGCCGCGTTGGCCGCGGTGGTCCACGACATCCTCGTCACCGTCGGCGTCTATTCGATAAGCCGGTTCGAGGTCACGCCGGCCACGGTCGTCGCCTTTCTGACCATCCTCGGCTACTCGTTGTACGACACCATCGTCGTCTTCGACAAGGTCGACGAGAACACCAAGACGCTGTCGGGTGGGCGCATGACCTACTCGGACGCCGTCGACCTGTCCATGAACCAGGTCCTCATGCGTTCTCTCAACACGTCGCTGGTGGCCATCCTGCCGATCCTGTCGATCCTGGTGATCGGCGCCGGGATCCTGGGAGCCACGACGCTCAACGACTTCGGGCTCGCCCTGCTGGTCGGCCTCCTGACGGGTGCCTATTCGTCCATCTTCGTGGCCGCGCCGATCCTGGCGATGTTGAAGGAGCGCGAGGCGCGCTACGCGACCTTGCGCCAGCGGGTCCAGGCCAAGGGAGGCGGTACGGGCCTGCTCACCCCCGCCGCCGCGGCGGCGGCACGGGGCGGCGGGACGGGAGCCAAGACCACCTCCAAGAAGCCCGACGACGCTGCCGACGCCAGTGCTGGTGCCGACGGCTCCCTCGTGGAGGCCTCCGCGTCGGGCTCGGGAACGTCGCGTCCCCGGCCCGCCAACCGGCCTTCCAGCTCCCCGCGGCCGCGGAAGAAGGGCAAGCGCCGCTAGCCCCTCGGACCGAGTCGCGCCGCCCCCGGTAGCCTGGGCCGGATGCTCGACGTCGGCCTGCTCAAGGATCGCATTCGCGAGGTGCCCGACTTCCCGCAGCCGGGAATCGTGTTCAAGGACATCACGCCGTTGCTGGCCGACGGTGAGGCGTTCGCGCTTGCGGTGGACGCCTTGGTCGAGCCGTTCGCGGCCACCGACGGACAACGCATGGTCGACAAGGTCCTGGGCATCGAGGCCCGAGGCTTCATCCTGGCGGCACCCGTCGCCTACCGCCTGGGCGCGGGCTTCGTTCCCGTGCGCAAGGCCGGCAAGCTCCCCTGGGGTGTCGAGGGCGAGACCTACGAGCTGGAGTACGGCACCGACCACCTCGAGGTGCACCGCGACGCTCTCGCACGCGGGGAGCGCGTTCTAGTCGTCGACGACGTGCTGGCCACCGGCGGGACGGCCGCCGCCGCTGTGCGGCTGGTGGAGAGGCTCGGCGCGACGGTCGTCGGCGTGGCCTTCGTCCTGGAGCTTGCGTTCCTCGATGGGCGGGCCCGGCTGGCCGGCCACAAGCCCCTGTCGCTGCTGAGCTACGAGTAGGGGAGCAGCCGTGGCCGTCGCCTCCAGCTCGAACCGGGTGCTGGAGTGGGGGCGCGGCGGAGAGGAGTCCGGGCAGGCGCGGGACCTGGCTGAGCTCCTCGCGACCTTCTCGACCCGCCACCCCACGGCCGACGCCTCGCTGATCGAGCGGGCCTACCGCACCGCCGCACAAGCCCACACCGGCCAGGTGCGAAGGTCGGGCGACCCGTACATCCACCATCCGTTGGCGGTGGCCTCGATCCTGGCCGACCTGGGTCTGGACGACGTGACCCTCGCCGCCGCCCTCCTCCACGACGCTGTCGAGGACACGGGCGTCACCCTCGAGGCCGTAGCGAACGAGTTCGGGCCCGAGGTGGCGGCGATCGTCGACGGCGTCACCAAGCTCGACCGGGTGAGCTTCGACTCCCGGGAGGCCCAGCAGGCGGCGACCATGCGAAAGATGCTCGTGGCCATGGCCAAGGACATCCGGGTGCTGGTCATCAAGCTGGCCGACCGGCTCCACAACATGCGGACCATCGCGGCCATGCCGGTGGAGAACCAGCATCGGACCGCGCAGGAGACCCTCGACATCTACGCGCCCCTCGCTCACCGGCTCGGGATCGGGGGGATCAAGTGGCAGCTGGAGGACCTGGCCTTCGCCACCCTCCATCCCAAGCGCTACGCCGAGATCGAGCAGATGGTTTCGTCGCGGTCGCCCGAGCGCGACATCTACCTGTCGCAGGTGCTCGACCTGGTTCGCTCCAGCCTGGAGGAGCTGGGCATCAAGGCTGACGTGAGCGGTCGCCCGAAGCACCACTGGAGCATCTACGAGAAGATGGTCGTCAAGCGCCGCGAGTTCGACGACATCTACGACCTCCTCGGGATTCGAGTCCTGGTCGACAGCGTGAAGGACTGTTATGCCGCGCTCGGCACCATCCATGCCACGTGGAGGCCGGTACAGGGTCGGTTCAAGGACTACATCGCCATGCCCAAGTTCAACCTCTACCAGTCGTTGCACACGACAGTGGTTGGCCCCCAGGGCAAGACCCTGGAGGTGCAGATCCGTACCCGGGAGATGCACCAGCGGGCGGAGTTCGGCATCGCCGCCCACTGGAGCTACAAGGAGCAGACCGCCCCTGAGGTGAGCTGGCTCCAGCGCATCGTCGACTGGCAGCAGGAGACCGTCGACCCCCGCGAGTTCATGGAGACGCTCAAGATCGACCTCGACCAGGACGAGGTCTTCGTCTTCACGCCCAAGGGCGACGTGATGACCCTCCCCGTCGGGGCCACGCCGGTCGACTTCGCCTATTCGATCCATACCGACGTCGGCCACCGCTGCATCGGAGCTCGGGTCAACGGCCGGCTGGTCCCACTCGATTCGCGGTTGTCCTCGGGCGACACGATCGAGGTGTTCACCTCCAAGGTGGAGGCCGCCGGACCGTCACGTGACTGGTTGCAGATGGTCGTCACCCCCAGGGCCCGTAACAAGATCCGCCACTGGTTCAGCCGCAGCCGGCGTGAGGAGGCAGCCGAGAACGGGCGCGAGGAGCTGGTCCGCCACCTGCGCCGTGAGGCCCTACCCGTCCAGAAGCTGGCCTCCTCCCCGATCTTGACCAAGGTGGCGGAGAGCTTGAACTACGCCGACCTGGACGCGCTGCACGCCGCGATCGGCGAGGGTCATGTGTCGGCACAGTCGGTGGCCCAGCGGGTGGCCAAGGAGCTTCGGGGCGACGACGAGATCGAGGCCGAGGCCGAGGACCAGCTGCCGTTCACGGCCCGGGGCCCTCAGCGGCGCAACCGGGGCCAGCGCGCCGGTGTCCACGTGGAGGGCCTGGACGACGTGCTCGTCCGACTCTCACGGTGTTGCACTCCGGTGCCGGGCGATCAGATCGTCGGGTTTGTCACGACCGGGCGCGGTGTGTCCGTGCACCGGGCGGACTGCGCCAACGCCGTCGCCCTCACCGGACGCATGGCCCACCGCCAGATCGAGGTGGAGTGGGACGGCGAGCGGCCAGGAGTGTTCATCGCCTCCATCGAGGTGGAGGCTCTCGACCGTTCACGGCTGCTGCGCGACGTCTCGACGGTGCTGGCCGACCACCACCTCAACATCGTCTCGTGCTCCACCATCACCGGGTCCGACCGGGTGGCGCGCCTTCGCTTCGAGTTCGAGCTGGCGGACCCGTCCCACCTCGACTCGGTGCTCGCCACCATGAAGCGGATCGACTCCGTCTTCGACGCCTACCGCGTCCTCCCCGGCGCCGGCCGCTAGCGCCGCCCGGATCGCTCAGGGGCGGGCGCAGCGTCAGGGCAGAAGGGTGAGGCCTTCGCTGACGGCGGCGACCCGCAGCGAATCGTCGAAGCAGGCGAAGCAGTCGCAGGCCGGCTCCGCGGCCCGCGCCGCCAGGGCGCTCGCCAGCTGCACCCCGTCGTAGGCTTGCAGGCCGTGGACGGCAACCAGCCGAGCGGCGTCGTCGAGCACCGGCATCGGTAGGCCCAGCACCGCAAACCGGCTCGTGCCGTGCTCTCCGGTTAGGTCCGCCTCGAAGTCGGAAACCAGCACCGCGACATCGTCCACGCTCAGCTCGCCGATCCGGTGCTTGCGCCATATGGCGGCGGGCACCTCCACCCGTGCGAGGCAGGAGATCACGAACGTGCCCACCCCTCTCACCGCCTCGTGCCCTTCCTCGTCGGCGTAGAGCTTCACCAGCGCCGACGAGTCGGCAAAGACGATCAGCGCGGACTGGGGGAGCGGTCCTCGGACACGAGGTCGGCGAGGCGCCGTCCCCGCCCGGCGCGGGCTCGGGCTCTGGCGACGGCGCGAGCGTCGGGCCTGGCCTTCGCACCCCCCTCGCGCGTCTCGGATGGCGGCTGGAGGAGCCCGGCCCGCACCAGCCGAGCCCGGAGCCGTTCGGCCTCGTCGCCTGCCAGGTCGGGGTCGACGGCAGCGCGCAGGACTGAGGAGGCCCAGCGGTTGACGCTCATGCCGCGCGCCGCCGCCGCCGACTTCACTTGACCGGCAAGGTTCTCCTCCAGTCGGAGGGTGAGCTGACTCATGCAGTCATGGTAGCAGTCAAACATTCACGCGGATCGTCATGGGTGAACGGGTAGCGTCCGGCGATGCCCGAGTTCCAAGCCCCTGTGGGGACGCGCGACGTGTTGCCGCCGGAGTCGGAGCGGTGGAAGGGCCTGCTGGCGCGGTTCACGGCGCGCGTCGAGCGGGCCGGGTACGGGCTCGTGCTCAGCCCGATGTTCGAGGACGCCGGTGTGTTCGAGCGGGTCGGCGAGGGAACCGACGTGGTGCGCAAGGAGATGTACGACTTCGACGACAAGGGTGGTCGGCACGTCGCGCTGCGGCCCGAGGGCACCGCTCCCATCGTGCGGGCGTTCGTTCAGCACCACCCGCCGACACCGTTCAAGGCCTGGTACGCAGCCCCGAGCTTCCGTTACGAACGGCCCCAGGCCGGCCGCTACCGCCAGCACCACCAGGTGGGAGTCGAGGCCCTGGGCACGGACGACGCCGACCTAGACGTCGAGGTCGTGGCTCTCGCCCGGTCGTTCTGCGCCGACCTCGGCCTCACGCGGGTGGCGTTGCTGCTCAACTCCCTCGGTGACGATGCCTGCCGGCCTGCCTACCTCGAAGCTCTGCGCTCCCATCTGGGTGAGAGAGCCGCCTCGGGCGATCTGTGCGACGAGCACCGCGCCCGTTGGTCCGACAACCCCCTTCGGGTGCTCGACTGCAAGCGGGCCGAGTGCCGGGCGGCGACCGAAGACGCACCGCGAGTGGTCGACCACCTGTGCGACCCGTGCGCCGCGCACTTCGCCCGGGTCCGCGTAGGGCTCGACGCCCTCGGCGTGGCCTACCGGCTGGAGCCGCGCCTGGTGCGCGGCCTCGACTACTACACGCGCACGACCTTCGAGCTGAAGGCCGAGGCGCTCGACTCGGCGCAGGACGCGGTGGGTGGTGGGGGTCGCTACGACAAGCTGACCGAAGCTCTTGGTGGCCCGCAGACACCGGGGATCGGCTTCGGCATGGGCATCGAGCGGCTGCTGCTGGCGTGCGATGCAGAAGGCACGCTCCCGGCGCCGGCGAACGCGCCCGGCGTGTGGGTCGTGGACACCACCGGCGGCTTCGCTGCGCTGGAGCTGACCCACGAGCTGAGGGACGCCGGCGTTGCCGCCGACCGGGCTTTCGACGGGCGGTCGATGAAGTCGCAGTTCAAGTCCGCCGACCGCTCCGGCGCCCGCCTGGCCCTCGTGATCGGCGAGCGCGAGGTGGCCGCCGGCACGGTGACGGTCCGCGACCTACGCCGTGGCGGCGAC
>JBOGIF010000115.1:0-14496 GCA_050742415.1 Acidimicrobiales bacterium | reverse complement strand
ACGCCCCCCTCCCAGGTGCAATTGCGCGGAGTGAGTGGGCGTGGCCGCCTTAAGTCGGGTCGATTCGGAAGACCTTGCCATGGAGGGACAGGGCGTAGAGCTCGCCGTCGTCCGCCTCGCCGAACGAGGTGAGCGACGCGACGGTGAGGCCGAGACCCCGGGGTTCGGTGACCTTGCCTCCCTCTCGGGACACGACCTGGATCGCGCCGGCGCAGTAGTCGCCGAAGAGATAGGAGCCGACGAGGGCGGGTATCCGCGCTCCCCGGTAGACGTAGCCGCCGGTCACCGAGCACGTCCCGTCGCCCGTGGGGTACTCGACGACCGGGGCAACCGCGCCGGCCGGCGGGCTGCCGGACTGGCGCCGGGTCCCCTCCAGCCGGGCCCAGCCGAAGTTGGCACCGCCCTTGGACCCGGCGGCGACGAAGTCGACCTCCTCGCGGGCGTTGGCACCCACGTCACCGATCCACAGGTCCCCGCTCATGCGGTCGAAGGAGTAGCGCCACGGGTTTCGCAGCCCCAAGGCCCAGATCTCGGGCCGGGCACCGGGGGTGTCGACGAACGGGTTGTCGAACGGGATCGAGTAGGGACGTCCGCCCGAAGGTGTCGGGTCGATTCGCAGGAGCTTGCCGAGCAGCGTCCCCAGCGACTGGCCGTTGTCCTTGGGGTCGCCCTGGCTGCCACCGTCGCCCAGGCCGATCCAGAGCATGCCGTCGGGGCCGAACACCAGGTTCCCGCCGTTGTGGTTGGCGTAGGGCTGGTCCACGAACAGCAGCTCCCGCCGGGTGGAGAGGTCGGCCTTGCCACCGGCGAAGCCGTACTCCACCACATGGGTGTCGCCGCTGCGGTCGGTGAAGTTCACGTACATGGGACCGCCGACCGGCCCGAAGGCCAGCCCCAGCAGGCCCTGCTCCCCGCCGCTCGACACCGACCCGCTCAGGTCCAGCACGGGAGTGGGATCGGCCCGGCCGTCGCGCACGGCCCGGACCCGGCCGGTCTTCTCGGCGAAGTAGAGCGTGGGGTCACCGGCGCGGACTGCCATCGCCACCGGCTGCTCGACCGTGGCGACCGCCGTGAGCTTCATCCCTCCGGCCGCCGACACCTCGGTGGACGCTGTGGGCCGGCTCACCGGGTCTCCGGAGCCGGAGCCGGAGCCGGAGCAGGCCACCGCGGCAGCCGAGACAGCGGCGGCGAGAAGGGCAGGCAGGCGGCGGAGCACGGCGGCGAGCCTACGATCTGACCGATGAAGCACGTTGTCTGCGTTCCCGACGGGGCTGCCGACGAGCCGGTCGCCGAGCTCGGGGGGCGCACACCGTTGGAGGCCGCGGCCATGCCCAACCTCGCGGCCCTGGCCCGCCGTGGCGAGGTCGGCCGGGCGGCCACCATCCCGGCCGGTCTGCCTCCCGGCAGCGACGTGGGCAACATGTCGATCCTGGGTTATGACCCGGCCCGCTACCACACCGGTCGCGCACCGATCGAGGCGGCGGCCATGGGCGTGCGGTTGGGGCCGGGCCAGGTCGCCTACCGGGCCAACCTCGTCACTGTCGGTCCCGACGGCACCATGGTCGACTTCGCCGGCGGCCATCCCACCTCGGAGCAGGCCGCCGAGGTCATCGCCGCTCTCGACGCCGAGCTCGGGTCCGGGGCGGGCGACGGTCTCCGCTTCCACGCCGGGGTGCAATACCGCCACCTACTCGTGGCCCCCGAGGACTGGGCCGAAGCCAGCTGCACGCCGCCCCACGACCTCACCGCCCAGCCCTCGGTACTGCCCACGGGCGCCGCCGCCCCGCGGCTGCGCGACCTCATGGAGGCATCGCGGGCGATCGTGGGCCGTTTCGACCTGGCCGCCAACCAAGTGTGGCTATGGGGCCAGGGCCGCGCCCCGCAGCTGCCGAGCTTCTCGTCGGTGTACGGCCTCGACGCCGCCCTGGTATCGGCGGTGGACCTGGTGCGCGGCCTCGGCGCACTCACCGGCGTCCGATCGGTGGCGGTTCAGGGCGCCACCGGCTGGTACGACACCAACTACGAGGCCAAGCGCGACGCCTGCTTGGAGACGCTGGGCCAGGGTGCCGACCTGTTCCTGATCCATGTCGAGGCCAGTGACGAGGCCGGCCACGCCGGCGACGTGGCCGCCAAGGTCGAGGCCCTCGAGAACTGGGACCGCCGCATCCTCGGCCCGCTGGTGGAAGGCCTCGACGACCTGGGCCCGTGGCGGATGCTCCTGCTGCCCGACCACGCCACCCCATTGGCGCGCCGCACCCATACTGCGGAACCGGTGCCCTACCTGATCGTCGACTCGATCGTCGACGGCCCGGGCGGCACCTACACCGAGGCCGCTACCGCCTCCTGCACCCCGGTGGCCGGCCACTCCCTGATGGGCCGGCTGACCGGAAACGCTGCCTGAGCGCGTGAGGCTCGTCGTCCTCGTCGACGGCGAGCATTACCCCCCGGTGGTGAGAGCCGCGGTCGACGGCCTGGGGGGAGACGTGGTGGGCGCCGTCCTTCTCGGTGGAGGGGAGAAGCTGGCGGGGATCGATCTCCTGGAGTCCGCCCTTGGTCTTCCCGTGGTCCGCGGAGTCGGGGCCGAGGCGGCGCTGGTCGCCGGGTTGGACCGCTTCGCCCCCGACGTGGTCGTCGACCTCTCGGACGAGCCGGTGGTCGATTCGCGGCTGCGCATGCGCCTGGCCGCCCGCGCCCTGTCCAGAGGCGTGACCTATCGCGGATCCGACTTCAAGTTCGACCCGCCGCCCCGGCCCCGCCTGGCCACCAAGCCCTCCGTGGCGGTCATAGGCACGGGCAAGCGCACCGGCAAGACCGCAGTCTCGGTAGCGCTGTCCCGTCTGCTCGTCGCCCGGGGCACCCCACCGGTGGTGGTGGCGATGGGCCGCGGTGGGCCGCCGGAGCCGGAGGTGGTCGACCCCGCCCAGTTCGACCTCTCGCCCGCCGCCCTGGTCGCACTGGCCGCCAGCGGTCGGCACGCCGCCAGCGACCACTTGGAGGACGCGCTGATGGCGGGCGTGGTCACCATCGGGACCCGCCGCTGCGGAGGCGGCCTGGCAGGGGCACCGGCCGACGCCACCTTCGCCGCCGGGGTGGCGATGGGGAATACGCGCCCCGAGCCGCTGTTCGTCTTTGAAGGAAGCGGAGCCGCCATCCCACCGGTGCATGCCGATGCCACTATCTGCATGGTTCCGGACACAGCCGATCCCGAGCTGGTGACCGGCTACCTCGGCGCCTACCGCCTCTTGCTCACCGACCTGATCGTGGTTACGATGATGGAGCCCAGATCTTCGGATTTTCCAAGATCCTCGGATTCACGTAGTTGTCTGGAGGAAAGCATCCGGGGGGTGGCGCCCGGGGCCAACGTGACTCACGTGGCCTTCCGTCCTTCGCCCCTCGAGCCGATCTCCGGCCGCCGGGTCTTCTACGCCACGACTGCTCCACCCTCGACCAGGGATGTCCTGGTGGGCCACCTCGAGCGGGAGCACAGGTGCAGGGTCGTCGGTATTTCACACAATCTGGCTCACCGGCCGCAGCTGGTGGCAGACCTGGAAGGGGTCGGGAACGCCGAAGTGATGCTTGTCGAGCTGAAGGCGGCAGCGGTCGATGTCGTGGCCAGCTTCGCCCTTGACCGGGGCCTGAAGGTCACGTTCTGCGACAACGAGGTGGTTCCCGCGTCGGTCGGCACGCCCTTCAACGAGCTAGCCCAACATGTCGTGGGTCTGGCCGAGGAGAGGTTCCGGTCGTGAGGTCGATGGTGCACCACCACGTGGTGATCACCGACCGGGAGTACGAGCTCCCCTATTCGAAGGGCCTCATGGCGTCGGCCATAACCGCCACGGGGCTGTCCCCGGCTCGGGCTTTCTCGGTGGCCGAGGTGATCGAGGAGCGGCTGGCGGAGTCCGGCCGGGTGTCCATCTCGAGTGCCGAGCTCAATGAGCTCACCCTGGATGTGCTCCGCAGCGAAGTAGGCGCCCGCTACGCCGAGTCGTTCGCCAAGTGGCAGATGGTCCAGCGCCTCGACATTCCCCTTGTGATCCTGCTGGGCGGCGCCACCGGGGTCGGCAAGTCCACGATCGCCACCATGCTCGCCAGCCGGCTCGGCATCACCCGGGTGATCCCGACCGATGCCGTCCGCGAGGTGATGCGGTCGATGTTCAGTGCCGACCTCTTCCCGGTCCTGCACACGTCGTCCTTCGACGCCGCTCGGTTGCTCCGCCATCCTTTGCCACGAAATGCCGACCCCAGCATCATCGGGTTCGGGGAGCAGACCTCGGCCGTATCGGTCGGGATCCAGGCCCTGATCCAGCGGGCCGTCGACGAAGGCACCGACCTCATCCTGGAAGGCGCCCACCTCGTCCCGGGGTTCGTCGACTACGAACGTTTCCAGGGAAAGGCCGTTGTGGTACCTATGGTGGTAACCGTCGACGACGAGGAGCTGCACCGCAGCCATTTCCTCCGGCGGGCGCACGAGACACGTAACCGGCCTTCGGAGCGCTATCTCGACCTTTTCGTCAACATCCGCAAGATGCACCGCTACGTGAAGTCCCTGGCCCTCCAACACGGAGTCGCCATCGTGCCGTCCTACAACTTGGACGCCACTCTTTCCCATGTGATCGACCTGGTGGTCGGGCAGGCGATGGACGCCGTTCCCGGCCAGTTCCCAGAGATCGATCCCCAAAGCAAACGAGGTACCTGAGCCATGAGCAACACCCCCCAGGCGATCGAGCGGTCCGTTCTGGAACGCAAGGAACGCGACGAGCTGAACGCCATCGCCGAGGCGATGGGCGTCAAGCCGTCGGCGCGAGCTTCCAAGGCGACGATCATCGACCACATCCTTCGCGAGGCGGGCGTGGAGGTTGCCGGGGCGGACCCGGCCCCCGCCCCGCAGGCCGTGAACGGGGCAGAACCGGTCGTCGTGGCCAGGCCTCGCCGCAACCGCGCCCCGCGCGCGGAAGCGGTCGTGGGCACCAACGGTGCCGAGCCGGCAGCCGAGGGGTACCAGCCCCAGCTGCTCGAGGCCAAGGTCGAGGCCCCGCCCGAGGCGGCCGCGCCGTCGGCCGAGGTGCAGGCACTGGCAGAGGAGAGCCGACGCTCCGTTCCCACGCAGATGGAGCAGTCTCCGTCCTCCCCCCCGCAGGTCAACCAGGGGCTGGCGGAGCACGCCAACGCCAACGCCGGCAACGCCCAGGGCCGAACCGACGAACGGCCCCGCGAGCGTGAGCGCGACCGCGACCAGAACCGAGGCCACCAGCAGCGGGAGGCCCGGGGTGGCGGGCAGCCCTACGACAATGCCGGTGGCGACCCCGGGAACCGCCGTGGCCGCCGGCGCCGGGGCCGCGAGCGCGGCGAGCGCGATATCCAGCCGGAGCGTGCCGGCCAGGAGGTGGCCTACTCGGGCGAGCCCATCGCCGTCGAGGGCCTGCTCGACCTTCGCGAGGAGGGTTACGGGTTCCTGCGGGCCAAGGGCTACCTCGCCAACCCCACCGACGTCTACGTGTCGGTGAGCCAGGTCCGCCGCTTCGGTCTTCGCAAGGGCGACTTCCTGAACGGGGCGAGCCGGCCGGCGGGCAGCAGCGAGAAGTACCCGGCTCTGCTGAGGATCGACACCGTGAATGCCATGAGCGTGGAGGAAGCTCGGAGCCGGCCCCGGTTCGAGGATCTCACGCCTCTGTTCCCGGACCAGAAGCTGCGGCTGGAGGTGGCGGGCGACTCCAACAACATGGTGTCGCGCATCGTCGACCTCATCTCGCCCATCGGCAAGGGCCAGCGCGGCCTCATCGTGTCGCCGCCCAAGGCGGGAAAGACCACCGTCCTCAAGCAGATCGCCCACTCCATCGAGGCCAACAACCCCGACGTCCACCTCATGGTCTTGCTGGTCGACGAGCGGCCGGAAGAGGTCACCGACATGCGGCGGTCGGTCAAGGGCGAGGTCATCGCCTCGACCTTCGACCGACCTTCGGACGAGCACACCCAGGTGTCGGAGCTCGCCATCGAGCGGGCCAAGAGGCTCGTCGAGCTGGGTCGCGACGTCGTCATCGTGCTCGACGGCATCACCCGGCTGGCCCGGGCCTACAACCTGGCCGCCCCCGCCACCGGCCGCATCATGTCGGGCGGCATCGACACGGGTGCCCTCTACCCCCCCAAGAAGTTCTTCGGGGCCGCCCGCAACCTGGAGGAGGGAGGCTCGCTCACCATCCTGGCGACGGCCCTCATCGAGACCGGGTCCAAGATGGACGAGGTCATCTTCGAGGAGTTCAAGGGGACCGGTAACATGGAGCTCCGTCTCGACCGCAGGTTGGCCGAGCGGCGCATCTACCCGGCCCTCGAGGTCAACGCCAGCTCCACCCGCCACGAGGAGCTGCTCTTCGAGCGGGGCCAGCTTCCTCAGGTCTGGAAGCTGCGCCGGGTGCTGAACGCCCTCGAGCCCGGGGCCGGGCTGGAGCTGCTGATGGACAAGATCCGCACCACCAAGAGCAACGACGAGTTCCTGGCCGAGATAGCCAAGGCGCCGGCGCCCGCAGGGGCCTGAGGAGAGAGACATGAAGACCGACACCCATCCCGCCTACACCGACGCCGCCGTCCGGTGCTCCTGCGGCAACACCTTCACCACCCGGTCCACCAGGACCGAGCTCCGGGTGGAGCTGTGCAACGAGTGCCACCCGTTCTTCACGGGCAAGCAGAAGCTGGTCGACACCGGTGGCCGGGTCGAGCGGTTCCAGCGCCGGTACGGAGCGCGCGGCGCCGCCAAGGCCGGTTCCGCCAGGACCGCAGCCAAGAAGAAGTAGAGGTTGCTCGAGCGGCTCGCGGCCCTCGAGACCGAATACGAGGAGCTGCTGGGCCGCTTAGGCGATCCCGACCTGCTCGCCGACCAGCGCGCCTATGTGGAGCTGTCGAAGCGGATCAAGGAGCTCGAGCCGCTCATAGGGGTCTGGCGCCGCTATCGGGCCAGTCTCGATGACCTCGAGGCGGCGCGGGGGATGCTGGCTGAGTCGGCCGGCGAGGACCGTGACTTCGTCAAGGCGCAGATGGGCGAGGCCGACGACGACGTACGCCGCCTGGAGGAGGAGCTGAGGGCGCTTCTGCTGCCCAAGGACCCCAACGACGGCAGGAACGTGATCGTCGAGATCCGGGGCGCCGAGGGGGGGGAGGAGGCCAACCTCTTCGCCAAGGACCTGTTCGACATGTACAACCGCTACGCCGATCGCCAGGGCTGGAAGATCGACGTGCTGGTGGCGGACCAGTCCGACCGCGGTGGCTTCAACGAGGTCGTCTTCCTGCTGAAGGGGCGCGACGTGTGGGCCCGCATGAAGCACGAGGGAGGCCCGCACCGGGTCCAGCGGGTGCCGGTCACCGAGTCGCAGGGACGCATCCACACCAGCGCGGCCACGGTCACGGTGCTGCCCGAGGCCAAGGAGGTCGACGTGCAGATCGACCCCTCCGACCTGAAGATCGACGTCTACCGGTCCACCGGGCCCGGCGGCCAGTCGGTGAACACCACCGACTCGGCGGTGCGCGTCACCCATCTCCCCACGGGGATAGTCGTAGCCATGCAGGACGAGAAGAGCCAGATCCAGAACCGGGCCAAGGCGTTGCAGGTGCTGCGGGCCCGCCTACTCAAGGCCGAGCAGGACCGCCAGGCGGCCGAGCTGTCGGAGGCCCGGCGCGGCCAGATCGGCGGCGGGGGCCGGTCTGAGAAGATCCGCACCTACAACTTCAAGGAGAACCGGGTGAGCGACCATCGCATCGGCCTCACCCTCCACAAGCTCGACCGCGTCCTGATGGGCGAGCTCGACGACCTCGTCGACGCCCTCGCCGGCGACGAGCGGGCGCGCCAGCTCCAGGGCGAGTGAGCCCCAGCCGGGCCGGCACCTGGCGCCACGTTCTGGGCGAGGCCCGCCGCCAGCTCGGCTCGGAGATCGACGCCCGGCGGATCGTCGAGCGGGCGTCGGGTTACGACGGCACCGAGCTGGTCGTCAGGATGGACGAGCTGGCCCCAGAGCGGGCGGTCGAGCTGGTCGACTCGATGGTCGATCGCCGCCGGGCGGGGGAGCCGCTCCAGTACGTCGTGGGCATCTGGGGCTTCCGCACTCTCGACCTGCTGGTGGACCGGCGGGTGCTGATCCCCCGGCCCGAGACCGAGCTCGTCGTGGAGGTGGCCCTCCGCGAGCTGGCCGCCTTCGATAGCAGGGACCCGGTCCTTGTCGCTGACCTCGGCACGGGGTCTGGCGCCATCGCCCTCTCGGTGGCCCAGGAGGCGCCGCCGGCCAGGGTCTGGGCCACCGACTCGTCGGCAGAGGCGCTGGCCGTGGCCCGGGCCAACCTGGCCGGCATGGGCAGCTCCGTGGCTACCCGGGTGCGCATTGCCGAGGGGAGCTGGTTCGACGCCCTGCCCGACGAGCTGCACGGCCGGCTCGACATGGTCGTCTCGAACCCGCCCTACGTCGGGGCGGGGGAGGAGCTACCGCCCGAGGTGGCCGGCTGGGAGCCGGTGGAGGCACTGGTGGCCGGCCCGAGCGGCACCGAGGCCATCGAGGAGATCCTGCGTTCGGCGCCCGACTGGCTGAGCCCGTCGGGGGTGGCGGTCCTCGAGATCGCCCCCCACCAGGCGGACCAGGCGCTCGTCCTGGCTGGGGATGCGGGTCTGGTGGATGCCGTGGTGCGTCCCGATCTCACCGGGCGGGACCGGGTGCTGGTGGCCCGCCGCGGCGGCGGCGAGGCGTCAGGCGCCGTCCCGGGCTGCTAGCGCCTCCCAGAGGATGTTGACGGATTCCTTGAGCGAGTGCTGGTGGGTGGGCAGCACCAGCTCCGGCGACAGCGGAGGCTCGTAGGGGTCGTCGACGCCCGTGAGGCCGCTGATCTCACCACGGCGTTGCCGGGCGTAGAGGCCCTTCACGTCGCGCACCGAGCACACCTCCACGGGCGTCGAGACGTGCACCTCGAAGAACCGCCCCTCGTGGAGTGCCCGGAGGTCGTCGCGGCCCTTACGGTAAGGCGAGATCACCGAGCAGACGGCCACGACGCCGTTGCGGCTGAGCAGCGACGCGACGAAGCCGATCCGCCGGACGTTCTCCTCGCGGTCGGGCCGGCTGAAGCCGAGGTCGCGGGTGAGGTGCTCACGCACCAGGTCGCCGTCGAGCATCTCGACCCGGCGACCGGCCTGCACCAGGCGCTCGGTGAGGGCCCGCGCGATCGTGGTCTTGCCTGCCGAGGGAAGGCCGGTGAGCCATACGGTGACGCCGTCGAGGTCCATGGGCGGCCCCATAATGCCGGATGATCGTTCCCACCTCCGGGGATCCGTCGACGGCCGACCTGGCCGAGGTGGCGCTCGCCGTCGGCCGGGGGGAGATCGTGGCCATCCCGACCGATACCGTCTACGGCCTCGCTGCCGACCCGTTCCAGCCGGCGGCGATCAAGCGGCTCTTCGACGCCAAGCAGCGGCCAGCCTCGCTCGCTGTGCCTGTGCTCGTGTCCGGGACCGAGCAGGCCCTCGGCCTGGCCAGCGCCGTGCCCGATGCCGCAATCGCCCTCATGGACGCCTTCTGGCCAGGGGCGCTGACGATCGTCCTATCCTGCCGGGCGGAGCTCGCCGCCGCCCTCCGTGGGAACGGTCCCGACGGGCCACCGACGGTCGGGTTGCGTCACCCCGACCACCGGTTGCCGGTCGCCATCTGCGAAAAGGCCGGGCCGCTGGCCACGACCAGCGCCAACCTTCACGGCCAGCCCACGCCGACGACGGCGGCCGAGGTGGAAGCGATGTTCGGCGACTTGGTCGCGGTGGTTCTCGATGGTGGGGCTAGTGCAGGGCTGGCTTCGACCGTCGTCGACTGCACGGGCGCCGAGCCCCGGCTCCTGCGGCAAGGGCGCATCGCCTGGCCGGACGTGCTCGCAGTCGTCTCCTAGGGGCCTGGGCGAGACCCCTCATCGCTCCATCGCTTCGCGAGTGAAGGATTGCCAGTCCCGCGGCGCGACGGGGGAGATGTCGTCATGCTCCTCCTGGACCGAGGGCGCAGCCACCTCCAGCACCTGGGAAGGGGCGGTCTCGGTGGCCAGACACTGGCGCAACTCGTCAGTGGCGGCGTCGATACGGTTCTCGATGGCCTCGCGGTGCTTCCTCAGCTGCTCGCCGACCGCCTGGTTCACGGCCGAGGCGACGATCTCGGGAAGCGAGTCGACGATCGGGCGCAGCTGCTTGGTGAGCGAGGACTTGAGGCCGTTCAGGCGGGCCAGACCATGCTGGAGCTCGTCGCGCTGCTCCGCCACGGCAGCCTCGAGGTCGCCCATCGAAGCCCTCAGCTCGCCTAGGGACGAGTCGAACAGCTCGTTCTCCCTACGCTGCTCCTCCATCCAGGAGTCGGTCCGCTCGATCGACTCCCGCAGGTGTTGCATCGCGGCGTCGGTGCCGTCGGCGATCTCGCCCACGTTGTCACTCACGGCGGCGCGCACGGCCTCGTCGACCGCGTCCGGCAGGGTTTCGGCCAGCACGCTGAGGCGGCGCTGAGCCTGGCGGTCATCGGCGAGCTCGGCGACCATGGCCTGCTGCTGGGTCACGGTGCCCACGAGCGTCTGCAGCTCCTGGCGCAGCACGCCGAACTCGCTCTCGAACCACCGGAACAGCTGCACACGGGCGTTCGCGGGATCGTCGACCGGTGCCGCCCGGGACGTGGCCAGGGTGGGCGCCCTGGGGGCGGCCGGCGGCCGCGGCGGAGGAGGAGGAGGCACCGCATCCCTGCTGGCCGGTCGCGCCTCGCTGCTCTCTCGTGCCGGGCCGTTCCGGCCGCTGTTGCTGGGGGTGAGAAGAGCGCGCCGCTCCCACTCGGGGTCGGCCGCCGATGCCGGCTTGGCGGTCGCCGAGGCGGTGATGGCGACCGGTCTCAGACCTCGGGCCCACACGTCGGGGCAGCCGTCGAATTGGCCTCCGCAGACGACCCCACAGTGGGGGCAATTGCACGAGTTTTCGCCGGGACGCATGGGGTGGCCGCAGCCCTCGCGTATCTGCGTACCGAACTCATGGCAGCGCCCCACGAGAAAATGCTATCGCTACTATCCACTTCGATGAGCCCGACGTCTCGACCGACGGCTCCGCGCGCCCGTGCCCGGGAGCGTCTGGGTTTCGTCCGAAGGCGCATGAGCCTGATCGTGCTGGTCACGGTGTTGGCCACGGCGGGCGCCACGGGCGCCGACTACCTGCGCACTCCGGTCTACGAGGCCTCGGCCCAGGTCCAGCTCACCGAGCCCAGGCCGGGAGTCTTTTTCGAGGATTCCTCGGCCCCGCTCACGTCGGACGAGCGAGAGGTGACGACCCAGATCCGGGTCGTCACCAGTGAACCGGTCCGGGTCAAGGTGCGGGAGGTGCTCGGGGAGGCGCCTGCGGTCTCGGCCGAGCTGTTCGGCAAGAGCAACATCATCAGGATCCGCGCTCGCGACAGCGATCCGCAGGACGCGGCCGACGTGGCCAACGCCTACGCCACCAGCTTCAAAGAGGTCCGCAAGGCACTTGCCATCGACGAGATCCTGGCCGCCGTCGAGCAGACCCAGGAACGGCTGAGGCAGCTCCAGCGCGAGATCGACCGGGCGCCACCGCCGGAGCGGGACGCGCTGGTCCAGAGGCGGGCGGCCCTCGACACCAAGGTCGACGAGCTCCAGATCAAGGCCAAGGCCCAGACGGGTGATGCCGAGATCGTGGTCCCGGCGCGTGCACCCCGGTCGAAGTCCGAGCCTCAACCCGCCCGCGCCGGCGCCATGGCGTTCGGTGCCGGTCTCGTGCTGGGCATGCTGCTTGCGGCGTCGGTCGACGCCTTCGACGACTCGATCAAGAACAAGGGTGAGTTCGAGCGTCTGTTCCCGGACCTGCCGGTGCTCGGGATGATCCCGGTCATCGGGTCGTGGAAGGCCAAGGACCAAGCCCTCGTGGTGTCGCTGACCGAGCCCCGGGCACCGGCAGCGGAGGCGTACCGCAGCCTTCGGACGGCGGTGGAGTACGGCGAGAGGGAGCCGTTCTTGGGCACCTTGCAGGTGACGAGCGCCAGCGAGTCGGAGGGGAAGTCCACCACGGCCGCCAACCTTGGCGTTGCCTTTGCCGCCGAGGGCCACCGGGTGGTGCTGGTGTGCTGCGACCTGCGGCGGCCCCGGCTGCACGAGTTCTTCGGCCTCACCAACGACATCGGGTTCACCTCCGTGCTGCTCGGCAAGGTGCCGCTGTCGGAAGCGCTCCAAGAGGTGCCCACCCAGCCGCGACTCTTCGTGCTGGCCTCGGGGCCGCTGCCGCCCAACCCCTCGGAGCTGCTCGCCTCGGGCCGCACCTTCGAGGTGATCACCTCCCTTCAGAGCGACGCCGACATCGTGATCGTCGACTCGCCGCCCGTCCTGCCCGTGACCGACGCGCTGGTGATGAGCAGCCACGTGGATGCCACTGTGCTGGTGGCGGTCGTGGCCTCGACGAACCGACGTGAGGTCCGCCGCGCGGTGGAGCTTCTCGACCACGTGGATGCGGCGCTGGTGGGCGCTGTGCTGAACGGGATCGGCCGGGAGGACTCCTACGGCGACTCCTACGTCGAGCGTGTCGAGCTACGCCACGATCGCGGGTAGCGATGGCGAGACCCACAGAGTTCGACACGATCACGGCAGCCCCCTCACCATCGTCCCCACCCGCACGGAGCTGACTACGCAGCGGGCCGCGGATCTCCTCAATAGCCACCCGACCGACCTCCACGGCTGCGCCCGGAGGCACGAAACGAGTCCCCGTTCGGGCCGTCGCCAGCGCGCGGAACTTGGGCTTTGGGGTGGTGGTGACGACGCTTCGGGGTGACGACGCTTCGGTATTCGAACCCGGCTGAGCTGTGGGAGCAAACCGATGGCCATATGCTACGCTGTCGCACATGGAGATCGGTGTGCGTGACCTTCGAAACCGAACCAGTACGGTCATTGACGCCGTTCGGGCGGGCGAACGGGTGGTCCTTACCGTGCACGGCGAGCCCGTGGCCGACATCGTGCCTCACGGGTTGCGAACTCGTTGGCTATCGGGCGACCACCTTCGTCGAGAGCTCGCCGAGCGGGCCGCGGACCCGGCGCTGCGCGACGATCTCGACGTACTCGCAGGACAAACCCTGGAGGAGCTCTGAACGCTGAGTCGGCGGGGCTGCTCGACACCTCTGTGTTCATCGCTCGCGAGGTCGCGCGACCACTCGGCAAGTTGCCGGCTCGGGTCACAGTCTCGGTGATCACTATCGGGGAGCTCCAGCTGGGAGTGCTGAGCGCCCGTGATGCCGCCTCCCGCGCCCGCCGAGGGGACACCTTGGCGCTCGCCAGGAGGGCGGAGCCCGTCCCCGTCAGTGAATCAGTCATGGATGCATGGGCCCGGCTTGTGGTCGATTGCCGTGCCGCCGGCATCCAGCGCACGGTCAAGCTCACCGACGCGCTCATCGCAGCGACCGCGATCGACCTTGGTTTACCGGTCGTGACTCAGGACGAGGACTTCGACCAGATCGCGAGAGCTCACCGAACTCTGCAAATCGTCAAGGTTTAGGGGTGACGTAAGACGGAGTCTGAGTTCGTCAGATCGCGGGAGACTTCGGGATCAGCCGCAGCCGGTTCACCCGTTCAGCGCGGGTGTACGTCTAAGCCACCATTCGCCGAACGCCACGTGCATCGAGAACCCCAGCCAGAACGCCAAACCGAACATTGGGTCGGGTGTGGTGTCACCGGACATCCCGGCGGCTGTGAAGACACCGATCCAGATGCGAATGGTGCCGATGCCTATGGCGACCGCGAACGCGCGGATCATCCAGCGCCGGTGCTGCGGCACGTTGTCGTTTCGGATTGCGCGGAAGGCCAAGACAAGGCAGGTGAGGAACCAGGTTGCGAAGACGGCCGTGGCAATCGACTCGATTGCGCCGCCCCATGGGTGCAGGATGCCGAACAGCAAGGCGAACACCGCGCTGACGAGCGCACAAGTGAGCAGGACTCGACCCATACGTCGATGCACTGTGTAGTGCCGCGTCCGGAACCGGCGGCTCAGCTGGAGCGGAGCTCCCAGGAGATAGATAACGCCCGGCCCGAGATGCAGATACCCCAGCCAGGGGTTAGCGACATACCGCTTGGCGAAGTTATCGCTAGGGATCGTCCCGGCCCGAATGTTCGGTATGTCTTCGACGATCCGGAGCACCACAGACAGCAAGACAAAGGCGAACAGAACCACGACGACAACAGAAATCGTTAGCAGGCGACGTCGGCTTGGCGCCTCCGGGCTGGTCGGGACCATGACCGGATCGTCCCACAAGTGCGAGCTGTGACACATGCGCGTCGCCGCCAGCTGCGCCACCGCCTACGGCCGGGCATCGGAACGGGCCCGGCGGTCGTTCAACCGGGCCGTGTTCACCACGCTGGCCGTCAGGGACGGCCGCATCGTCGACGTCGGCTATCAGGCGCCGTTCGACGTGCTGATACGCGCGTCCGAGTTCGAATACGACGATTTGGTGGAGGTGAGCGGACTCGAACCGC
>JBOGIF010000114.1:0-1807 GCA_050742415.1 Acidimicrobiales bacterium | reverse complement strand
GACTGGGACGGCCTGGCCACCAACGCGGTGCGGCGGGCGCTGGCGGCCACCGCTCACGCCGTTCCCGAGGGCAGCGACGACGTGTCGGTGGGGGCGGTGGCCGCCGTGTACGGGGTGGACGCCGGGGAGCTGAGCCGTGACGTCAACCGCCAGCTTCAGCAGGACGTGCAGCGCGACTACGCCATGATCGGCGAGTTCCGCACCGCCATGCTCCGTCTGTGCCAGGCCCAGCTGCGCACGGGCCAGGTCACCGACGCCGAGCACGCCGCCGTGCTCGACTGGCTCACCGGGGACCTGCGCCAGATCTCGGTGCTGCGCTCGGCCATGATCTTCCGCCGCATCGGCCGCCACAACGGTCGCCAGATGCTCTTCTCGCTCTCGCATTGGTTGTCGACCAACGGCATCGCGGGCCTGGTCCTCGAGCTCGACATCCGCCGCCTGGGGTTCGCCCGCCGGCCCCGGCCCGAGGAGCGCAGCGGCGTCTACTACACACGGGCAGCGCTGCTCGACGCCTACGAGTTGCTGCGCCAGCTCGTCGACAACACCGACGAGCTCTCGAACTGCTGCGTGGTGGTGATGGCCGGCCCCGAGCTGATCGCCGACGCCAACCGGGGCCTCGACGCCTATCAGGCGCTGAAGCTGCGCATCCTCGACGACGTGAGGGACCGCAACCGTGACAACCCGTACTCGTCGCTCGTCCGCCTCGGAGGCGAGGCCGCATGAGCGACGACCGGACCGCAACGGAGAGCCGACGAGCCCTCGAAGCCCTGCGGGCAGGCGTACCGAACCGTGACGCCGTATCGGCCCTCGGGTCGCTGCAGACCGCGGTCGAGGACCGCTTCACCGAGCTGCTCGACGCCGTCCGCGGCAGGGGCGAGAACGGTGACCCGCCGGGAGGGATGCTGATCGGCGGCGGTTTCGGGTCGGGCAAGAGCCACGTGCTCGAGCACCTGGCCCATCGGGCCCTCGGCGCCGGTTTCGTCGTGTCCAAGGTGGTCATTTCCAAGGAGACGGCCCTGCACGACCCGGTCAAGGTGTTCCGGGCCGCTATCGAGGACGCCCGGGTGCCGGGACGTCCTGGCTCCGCCATCGACGAGATCGTGGCCTCCCTGCAACCCGACTCGCCGGACTACGCCGGCCTCTACCGCTGGCTCCACCGCGACGACTCCCCTGTCGACAGCCGCTTCGCGGCCAGCCTGTTCCTCTACGAGTACGCCAAGGGCGACGCCGAGTTCGCCGACCGGATCGTGCAGTTCTGGGGCGGCGAGAGGCTGCCGGTGTCCGATATCCGGCGGCGGCTGAAGGAGGCGGGGGCGGGGTCGACCTACCCGCTGGCCAAGACCACCGAGCGCGACCTAGCCCTCGAGCGGTTCCGGTTCGTGCCCCGGCTGATGCAGGCGGCCGGCTTCGGTGGGTGGGTCGTGCTACTCGACGAGGTGGAGCTGATCGGCCGGTACTCGCTCCTTCAGCGGGCCAAGTCCTACGTCGAGGTGGCCCGGTGGGTGAAGGGGGACCGGGAGGACCCCGCCGCGCCGCTGTGCTCGGTGCTGACCACGGTCGACGACTTCGAGGCCCAGGTGCTGGTGGACAAGAACGACCTGGAACTGATCCCGAAGCGCCTGCGCATGAAGGGCACCGCCGAGCACGACCTGCTGGCCAGCCAGGCCGAGGCGGGCATGCGGGCGATCGAGCGGGACCAGTTGAGGCTGCAGCCCCCGGACCGCGACGAGCTCGACCGTACGTACACCAAGCTCAAGGGCATCCACGCCGACGCCTTCGGGTGGGATCCGCCCGACGTCGAGGGACT
>JBOGIF010000113.1:0-4006 GCA_050742415.1 Acidimicrobiales bacterium | reverse complement strand
CCTCCGCTACTACGGCCATGGCCATGTCAAGCTGATGGACGGTGGTCGCAAGAAGTGGGAGCTGGAGGGACGTCCGCTCGTCACCGAGACGGCCGCCCCGACACGGACCCGCGTGTACAAAGTGACCGGATCGAATGCCGAGATCAGGGCCCTGCGAGGCTTCGTCGAGAGCAAGGTGCTCGGCCGGCCCGCCTTCGGTCTCGTCGACGTCCGCTCGCCGGAGGAGTATCGCGGCGAGCTCATCGCCCCGCCCCACCTGCCTCAGGAGGGGGCTCAGAAGCCCGGCCACATCCCCGGCGCCCGGAACATTCCTTGGGCCAAGGCCGTGGATCAGGGGACCGGGGCCTTCCTTCCAGTTGAGCAGCTCCGCAGCCTGTACGAGGGCCAGGGGTTGACTCCCGATCTCGAGGTCGTCGCGTATTGCCGGATCGGCGAGCGCAGCGCCCACACCTGGTTCGTGCTCCACGAGCTGCTCGGGTACCCGAACGTTCGGAACTACGACGGTTCGTGGACCGAGTGGGGATCGATGGTCGATGTCCCGATCGAGCGATAGCGCGTTCGACGCGGTGGTGGTGGGGGCGGGGCCTGCCGGACTCAATGCAGCCCTCGTGCTCGGCCGCACCCGGCGACGGGTGCTGGTCCTCGACGCGGCCGAGCCCCGCAACGCCGCCTCTCACGCGTTGCATGGCTTCCTCTCCAGGGACGGGCTCGACCCCGCCGAGCTCCGACGGATCGGGCGGATCCAACTCGAGTCGTACCCCCACGTGTCCCTGGTGTCGGATGCCGTAGAGAGCGTCAGGGCAATGGGGGACCGGTTCGAGGTGACCACGTCAGGCGGAGACTCGATCCTGGCCCGGAAGCTACTGCTCGCGGTCGGGATCAAAGACGACCTACCCAAGATCGACGGCTTCGCATCCCTGTTTGGCAACAGCGCCTTCCACTGTCCTTACTGCGACGCGTGGGAGGTCCGTGATCAACCGATGGCCGTCTTCAGCGAAGGCTCGGATGGCTTCAGGTTGGCCCTGCTGCTCCTCAGCTGGAGCCGTGACATCGTGCTCTGCACGCATGGCCCGTCAAAGCTTGGGCCGGACGAGATCGCTCATCTCGCCAGCGCCGGCGTCCTCCTGCGAGAGCAGCGGGTTGCTCGCCTTGAGGGTGAGGGCGGCCAGCTGGTGCGCATGGCCTTCGAGGACGGCACCTCGCTGATGCGCCGCGCCCTGTTCTTTCACGGGCCCGTGCGACTCGCCTCTCGATTGCCGGAGACGCTAGGCTGCACTTTGACAGAGGCTGGCAGGATCGAAGTGGATGAGGCTGGTCGGACCTCTGTCCCCGGCGTGTACGCGGCCGGAGACGCTGCACGACGCCAGGGCCAGCATCCAGCCACGCAGGTGAGCCTCGCGGCAGCCAGCGGCGCACTTGCGGCCATCGCCCTGCACCAGGAGCTGATGCATGAGGACGTCGGGCTGACGCCCGCTCTGCCTCGCTAGATCGAGTCCGGCGGGTCGACCTACCACAACGACGACCGGCTCCACGGCGAACTGAAAATGAGTCCCCGCGGCCACGCCGGCGCGCGTGGCGACCGCATCCATGCTGGCGTGGAAACCGCGCTCGGCTACGATCTCGAGGAAGGCGCGCCGGACCAGCGCCCCGCGGTCAACGCCAGGTTTCGCGATGATCACGAGGCGAACGCACCCGGTGTCAGCGGGTCGACAGCCGGGGCGCGCACCATCCCCTCGACGTCGAAATGGACGCCCGTCTCGCGCTCGGACACCGACCACATCGTGGCGAGATCGCGCGACGTCATCGAGCGGCTGAGGTATCGGTTCCTGACCGGCGACCCAACGAACGCGAACCGCGGGCCGAACAGTTCACCGCCGCGCACGTTCGGGTCGGTGGCCGCCCGGAGCTGCGGCAGCGCCCCCCTGGCCGGAGAGGTGCCGACCCAGCCGACGGTCATAGCGAAGAAGCGCTGGGAGATCCCGGGGTGCTCCCGGGCGCTGTTCGCCTGGAGGTCCGTGTGGGAGAACCCGGGGTCCGCCGCCGCGCCATGCACGGAGGCACCGGCGGCCGCTAACCCGAAGTTCCAGCGGCCGGGCGAGTTCGACTGAGCACGGCCGGAGGGGTTGGTTCTGCCTACACGCTGGCAGGGGTGAGGCTCAACAGCGAGAGCGCGCGAGCCTGGAGCGGCGTGGGGCTGGCGACGATCTCGAAGGCCGCCTCGTCGGGCGCGCCGGCCGGGACCAGCCGGTCGCGGGTGAGGTTCGCGAGCTCGGCGAGCAGGGTGCGGAAGCTGTGGGCCGGCGTGCCGTCCGGCAGGCGTCCCGTGCGGGCTTTCCTGAGCGCCGCTGCCGAGCGCTGCGCCGGCGCCACCGGGTCGGCCAGCTCGGGCCGCTCCTCGTCCCGGAACAGGAGCGGCGCCCAGGCCCGCTCGAGGTGCCACTGGACGTAGTACGCGAGCATGCATAGCAGGACGTGAGCCCGAACGCGCGGCTCGGTCCAGTGGCGGATCGGGCGGACCGCGATGTCGCTGCCCTTGAAGGCGCGGAACGCCCGCTCGACCCTGGTCAGCAGCTTGTACGAGCGGACGACCTCGGGCGCCGCCAGGCGGGTCTCCGCGACCGACGTCCGGATGACGTACAGCCCATCGAGCGCCGCCTCCGCCACGATCGCGGCCTCGTCGCGGCCGACGCTCAGCTGATCGTCGCCGATCTCGAGGCGGAAATGCTTGGCGACCTTGTGGCGGTCGATCACCTTGCCCACCGCGAGCCCGATCCGGGCGGCGCCGCGGAGACGACCGGCGGCGACCCGCTCGGCGATTGGCGCGAGCTTCGCCTCGGTCGCGGCGAGCAGGTCCTCGCGCTTGCGCGCCCGCTCGGCGGCGAGCAGCGGGTTGCGGCACACGATCAGGCGCTCGCCCGGGTAGTCGGGGCTGCTGATCTCGGCCAGGTTGCGCTCGTCGAACAGCCCGAGCTGGAGGTCGCCCGCCTCGACGAGCCCGGCGATCGCCGGCCCGCGGAGCGAGCTGATCCAGTCGAGCCCGGCGGATCGGAGCGTCTCGATCCGGGCGCTGGTCAGCATCCCGCGGTCGCCGACCAGGACGACCGAGGCGAGCCCGAACCGACCCTGCACCTTGTCGACCGTGGTCGCCACCGTCGCCGGATCGCCGGTGTTGCCCGGGAACACCTCGACCGCGACGGGCAGGCCCCCTTCGTCGGTGATCAGGCCGTACTCGATCTGGAGCGTGCCCTGCTTGCCGTCACGCGAGTAGCCGAGCCGGGCCAGCGGGTTGTGGCGGCCGGTGACGTACGTGGAGGAGAGGTCGTACAGGACGCGGCCGCCGGGCTCCAGGTGGCGGGCCGCCAGCCGCTTCTCGATCGCGCCCTGACGGCTGAGCAGCCAGTCCATCGCCCCATACAGCTCGTCCTCGCTCGCGTCGGCGACCGCGAGCGTCGCCCCGAGCGTCGTCTGGCCCAGGCGGCGGCTGGTGTCGAGCTTGGAGCCGGGGCTGAGCAGGCGGGCGGCGACGAGCGCGACGACGAGGTCGCGCTGTCGCGACGGGCGGCGCTCGATGAGCGTCTCGAGGCCCAGGCGGCGCAGCGTGCCGAGCACCGCGACCACGTGGCCGTGGGGGGTGCTGCGGCGGAGCTCGAGCCCCTCGGCGCTGGTGAACCGCTCGCCGCGCAACCCGCGCCGGACGAGATCGATGAGCTCGGCCGGCAGGTGGCTGATGTTGCCCACCGTCTCGGTCTTCACCCGGCCCTCCGCGCGGTACGAGCGGCGCAGCAGGTGAGTCTCGTACACCCGACCCTTGTAGTGCCTTCGGGTCGTCGCGACGTGGATGGCTCGTCCGCGTTCGGGCATGCAGCCATCGTCGCACTCTCAGCCGCAGAAGTCAACAATATTAGTGCCTACGTCTCAACAGCCGAGACAGCGGATTCCTGGGTCGATCTGAACTCGAACGGGACGAAATGGAGCTCGATCAGCGCTGGAACTTCGGTTTAGCCGA
>JBOGIF010000112.1:0-2647 GCA_050742415.1 Acidimicrobiales bacterium | reverse complement strand
AGGCGTTCACCACCGCCAACCCGGAAGTGGCCAAGCTGCTGAAGCCCCGCGTCGACGCCCTCAAGACCGAGGCCGACGTGATCCAGCTGGCCTACGACGTGGAGTCAGTGGCTGCCGCCACCTACTTCTCCACTGTGGGAGCGTTCGCCGACAAGTCGCTGAACAAGGCGGCCATGAGCGTCGGGGGCGTGGAGGCCCGCCACGTCGCCATCCTGGGTGGCGTGCTCACGAGCATCAAGGCGGCGGGTGCGGCCAAGTCGCCGGCGGTGCCGAGCGACGGCTTCCAGAAGGCTACGGGAGCGATCGCCGCGGGCACCGGCGTCTGAACCACTCCCGGTAGGGTGGCCGGGTGGCACTGGACGACCGGCGGTTCGGCGAGCTGGTCGAGGAGTCCCAAGACCTCCACGTCGACGCCATGCGCGACATCCGGTCCACCCTTCCGGGCCTCCGTGAGATCGGCCACAATCGACGGGCCCGTCCGGTCGACGTCGAGGAAGTCCGGCGGTTCAACTCGAGCCGCCGCAACGTGCTCCGCCGGCTCGGCTTCGGTGTTGCCGGGCTCGGAGCGCGTGGCCTCGCCTACGGCAGCCTGGGGAGCGTCCTCTACGCGGTCGTAGGCGCGCCGGCCAAGGCCGACGAGGCCCTCGACGTCCAGATCCTCCAGACGGCGTCATCGCTGGAGAGGCTGGCAGTGGACACCTACGACGCCGTCCTGAAGACGAACCTCGGCAAGGTCCGCGACCTACCTGGCACTGCGGGCAAGGTCATGGAGACCTTCCTGACTACGACGATGCAGCAGCACGAGGAGCACAAGCAGGGCTTCCAGGCCCAAACCTCCGCGCTCGGCGGCGTTCCCCAGGACATCCCTAACCGCAAGTTCCAACCGATCGTCACCGCCCAGGTGCCGCGGATGGTGCAGCCGGTCGATGTGGTCGACTTCGCCGCCACGCTCGAGAAGGTGGCCACCGACACCTACCTGCTCAACCTCACCATGCTGGAGGACAAGCGCTCCAAGCAGATCATGGCGAGCGTCATGGGCGTGGAGGCCCAGCACCTGGCCACCCTGAGGGCGGTGGGAGCAATGCTGCGCGCCAACGTCGGCGACCTGATCCGCCTGCCTATCGGCGCCGAGCTGGCCAGGCTGCCCAAAGCCGTCGGGAGCGTCGGCTTTCCCGACCCGCTGGAGAAGGTCAATGCCGACGCTCTGATCGCCCAGCCCGAGACGGGATCCGTCAAGTGAGCGCCGACCGGGCTTCGTACCCGAGCCGTCGTCGGTTCCTGGCCGCGGCTGGGGCGACGGCGGGGCTCGGGCTGGTCGGCGCCGCCTGCAGCGGCAACGACAGGGGCGGTCCCGACGGAACCACGAGCACGGGAGGGGGCACTGCCACGACGGCCAGGGCCACCGGCGACGCCGCCGTGGCCGAGGTGGCCGCGGGCCTCGAGAAGCTGGCCGTGGACACCTACGTAAGCCTCCTGACTGCCGCCAACTCGAAGAAGCTGGGAGCGGTCCCTCCCGCGGTGGCGGAGCTTCTGAACACCGCCAAAGCTCACCACGACGAGCACCTGAAGCAGTGGAACACCGTGCTCCGCAATGCCGGGCGGCCCGAGGTGACCGCCCCCAACGCCAACCTCAAGCCGACGATCGACAACGAGCTGGCGGCGGTAAAGGACGAGGTCGGCGCGGCCAAGCTCGCTTACACCCTCGAGGAGATCGCCTCGGACACCTACAACCGGGCGATCCCCAACCTGGCGAGCCGCGAGGTCGTCAAGCTGGCGGCACAGATCCAGGTGGTGGACCAGCAGCACCGCGCCATCCTGCTCTTCGCCCTCGGGCAGTACCCCGTGCCCGAGGTCTTCCAGAACACCGACAAGGCCGCCAACTAAGTCCGGGCCTTCCCTCAATGCCGTTTAGCTAAGAGATAACCCGTGGGTTCCTGTCCGGTCTGGGCGGTGACGATCTGCGCTTTCTGCCCTGGACCAGCACGTTCTCAGTCTTCGGGAGCCGGCAGGGCCGGGTGATGAATCTTCAGTATCCCTGAAGCTCCGACAGGTTTGTGCCTAATCTTGCCGTAAGTCCGAAGGCAAGGAGGCGTGGGTTGAGTCTGGCCGCGGTGCGGGACCTGCGTGAGGTGCGTGCCGGGGCGGGCCCCGAGGAGCTTGTCGACTTCGAGACCGACGTGCTCGCCGGGTTCGTGCTGGCCCGGGCGGCAGCGGGGCTCTCCGACGGAACGATCAGCTCCGACGTCATTCACGTGGAGCAGGTGCGGGCGTGGCTGGGACGGCCGCTGTGGGAGATGGAGCCCTCCGACGCCGACGCCTATTTCGGCAAGGTGCTGCGGGGATCGGCGAAGGGCACCCGCCTGGCCCGGGCCCAGGCGCTGAAGACGTACTTCTTGTTCCTGGAGCTGCGGCACAAGGTCGAGATCCACAACCTGACCGGCCGGGTTGTCGAGTGCCCGATCGACGAGATGAACCGGCCCCGGGGCCGCAAGGACGCGGCGCTGCGCATCCCGCCCAGCGCCGAGCAGGTCGGGCGCTTGTTCAGCGGGTGGCGGGAGGAGTTGGCGTCATGTCGTAAGTTCGCCCCGACCGCCCGCAACTACGCGGCGGCCCGGCTCATGGCCGAGGTCGGCCTGCGGGTGAACGA
>JBOGIF010000111.1:0-2356 GCA_050742415.1 Acidimicrobiales bacterium | reverse complement strand
GCCTCCATGTCGCCGCGGCCCTCGGCGGAGAATCCGTCGCTGTGCTGGTAGGAGACCAACACCAGGAACAGGGGGTGGCGGGCAGCCGTTCGGGAAGGATTGACCGCCTCGACGATCAGATCGAAGGGCAGGTCGCCGTGGGCGAAGGCGGCCAGGTCGACCTCTCTCACCCGCTCGAGCAACTGTCGGAATGTCGGGTAGCCCGACGTGTCGGTGCGCAGCACGAGGGTGTTGACGAAGAACCCGACCAACGCCTCGAGGGCGGGCTCGTCCCGCCCTGCGGTGGGCACCCCGAGCGGGACGTCGTCACCGGAACCGAGACGGGAGAGGAGTGCGGCCACCGCCGCCTGGACGACCATGAAAGGCGTCGTCCCGGTGTCCCGGGCGAGCGCCACAAGCTCACCGACCACCCGCCGCGGAAGGTCGACGGAGACGGTGTCGCCCTCGAAGCTGGGTACCGGAAGGCGGGGCCGATCGCTGGGGAGCACGAGCTCGTCAGGAAGGCCTGCCAGCGTCTCCCGCCAGAAAGTGGCCTGTCGGCCGGCCAGGGTCTGGGGATCGGCCGGGTCGCCGAGCAAATCTCGCTGCCACAGCGCGTAATCCCGGTAGGTGACCGAAAGCGGCTCCCAGTCGGGCGTCCGACCTTCCCGCCTGGCCGTGTAGGCCCTCTCGAAGTCGGCGAACAAGGGCTCGTCCGACGCCTCGTCCGAGGCGATGTGATGGACGACGAGAGAGAGCACCAGCCCGTCGGCCCCTATCCGCACCAGGGTGGCCCGGATCGGAGGCTCGTCGCGGAGATCGAACGGATGCGCCGCCAGTTCCTCGAGGAGCGCTTCGGCGGCGTCCTGCTCACAGGCGATCCTCGCCAACGGCACCGGCCCAGCCGACAGCACCCGCTGGAAGGGGATCCCGTCGAAGTCGGGAAACACGGTTCTCAAGGTCTCATGGCGTTCCACGAGGTCGGCCAGCGCCGCCTCTAGCGCCGCCACGTCTGACGATCCGTCCAAAGCCCACGCCAGCGGGATGTTGTAGGTGGGAGACGGGCCTTCCAGCTGGTAGAGGAACCACAGGCGCGCCTGTGCCGCCGACAACGGCCACCGACCGGATTCCGGCACCGCCATCGGCCGCAAAGGCGGCCGGCCGCTCCGCTCCGCGAGAGCTCGCCCTTCCGAAGGCCGTCCTTCGAGGTGACCTGCCAATCCGGCCACCGTCGGGGTGTCGAACACCGCCCGCAGAGGAAGCTCGGTGCCGAGCACGGCCCGGGCCCGACCGATGAGCCGGGCGGCGAGGAGGGAGTGGCCACCGAGGGCGAAGAAGTCGTCGTCTGCGCCCACGCCCTCGACGCCCAGGACCTCGGCGAACAAGCCGGCGAGGATCTGCTCCGCCGGTGACGACGGCCGGCGCCCTGCGCCACGGTCGAACTCGGGGACCGGGAACGCTGCTTTGTCGATCTTGTTGTTGGCAGTGAGCGGCAAGGCATCGAGGACCACCAGCACGGCCGGCACCATGTAGCCGGGAAGCCGTTCAGCCAGCCATGCCCGCAGCTCGGCCGGGTCGGCGTCGGTGGAGGCGGCGTATCCGACCAGACGGCGTTGCCCCGGCTGGTCCTCTCGCACCGTCACTGCCGCCGCGGACACCGCTGGGTGGGCGGCCAGGGCAGCTTCGATCTCACCGGGCTCTATGCGCAGCCCGCGGATCTTGACCTGGTCGTCCACCCGGCCCAGGAACTCGAGCACCCCCGAGCGGTTCCACCGGGCCCGATCTCCGGTGCGGTAGAGGCGGCCGCCGGGTGACCCAAAGGGGTCAGCGACAAAGCGCTCGGCGGTGAGCGCGGCTTGGTTCAGGTAGCCGCGGGCGAGGCCCGCCCCTCCGACGTACAACTCTCCGACGACCCCCGGTGGGGTGGGTTGGAGGAACCGGTCGAGCACATAGGTGGCGGTGTTGGCGATAGGCGCTCTGGCCCGGCCACCCAGTCCGTCAGGAACCCAGCCGTAGGCGTCGACCGTCGTCTCGGTGGGTCCGTAGAGATCCCGGACCAGTGTCCCGGGCAGGGACGAAAGACGGGCCCAGACGTCTGGCGGAGTGGGCTCCCCGCCCACCAGCAGAACCGCCGGCCGGACGCCATCGTCCAACAGCCCCAGGTGTTCGAGCTCGGCGAGATAGGTCGGGGTCACGTCCAGTACGTCGAGACGGTGATCCGACACCGCGGCGAGGGTCGCCGCCGGGTGGCGATAGTCGTCGATCACGCAGAGGGCGTGGCCGTCGAGCAGCCAGATGAGGGGCTCCCAGGAGGAATCGAAAGCGAAGGAGGCGGCGTGGGCGACGCGCAGCTTTCGCCCCCCGGCTGCGGCCACCG
>JBOGIF010000110.1:0-28223 GCA_050742415.1 Acidimicrobiales bacterium | reverse complement strand
CTCCAAGAGGGCCTGGAGCCGCAGCTCCTTCGGTGCCCCGGCGAACAGGTCGACGATCCGCTGCAGGGCGAGAGTGGACTCTGCCATCCCACATGGTCCCACGGCCAGTAACCCTTCCGGCCTGGGTAGGGTGACCCCTGTAGAGACGACCAAGCAGGAGGCCTGCCATGTCCGAGGTTGCCCCCGACCCCACCCCCGAGCTCCAGCAGTACGCCCGACCCGGGATGCTCGTGACCACGGCTTGGCTCGCCGAGCACCTCGACGACCCAGAGGTCGTGGTGGTGGAGTCCGACGAGGACGTGCTGCTGTACGACACCGGCCACGTGCCGGGATCGATCAAGGTGGACTGGCACCTGGACCTCAACGACCCGGTGACCCGCGACTACGTCGACGGTGAGGGCTTCGCCAAACTGTGCTCCAAGAACGGGATCAGCCGGGACTCGACCGTCGTGTTCTACGGCGACAACTTCAACTGGTGGGCCGCCTACGCCTTGTGGGTGTTCAAGCTCTTCGGCCACCCCGACGTACGGCTGGTCAACGGTGGGCGCATGAAGTGGGTGGCCGAAGGCCGTCCGCTGGTCACCGAGGTGCCCCAGCGCCCCGCCACCGACTACCCGCAGGTGGAGCGCGACGACGCTCCCATCCGCGCCTACCGGTCCGACGTCGACGGCCACATCGGCACCGGGCCCCTCGTCGACGTGCGCTCGCCCGGCGAGTACTCCGGCGAGCTACTGCACATGCCCGACTACCCCCAGGAAGGGGCGTTGCGAGGCGGTCACATCCCGACGGCGAAGAGCAAGCCCTGGAAGATGGCGGCCAACGACGACGGCACGTTCAAGGACGTCCCCGCCCTGAAAGGCATCTACGAGGGCGAGCTCGGCCTGTCGTCGGCCGACAACGTGGTCGTTTACTGCCGCATCGGTGAGCGTTCCAGCCACACCTGGTTTGTGCTGCAGAACCTTCTCGGCTACCCGAAGGTCCGGAACTACGACGGGTCCTGGACCGAGTGGGGGAATCTGGTGCGGGCCCCGATCGAGCGGTAAAAGCCGCCGGCGGGCCGGTCGCCCGGCTCAGCGCTCAGGCCGAGAGCAGGTCGCGAGCCCCACTGGTGGAGGACCGGCGGAGCTTTGAGATGGCCTTCATCTCCACCTGGCGCACGCCCTCGCGGGTGAGGCCGAAGCGGTCGCCGACCTCCTCGAGGGTGCGCGGGCGACCACGGTCGAGCCCGTAGCGCAGGCACAGCACCTCCTGCTCGCGCGGCTCGAGCGTGGACAGGAGCTCGGCCACCTGCGCCGGCAGCATGGCGGCGAAGACGGCCTGGTCCGGGGGCGGGGTCGTCAGGTCCTCCACCACGTCGCCCAACTCGCTGTCGCCGTCGGTGAGGCGTTCGGAGAGCGAGACTGGCTCGTAGAGGTGAGGCATCAGCTCCTGCACCTTCTTGGCCGAGAGGGTGACGGCGAGGGCCACCTCTTCGGGCTTGGCGACGCGGCCCTGGGCCACCTCTATGGTCGTCGCCGCCATGCGGATGGCAAGGAGCTGGTCGCCGGCGTGGACCGGTAAGCGGATCGTTCGGCTGGAGTTGGCGATCCCCCGGGAGATCGTCTGGCGGATCCACCAGGTGGCGTAGGTGGAGAACTTGAAGCCCCGGTCCGGATCAAAGCGTTCCACCGCCTGGATGAGCCCGAAGTTGCCTTCCTGGATCACGTCGAGAAGCGACATCCCGTGGGTCTGGTACCGCTTGGCGATCGACACGACCAGCCGCAGGTTCGCCCGGACGAACTCGGCGGTGGCGGTACGCCCGGCCCCGATGGTCTCCTCCAGGCGCTTCCGCTCGACAGCTCGCAGCTCTGCGCCCGAAAGGGCACTGAGGGCCACTTGGCCGGCGCGAACGATCCTGCCCAAGCGGACCTCGTCGGCCCGATCGAGCAGTGGGTACTTTCCGATGTCGTTCAGGTAGAGCTGGAGAAGGTCCTCGTCCTCACCGCTCCGACCGCGTTGGTTGGCCAAGCAGCCTCCCTGGTGCGGGCGCCAAGCTAGCAAACCTGCGAGCCATTGTGAGGGGGTCGTCCACACCTTTTCATCAGGCGTCGAATCGCAGCTCGAGGCAGACCGAGCCGTCGCCGTGGTGGACGGCGCATTCGCTGGCCACCTGGCAGATGATCCACAGGCCGCGGCCCGACTCGTCGAGCAGGCCCGGCACGAGGTTCCGGGGAGGCATGGCGAAGCCCCCGCCGCGGTCGCAGACCTCCACGAAAAGAGTCGGGCCGTCCAGATGAGCCCTGGCGCCGGTCGCACCTCCACCGTGGACGTTGGCGTTGGTGATCGCCTCGTGGATGACGAGAAGGACAGCGTCCACGTCGCCCGGCCATTGCTTTCGCAGCAACAGCTGGCGGAGCTGACGGCGCGCCAGTCTCGGCTGTGGCGACAGAACCAGGGCGACGTCTGCTCCCGCGGTCGGGTCCTCGGGCAGAGTTGGGTGAGTTTGCGTACCGGCTTTCTCCCCGTATTCACGGGATGCGAAAACGGCCCTCAGGCCCCGAACACCGAGGTCAGCTCCTCGGGCACCGCCGTATCGACCTGCGAATAGGTGCAGCTGGCCGGGTCGCGGTCGTAGCGCCACCGGCGGAACTGGGTGGCGTGGCGGAAACGGTCGCCCTGGAGGTGGTCGAAGGCGACCTCGGCCACAGCGACGGGTCGGAGCGGCTCCCACGCCCGGCCGGCGCCGCTGTTCCACCGATTCCCGCCGCCCGGCATCCGCTTGGGCCCGGCCGCCTGGTCCTGTTTGGCGGAGGCGGCTTCCGCCTCTGCCCAGTCCGCCCAGGGGTGGTCGTCGAGGGCGGACTCGCGGTAGGGCGCCAGCTCGTCGACCAGCTCCTGCCGCCGGGCCACCGCGAAGGAGGCGGCGACGCCCACGTGGTGGAGCCGGCCCTCGTCGTCGAAGAGGCCCAGCAGCAGGGACCCGACGCCGGCGCCGTCCTTGTGCCAGCGGAAGCCGGCAACCACGCAGTCGGCGGTGCGCTCGTGCTTGACCTTCGCCATGACTCGCTCGTTCTCGCGGTAAGGAAGGTCCGAGGCCTTGGCCACCACGCCGTCGAGGCCGGCGCCTTCGAACCGTCGGAACCAGTCTTCGGCGACGCTGCGGTCGGTGGTTGCCGGCGTCAGGTGCAAGGGGCTCTCGGCGGAGGCCAGCGCCTCCGCCAGGAGCGCCCGCCGCTCGGAGAAGGGCCTCGGCCGGAGATCCTCGTCTCCCAGGGCCAACAGGTCGAAGGCGACGAAGCTCGCCGGCGTGGCTTTGGCCAGCTGGGCGATACGGGTGGCGGCGGGATGGATCCGCTGCAGCAGGGCGTCGAAGTCGAGACCGTGCTCGGCGGCGATGACGATCTCTCCGTCTAGGACGCATCGGTCCGGGAGCTGGGCCAGCAATGGTTCCCGGAGCTCTGGGAAATAGCGCGTGAGCGGGCGCTCGTTGCGGCTCCCGATCTCCAGCTCGTCGCCGTCGCGGAACACGACCCCGCGGAAGCCGTCCCATTTAGGCTCGTAGACGATCCCTCCAGCCTCTGGCAGCTCACGGGCCGCCTTCGCCAGCATGGGCTTCACCGGTGGCATCACGGGCAGTCTCACCTCTTCATTCTTGCCGGCTGGCCTGCGGCTGCGTGGACCGCGGTCGATCGCGGTAAGCGTGGGACCGTGCAGGCTGGGTGGGCTCCCTTGGCGACCTATCGCGTCCAGCTCCCGGTGGCGCTGCTGGAACGGGAGCCGTAGAGCGATGGCAGCCATACGGGTGTGGGCGCCGCGGGCGCAGAGGGTCGACATGCTGACCCGCCGGGGCCGGGCCGCCATGGTGGCCGGCAGCGATGGCTGGCACACGGCCGAACGCCAGCTCGACGCTGGCGACGACTACGCCTTCTCGCTCGACGGTGGACCGCCCCGGCCCGACCCTCGTTCGGCGTGGCAGCCGGCGGGGGTGGAGGGTCCGTCGCGCGTCGTGGACCACTCGGCCTTCCCGTGGTCGGACTCGGCTTGGGCCGGCCGCCCCTTGGCCGACACCGTTCTTTACGAGCTGCACGTGGGCACCTTCTCGCCTGAGGGCACGTTCACCGGAGCAGTCGCCCGGCTCGACCATCTGGTGGACCTGGGGGTGGGCACCATCGAGCTGATGCCGGTCGCCGAGTTCCCGGGCCGCCGGGGCTGGGGCTACGACGGGGTGGACCTGTTCGCCGTGAACAGTGCCTACGGAGGTCCCGAGGGCCTCAAGCGACTGGTCGACGCCGCTCACGGCCGCGGCCTCGCGGTCGTGATCGACGTCGTCTACAACCACCTGGGGCCGGCCGGCAACCATCTCGCCGAGCTCGGGCCCTACTTCACCGAGAGGTACCGGACGCCCTGGGGCGAGGCGGTGAACTTCGACGGCGCCGGCAGCGACGAGGTCCGCCGGTTCGTGATCGACAACGCCCTCATGTGGCTTCGGGACTACCACGCCGACGGCCTACGCCTTGACGCCGTGCATGCCATCCTCGACACCTCGGCGGTCCACATCCTGGAGGAGATGGCGGCCGCCGTCGACGGGCTGGAGGCCGAGCTGGAGCGGGAGATGTGGTTGATCGCCGAGAGCGACCTGAACGATCCCCGGGTGGTGACACCGAGGGACCGGGGAGGCCTGGGGATCGACGCCCAGTGGAGCGACGATTTCCACCACGCCCTCCACGCCCTGGTCACCGGCGAGCGCAACGGGTACTACGGCGACTTCGGGTCCCTGGGCGCGCTGGCCAAGGCCCTGCGCCAGGCGTACGTCTACGACGGCCAGCACTCGGCCTACCGCGGTCGCCGCCACGGCCGGCCTCCGGAGCGGCTCCGACCCAGCCGCTTCGTCGGGTACCTACAGACCCACGACCAGGTCGGGAACCGGGCACGCGGCGACCGCATCACCGCCCTGATCGGGCCGGGGCCGGCCAAGGTGGCCGCCGCCCTCGTGATGTTGGGCCCGTGCGTGCCCATGGTTTTCCAGGGGGAGGAGTGGGGCGCCGGTTCGCCCTTCCTTTACTTCACCGATCACGAGCACGAGCTCGGAAGGTTGGTGAGCGAGGGTCGCCGCCGTGAGCTCGCCAGCTTCGGGTGGGATCCCGACGACGTGCCCGACCCCCAGGCCCCGGAGACCTTCGACCGTTCCCGGCTGGACTGGGCCGAGATGCTGCGACCGCCGCACTCCGACATGCTCGATTGGTACCGCCGTTTGATCCACGTGCGGGGGTCGCTCCCGAGCGTCGGCGTGGATGGCACTTTCGACGAGGTCTCCGTCCGGTTCGACGAGGACGCCGGCTGGCTGATCCTCGACCGCGGGCCGGTGTCGGTCGTCTGCAACTTCGGGAAGGCCCCTGTTCGCGTGCCGATCGGCGGGATGGGGCCGGTGTCGGTGCTGCTCGACAGCTCGGGCACGATGAGACCGCCGTCGTCCTCGGTGGAGGTCGACGCCGAGAGCGTCGTCGCTCTCCGCTCGATCTGAGCGGTCTAGGCGGCCGTCCAGGCCAACAATCGTTCGACCGGCCAGGTGTTCACGATCGATTCCAGGCTGACGCCGCATTCCGCCGCGCGGCGGCAGCCGTTCATCTGCCACTCCAGCTGGCCCGGGGCGTGGGCGTCGGTGTCGATCGAGAAACGGCAGCCGGCCTCCACGGCCATGGACAAAAGGCGTCGCGGGGGGTCCAGGCGCTCCGGTCGGGAGTTGATCTCGACGGCCACGTCCGACTCGGCACAGGCCCCGAACACGGCGTCGGGGTCGAAGGATGACTCGGGCCGCCCCCGACCGGCCACCAGGCGCCCGGTGCAGTGGCCGAGGATGTCGACATGCGGATTGCGCACGGCGGCGGTCATACGCGCCGTCATGTGGTCGCGCTCCATGGCCAGCTTGGAGTGGACGCTGGCCACCACCACGTCGAGGCGGTCGAGCAGCTCGTCGGTCTGGTCGAGGGAGCCGTCGTCGAGGATGTCGACCTCGATGCCGGTCAACAGGCGGAACGGTGCCAGCTCGGCGTTCACCGCGGCTACCACCTCGAGCTGGCTCACCAACCGCTCGGCGCTCAGGCCTCGCGCCACTGTGAGCCGGGGCGAGTGGTCGGTCAGGACCAGGTACTCGTGGCCCAACGCCAGCGCCGCCCTGGCCATGGCCTCGATGCTGCTGCCGCCGTCCGACCAGTCCGAATGGCTGTGGCAGTCGCCCCTGAGCGCGGCCCGGATCTCCACGGACCTTCCGTCGGGCACCGCGTCGGCGCCCTCCGGGTCATCGCCTCCGAGCTCGTCTTCCAGCTTGGCCAGGTAGAAGGGCACTTGGCCGGCCAGGGCCTCCACGGCGACCTTCTCCGTTGTCTGGCCCACGCCGGGGAGGTCGCGGAGGCGTCCGGTGCTCGCCCGGCTCCGCAGCTCGTCGGCGTCGAGCCCGGCGAGCGTCTCGGCCGCCTTCCGAAAGGCCCGCACCCGGTAGGTGGGCGCCTGCGCCCGTTCCAGGAGATAGGCGATCCGCTCGAGGGCTTCGACGGGCCCGGGAGAGGGCAGCGGGTCGGACAGCTCAGTCCCCAACCAGCTCCAGAAAGAGCTTCTCGCTCTCGGGTGTGGGCTCGAGACCGATCTCACGGAGTCGGGTCTCGAGGCGCTCGAAGCTCTGCTCCACCTCGTCGGGCCGGGACCGTCGGGCGCACAGCCGCATCTGCCGCCGGTAGAGCTGCTCGGAGAACGGGTCCACCTCGATGGCGCGGTCGAGGGCACGGGCCGCGCCATCGGTGTCGCCACCGGCCCACAGGCTGTCGGCCGTCCAGACCAGGACGTCGACCATCCGCTGGCGCAGATCGTCCCGGGGAGCGCGGCCCCACAGCCAGTCGTGTCCCTCGAACAGCTCGCCCCTGTAGATCGCCGCTGCCTTGCCGAACCCCTCGGCGCGATCGGAAGTGACGGACTGGGCGGCGGCCCGCGCGAGGGTGCGTTGGAGCCGCCAGAGGTCCACGTCGACCGTGCTCTCGAGGAAGAGGCGGTTGCCGGACCGCACGACCAGGTCGGACGGCGCCAGGTCCTCGTCGACCGACCGGAGTAGGACCGCGAGCTCGTCGACCACCTCGTCGAGGAGCGCCGCGAAGTGGTGCCGGGCTCCCGGCCACAGCGCCTTGCCGATGGCGTCGACGGTGGCGCCCTCCGGGTTCATGGCCAGGAAGGCGACCAGCTCGATCGCCTTGGCATCCATGTCGGCGGTCACGTCGGTTCCCATGAGGTCGAGGCCGAACGGGCCGAGCACCCGAGCCCGCCCGGTGACGGGCCCGCCGCTCCGGGGCTCCTCGGCGACGGGAAATGTGGAGTCGCCGAACCGGGCGCGCCGGAAGTGATCGCTGTCGGACCGAGCGGCGGACAACACGGCGAGCAGCTCCCCGGCGGCTTCGGGCGGCAAGGTGAATAGCTGAGAGCCGACGAGTCTCGCGGCCAGCTCGGAGGGCTCGCAGGCGACCACCGAGCCGTCGGAGTCGACCTCTACGTGGGCGGGCAGGTCCGCCGCTCGTCCGACCAGGACCCCGAAGATCCCGAGCGCGCGGCCTCGGTCCAGGATCCACCGCAGGCGTGGGAGCTCTGCGGACGCCGGCACGGATGCCGCGAGGAGGATGGCGCTCCCCGGATAAGGGCCCTCCTCCAGGGTTTGGCCCTTCGACGACTCCCGACGGTCCAGCTCCTCGGCCAACAGGTCGAGGGCCGATCCGAGGTCTGCCACCCGATCGAGGCCGGGCAGCGGCGGAGACGCCGGGAACAAGGCGCCGGCCATCACCACGTGCCCCGACTCGGGCGGGTTCCGGGCCAGGAAGGTGAGCACCAGGGCGCGGGCCACGTCGGAGCTGCGAGGTCCGATGATCGTGATCCCGGGGAGCTCGTCGAGCCGGACGGTCAGCTCTCCGTGGTCTCTCTCCCCGATCGGCAGCTCGGCGACGCTTCCGGGGTGCGGGCTTCCGGCGATGAGCGAGAGCTGCCGGACGGCCGCTCCGAGAAGCGGGTCCTGGCGCCTTAACCCGGCACCCGGCACTCCTGCCCTCCGGCGCCGGCGGACTCGCAGCCGGGCCAGGCCCAAGGCTTCGGCGATCGCGGCCGCAAGGGTTGGTCCGGAGGTCATGGCGCTGACCTCGCCCGCCGCCGGCCGGGGTGGGGGAGCCTCGACGGGGGTTGGCCTGGTCGGAGGCGTAGGCCGCGCCAGCCGGTCCACCGACACCGGCGCACCGCCCCTGACGATGTCGGCCACCAGTTGAGGGAGGACGGCCGTCAGCTCGGAGCGCCAGGCGGCCAGCTCCGCGCTCTCGGCCCGCAGCGCCGCCACCGACCGCCTCAGCTCTCCGAGCGCGTCGCGCAGCTCGGGCCGGACGGCTTCGCCCACCAATCCGGGGAGCGGGTCGGTGACGCTGGCGCGCACGTGGGTGGTGACAGCGTCGGCGATGAGGCTGGGAAGCCCGGCCGCCAGCTCGTCCTGGAACCCGCCGAGCCTTGCCGTCTCGTTCCGCAGCTCGGCCGCGTAACCCTCCATCTGGGCAAGCGAGACGCTGAGCTCGGCCGACGTCGACTCGGCCAGCTCACGAACCGCGTCGCCCTGCCGGTCGGACTGCTCCGCCATCTCGTCGAGCCGCGCCTGTAGGGCCACGAACTGCTCGTGCATCCAGGCCAGGACCTGCGACCCGGGGTTGGACGGAGCGCTCTCGCCGGCCTCGCTCACCGGCGGGGCGGTTCCATGCCAGTCATCACGCCCGATGTTACGCCCGCGATCCCGAAGCCCGGCAGGCGGAACTCCGTCCAATCGCGGGGGCCTGCCACACTTGGGACGTGTGGGCCGACAGCAGGGCAGCGTTGTATTCCGTGGCTGGTCTGGCCGCAGCCGTACTCGTGGCGGGGTTGGCCACGCTCGTGGTGCGCACCGGGTCCGACGACGGAACATCAGTGGCGGCAGCCCGCGGGACGATCGCGTTCGCCACCAATCGGCACGGCAACTTCGACGTGTACGTGATCGACGCCGGCAGTGGCACCGAGACCCGACTGACCACCGACCCGGCATCGGACTCGTACCCGTCATGGTCGCCCGACGGGTCCCAGCTGGTCTTCGAGTCCAGCCGTGACGGCAACGCCGAGATCTACGCGATGGACGCCAGCGGGAGCGACCAGAGGCGGCTCACCGACAACACGGCCGAGGACCAGCTGGCGGCGTGGTCGCCCGACGGAAAGCGCATCGCCTTCATGTCGAACCGTGACGGCGGGAACTTCGAGATCTACGTGATGGACGCCGACGGGTCGCATCAGGTCCGCCTGACCGATGTCGCCGCCCCCGACTACGCGCCGTCATGGTCCCCCGACGGTTCGCGCATCACGTTCCAGAGCCTGCGCGACGACGATTCGGAGGTCTACGTGATGGCCATCGACGGGAGTGGCCAGACCCGTCTCACCACCCAGCCGGGCGCCGACGAGCTGCCCGTGTACTCGCCGGACGGCGCCAGGATCGCCTTCCAGAGCAACCGCGACGGTGACTACGAGGTCTACGTGATGAACGCCGACGGCAGCGGCCAGGTGGCGGTCACCGACAACAAGGGCGCCGACTCGGCCCCGTCGTGGTCGCCCACCGGCACCCGCCTCGCCTTTCAGAGCAACCGGCGCGGTGGCACGCGGATATGGACGGAGACCACCGACGGCCGAGGAGCTGCGGCCGTAACCGACGGCGGAGGGGGCGACGACTTCGTCCCCGACTGGCGGGCCTGAGCCCCGCGACTTTCGGCTCGCCGCCCGGTGGGCCAGTCCGTTTGGGGCGCTGCGGGGGTGAGCACCTAGTGTCTCGCCGATGGCCGTCGCCGTCACCACGCGCACACGCCTGGCCGCCTATCTGGCCCTGACCAAGCCTCGCATCATCGAGCTGCTGCTCGTAACGACGGTGCCGGCCATGGTCGTGGCCCAGCGCGGCCTGCCGCCGGTCTGGCTGGTGCTGGCCACGCTCATAGGCGGCACGTTGGCGGCGGCAGGGGCCAATGCCACCAACATGGTCGTCGACCGCGACATCGACAGCCTGATGAAGCGCACGAGCCGGCGCCCGCTCGTGACCGGGGAGTTGTCACCCCGACAGGCGCTGGTCTTCGCCATAGGCCTCGAGGTCGTAGCCGCCGTCGAGCTGTGGCTCGTGGTGAACCCCCTCAGCGCGATCCTGGCGGTTGGGGCGACCCTGTTCTACGTCTTCGTCTACTCCCTCTGGCTCAAGCGCACGTCGACCCAGAACATCGTCATAGGCGGTGCCGCCGGAGCGGTGCCGGTTCTCATCGGCTGGGCCGCTGTCACCGGCAGTCTGGGCGTCGCCCCTTTCGTCCTGTTCGCCATCATCTTCGTCTGGACCCCGCCACACTTCTGGGCCCTGGCCATCCGCTATCGCGACGACTACGCCGCCGCCCAGGTGCCGATGCTGCCAGCGGTGGCCACCCTGGAGGTGACCGCCCGCCGCATCGTCGCCTACACGGTCGCCCTCTGGGCCGTCAGCCTGGCGTTCGCCCCGCTCGGCCGGATGGGATGGATCTACCTGGTCTCGGCCATCGGCCTGGGCGGCGTCTTCACCTACCACGCTCTCCTCTTGCTTCGAGACGCCAGCTACCGCCAGGCTATGCGGCTTTTCCACTACTCGATCTCCTACATCACCCTGCTGTTCGGGGCGATGGCGGCCGACCAGCTGCTGAAGTGACACGGTTCCCCGGGTTGGGGTGCCGGTCGAGCGCCCGGATAGAGTCCCGCCGGAAATGACGACCGTGTCTCCCAGTGCGGCCACCCTCACCTCGTCGGCCTGGGCCGGTGGTACCGACCACAAGACGATCGGGCGGCAGTTCATCGTCGTCTCGGTGCTGTTTCTCCTGGTGGGAGGGGCTCTCGGCCTCCTGATGCGGGCTCAGGGGGCAGCCCCAGACCTCGACATCGTCGGGCCTCGTGGGTATCGCCAGCTCTTCACCATCCACGGCGTGGTGCTGGTCTTTCTGTTCCTCCTGCCCATGTGGCTGGGCTTGGCGTCGGCCGTGGTGCCCCTCCAGGTCGGTGCCCGGGGCATGGCTTTCCCCCGCGCCCACGCACTTTCGCTGTGGCTGTTCGTGGTGGGCGGGGCCATGGTGGTGGCCGCCCCGCTGGCGTCCGACGTGGCCAGTGGCTGGACCCTCAGCTCACCCCTGCCGGAGGGCCGGGGTTTCGGTGGCCAAGGGCCGGACCTGCTGATCCTGGGCCTCGCCCTGGTGTGCGCGGCGGCGGTTGTCGCGGTCGTCAATCTCTTGGCCACCATGCTCCAGCTGCGGGCCCCGGCCATGCCGCTGCGGGCCGTACCCCTCTTCAGCTGGTCGGTACTGGCCTCCGGCGCCGTCCTCCTGCTGGCCCTGCCCGTGCTGGTGGCGGCGTTGGCGATGCTGTTCGTCGACCGCCACTACGGCGGTCATGTGTTCAACGGGTTCACCGGGAGCCGGGGTGGCAACCCGCTGCTATGGCCTCGGATGTTCTGGTTCGCCGCCTACCCCGTGTTGTGGGCTCTGGTGCTGCCGGCGCTGGGCGCCCTGTGTGAGGTGGTGCCGGTCTTCGCCCGTCGCCCGCTGTTCTCGCGTGCCCGGGCTGCCACCGCGGTGGCAGCCGTCGCCGTGCTCTCGTTCGCCGGCTGGGGAGCGGAGGTGCCGAGCCTGGTGCGGGCCCGACCACTGTTCGCGCTCGGCGGGCTGGCCGTGCTCGCACCGCTCGCCTCGCTCCTGCTCAATTGGTTTATGACCGCGGTGGGCGGCAGCCGCCGGGCGGCCGGTGCTCCCCGTGTCCTGTCGATGTCGCCGATGCTCCACGCCCTGGCCGCCATCACGGTCCTGGCCGCCGGGCTCCTCGGCGGGGCGGTGGCCGCCGTCGACGCCGGGGGCGACGCCCATCGCACGTACTGGTCCGTTGCCACCCAGCACACGCTGTTCTTCGGCTTCAGCACCCTGGGGGCGGTGGCCGCCCTGTCCTACTGGGCCCCGAAGCTGTGGGGCCGACACATGTCCGAGGGCCTGGGCAAGCTCCAGGTCCTGGCCCTCGTCGGCGGTATGCACCTGACCTTCCTGCCGATGTTCGTGCTCGGGGCCCAGGGCATGGCTGCCCGCACCGCGACCTTCGATGCCGGTGGCGGGTGGGGCCCGGCCAACGCCGTGGCCACGGCGGGGGCGTTCGTGTTGGGCCTCGGCGTGGTGCTGTTCGTCGTTAACTTCCTGGGTTGCGCCGTGGCTGGCTGGGGCCGCCGCGCCGACGCCGACCCGTGGGGCGGGCGCACTCTCGAGTGGGCCACCTCCTCGCCACCGCCACCCCACAACTTCGACAGCCTGCCGGCGCTCGTCGGCGGTGCGACGGCATCCGGGGCCGCCCTCGATCGGGCATCTACGTCGGCGCCGGCTCTCGAGGCCGCCGGCAGATGAGCACCGTGGCCCTCTCGGAGGTAGCCCACGCCAGCGACGGCGACCCGGAGGTCGACGACGCAGTGCTGGCGGCCCGGGCTCCGGGCCCGGCGGCGGGCGGGGGACTGGTCATCTCCCTCGGCACGGCGCTAGTAATGGCCGCTGACCTGATGATGTTGGGGGCGGTCATCGCCGCCTACTTCGCGGTGAAGGACGGCTCGGCTGCCTGGCCCCCGCGGGGCGTGAGCGTCGGCACCTACGTGCCAACGGTCGTCACCATCACGGCCGTCATGTCGGCCTTCTCCGCCCAATGGGCGGTCTACGCCGCCAGGCGCAACGACCCACGCAACGTCACCATCGGCTTGGTCCTGACCCTGGTGTTCGCACTGGCGATGGGCAACGCCGAGTGGCTGGCGCTCACGAGCGCCGGCTTCGGCATCTCCAGCCACGCCTACGGCACCTTCTACTTCCTGCTCTACGGCTACCACCTGGTCCACGTCCTGGTTGGCGTGCCGCTCCTGGGCATGGTGGCGGCGAGGGCCCTGTCGGGGCAGTTCTCACGCCAGTCACACGAGACGGTCAGGGCCACCGCCATCTTCTGGCACTCGGCCAACGTCGTGTGGTTCATCGTGGTGACGGCCCTGTTCCTCCTGAGCCGACATGGCTAGGGCCGGCTTCCCGTGCTGACCCACGCCTCCCGGGTCTTCCTGCCCATCTCGGCCGTCACGTTCGTGCTGGGAGTCGCCTACGCCGCCTCCACCGGCGACCTGCTGGGCGTGACCCTGTTGCTGACGACCTCCGGGGTGGCCGTCTACGCCGGGGTCGCCGTCGCCGGCTCCGCCGATCGCACCGCCCTGGCGCCCCTGCCCGCCGGCATCGGCGGCGGCCCGGATGCCGCCGACCCCGAGCCATCCGGGCCGCCCTCGCAGCCGGGCGGCGGTGGGTGGCCGATGTTGATGGCGCTGGCCATAGGGCTGCTCGTCGCCTCCTTCGTGCTCGGCTCTCTGGCCGCCTTCGCCGGGCTGGCGTGTGCCGCGGTGGCGGCCGTCGGTTGGATGGCCCAGGCCTCCGCCGAGCGCACCGGGCGCGAGGCCAACCTCCTCCCCTTGGGCCTGCCGGTGGTTGGGCTTCTCTCCATCGCCAGCGTGATGTTCTTCATGTCGCGCATCCTGCTGGCTGTGTCAGAGATCGGCTCCACCTTCGTGGCCCTCGGCGTCGCCGTGCTCGTGATGGTCGTCGCCACCGTCAGTGCCCTCCGGCCCTCCCTGTCGTCCCGATCGCTCACGGCCGTGCTGGTCGCCGGCTCGCTTCTAATGGTCGGAGGCGGTCTCGTCGCGGCTGCCGCCGGCGAGCGCAAGATCGAGCACCACGGGGCCGGTGAGGAGGGCCACGGTGGTGGAGGCGAGGCGCACGAGATCTCGGCCAAAGACATCGCCTTCGACAAGACGGAGCTCTCGTTGGCCGCCGGTGGAACGGCGCGGATCGCCTTCCACAACGAAGATAAGGACGTGCCTCACAACATCGGCATCTACACGGCCGTGGACCTGGCCGAGGAGATCTTCAAGGGCGAGGTGGTGACCGGGCCGGAGACGATCACCTACGAGTTCCCCGCTCCCGAGCCCGGTACGTACTACTTCCACTGCGACATCCATCCGAACATGAAGGGCGAGGTGATCGTGAAGTGAGGCGCCGCCTGCCGCTGGCCTCGCTCGGCCTCCTCGTGGGTCTGACGGCGTGCGTGAAGGACGCCCCCCAGACCGCCCTCGAGCCCCAGGGCCCGGTGGCCCGAAGCATCGACCGCCTGAGCGACCCGGTGTTCCTGGTGGCCGGCATCGTCTTCGTGCTGGTGCAGGGCCTGATTCTCGTGGCGGTGTTCCGCTTCCGCGACAAGGGCCAGGCCGAGCCCGAGCAGATCCATGGCAATACCCGGCTCGAGATCGCCTGGACCCTGGCGCCGGCGCTGATCCTGTTCGTGATCGCCGTGCCCACCATCAAGTCGATCTTCGACCTGTCACGCAAGCCGGCCGACGCACTGGCAGTCACCGTCACCGGCCACCAGTTCTGGTGGGAGTACCGCTACGAGGACTCGGGCATCGTCACGGCCAACGAGCTGGTCATGCCTGTGGGCCGTCCGGTCGCCCTGACCCTCAAGAGCGTCGACGTCATACACAGCTTCTGGGTGCCCGCGTTGGCCGGCAAGACCGACGTCATCCCTGGGCGGGTGAACAACATGAGCTTCACCGCCGACCACACCGGCACATACCCGGGCCAGTGCACCGAGTTCTGCGGTCTTTCCCACGCCAACATGCGCAACCGGGCGGTGGCACTGAGCCCGGACGAGTTCGACACCTGGATCGAGGACCAGCGCAAGACTCCAGCCACCCCGGCGGAGGGCACGCCTGCGGCCGAGGGCCTCACCGTCTACGCCCAGAAGGGGTGCGGGGGCTGCCACACGGTCGCCGGCGTGTCGGAAGGCAAGATCGGGCCCAACCTCACCCACTTCGACAGCCGTGAGACCTTCGCCGGCAGCATCTTCACCAACACGCCGGAGAACCTGCGAAAGTGGCTCGCCGACCCGCTCGGAGTGAAGCCCGGGAACGACATGGTGATCCCCGGGGGTCCACTCAACCCCGATGAGGTCACCAAGCTCATCGCCTACATGGAGACCCTCAAGTGACCATCGTCGCCGAGCCCGGACAGTCGCAGCCCACCGCGGTCACACCTGTTGGGCCGCCCCGCCTGCTCCGCCGCCCGACCGGCTACTCCAAGGGCCTATGGGCCTGGATGACCTCGGTGGACCACAAGAAGATCGGGATCCTCTACGGGGTCAGCTCGTTTATATTCTTCCTGGTCGGGGGGCTCGAAGCGCTCCTGCTACGGGTGCAGCTGGGCACGCCCGACAACACCTTCCTGTCGGCCGAGGCCTACAATCAGGTGTTCACCATGCACGGCACCACCATGGTGTTCCTGGTGATCATGCCGATGTCCGCGGCGTTCGCCAACTACCTCCTGCCGATAATGGTCGGCGCTCGCGACGTCGCTTTCCCGCGCCTGAACGCCTTCGGGTTCTGGGTCTTCCTGGCCGGTGGCCTGTTCATGTACTCGAGCTTCTTCCTGGGGGGTGCGCCCAATGGCGGCTGGTTCGGCTACACCCCCCTCACGAGGAACATGCTCGGCCACAACATCGACTTCTGGACGTTCGGGCTCCAGATCCTCGGAATAGCGTCGCTCACCGGCGCCATCAACCTCATCGTCACTGTGATCAACATGAGGGCTCCGGGCATGAGCCTCATGAGGATGCCGATCTTCGTCTGGATGAGCCTGGTGGCCCAGTTCCTCCTCCTGTTCGCCATCCCGGTGATCACCGTGGCCCTGTTCCTGCTGATGTTCGACCGCGAGTTCTCCACCAACTTCTTCAACATCAACGAGGGCGCCGACCCGCTCCTGTGGCAGCACCTCTTCTGGCTCTTCGGGCATCCGGAGGTGTACATCCTGATCCTGCCGGCCATGGGGATCGTGTCCGAGGTCCTGCCCGTCTTCAGCCGCAAGCCCCTGTTCGGCTACCAGGTGATGGTCTTCTCGGGCATCGCCATCGGCTTCATGGGCTGGGGGGTGTGGGCCCACCACATGTTCGGCACGGGCCTCGGGCCGGTGGCCCTCTCCGCGTTCAGCGCGTCCACGATGTTCATCGCCGTACCCACCGGCGTGAAGATCTTCAACTGGATAAGCACCCTCTGGAAGGGCAAGATCACGTTCGCGACGCCAATGCTGTTCGCCGTCGGCTTCGTGGCCATGTTCACCATCGGGGGCCTCTCGGGCGTCACCCACGCGGTGGTGCCGTCCGATACCCAGCAGACCGACACCTATTACATCGTCGCCCACTTCCACTACGTGCTCTTCGGGGGCAGCATGTTCGGCCTGTTCGCCGGTGTCTATTACTGGTTCCCGAAGGTGGTGGGTCACCTGCTGAACGAGAGGCTGGGGAAGGTCCACTTCTGGCTGATGTTCGCCGGGTTCAACCTGACGTTTGCCCCGTTCCACATCCTCGGACTGCAGGGCATGCCGAGGCGGATCTACACGTACCCAAAGGACCAGGGATGGGACATGTGGAACCTCGTCTCGACGGTCGGCTCGTTCCTGATCGCCACGTCGATCCTCTTGTTCATCTACAACCTGTGGGCCAGCCGCCGTAACGAGCCGGCCGGAGCCGATCCGTGGGATGCCCGCACCCTGGAGTGGGCGATCCCGTCACCCCCGCCTGAGTACAACTTCGCCGAGGTCCCCCTCGTCACCGCCCGCGACGACCTGTGGCACCAGAAGTACTCCGAGGACGAGCACGGCCGACCGGTGAGGCGCGAGGCGCCTGATGAGGAGGAGAAGCAGGAGGAGCACCACATCCATCTTCCGTCGCCCTCGTACTGGCCCATCTTCACCGCCTTCGGCCTGCCAGTCATCTGCTACGGGATGATCTACAAGAACTGGGTGTTGGCGGCCCTGGGCGGGATCTGGACCCTGGCGGGCATCTACGCGTGGGGCCTCGAGCCGCAGACGGCGCCAGAGGAGCCCGACGCCGAGTCTGCGGTGGCGACCGAACCGGACCACGACCCCGAGCCCGTGGCCTCCGACGCGCCATGACCGACGTCACCCACCCGACCGACATCGCCCACGCGGCCGAGGCCGGCCATCCTCCGACCTCCACTGGGCTCAGCCACGAGAAGATCGGGATGTGGGCTTTCCTCGGCTCCGAGTGCCTCCTGTTCGGAGCGCTCATCTCCACGTACCTGCTCTACAAGGGCCAGAGCGAGCCCGGCACCATCACGCCCAGCGACGTCTACGACATCCCGTACACGTCGGTCAGCTCGTTCGTGCTGCTCATGAGCAGCCTCACCATGGTGCTGGCCCTCTCCGCCATCCAGCGGGGCGACCACCGGCGGACCCGCGTCTGGCTGCTGACCACCGCCGTTCTCGGCGCCACGTTCGTGGGCGGGCAGGCCTACGAGTTCACTGTCTTCGTTCGCGAGGGCCTCAACCTGCGTACCAACCTGTTCGGGAGCAGCTTCTACGTACTCACCGGCTTCCACGGGGCCCACGTCACCCTGGGTGTGCTCATGCTCCTGTCGCTCTGGAACCTGTCGCTGCGGGGCAAGCTGTCCACCGAGAGGGCCGAGACTGTCGAGCTGGTGGGCCTCTACTGGCACTTCGTGGACATCGTCTGGATCGTCATCTTCACCCTCGTGTACCTGATCCCGTGACCGTCGAGAGCACCGCTCCCAGCGGCCACTCCGAGGCTCCGGCTCACGAGGGTGGCCACGCCCATCCCAGCGACCTCGACTACGTGAAGGTCGCGGTCATTCTCGCCCTCATCACCGGGGCCGAGGTGGCGGTGTACTACGTGGAGTCGCTGAAGGGGCTCCTGGTGCCCATCCTCGCTGTGTTTTCCACGCTCAAGTTCGCCATCGTTGTCATGTGGTTCATGCACCTGCGCTTCGACAGCCGCATCTTCCGGCGCCTGTTCGTGGCCGGTCTCGTCCTGGCTCTATTCGTCTACTCCATCGTCCTCGCCACGTTCCACGTCTTCACCCGGTAGGCGCCGGTGACGGCGGCGGCCACCTCCTTCCCGGGATGGCACCCCCACGTCGACTCCTGGGCCCTTCTCGGGCTGCTGCTGTTCGCCTATCTGGTGGCGGTGAGGCGGCACCGGGCGAGCGCCGGGGCCACCAGCACGTCGACCCGGCAGGTCGTCACGTTCTGCGCCGGGGTGGCCGTGTTGTTGGTGGCGTCGGACTGGCCGGTCCACGACCTGGCCGAGGGCTACCTCTACAGCGCCCACATGGTGCAGCACCTAATGGTGACCCTGGTGGCCGCCCTGCTGCTCGTCGCCGGTACCCCCGCCTGGCTGGCGAGGCGGCTGCTCTCGGCCCCGGGCCTCCTCGCTACGGTCCGGACCCTGTCCCGGCCCGTCCCCGCGCTGCTCCAGGCCAACCTCGTCCTGGTGCTCAGTCACTGGCCGGTGGTTGTGAACGCGACCGTGCGCAACCACCCTCTGCATTTCGTGGCCCATGCGGTTCTGCTGCTGTCCGCCGTGCTGATGTGGATGCCGGTGGCCAGCCCCCTGCCGGAAGTGCCCCGGCTCAAGCCGCCGGTGCAGATGCTCTACCTGTTTCTCCAGACAGTGGTCCCGACCATCCCCGCCTCGTTCCTGACGTTCGGGACCAGCCCCCTGTACCGCGTTTACGAGACCTTCCCCCGGCTGTGGAACACGTCGGTCCTGTCCGACCAGCAGATCGCCGGGCTCATCATGAAGCTGGGCGCCGGCTTCTACCTCTGGATCGTGATCGCCGTCATCTTCTTCCGGTGGTACGCCCGCGAACAGGCCGAGGAGGAGGTGCTCACGTGGGACGACGTCGAGCGGGAGCTGCACCGCCTCCGCCGGTAGCCCAGGCTCGTCGATGAAGGGCCTCGAGCTGCGCATCGCCGGTGTGCCGGTGCGGGTGGAGCCGATGTTCTTCCTGGGCATGGGCTTGTTGGGATGGGTGATGGGCCGCCAGGGCTTGTTGCTCGTGGAGTGGCTGGTCGTGGCCGGAGGGTCGATCCTCGTCCACGAGATGGGCCACGCCCTGGCCTTCCGCCGCTTCGGCTCGAGCGCCAGCGTCGTGCTGCACGGCTTCGGCGGCTACACCACCGGTGCCGGCCAACCTCCGACCCGGTCGATGGTGGTCAGCGCCGCTGGCCCAGGCGTGGGGCTGCTGATCGGCGTGCCGGTGCTCCTGCTCGCCCGCGCCACCGACTCGCCTCCGCCGTTCGTGCAGGCCCTCCTCGCAGACCTGGTCTTCGTCAACCTTGGGTGGGGACTGTTCAACCTCCTGCCGATCCTGCCGCTCGACGGTGGGAACCTGGTGGCCGCCGGGTTCGAACGGCTGACCAACGGCGGCGGCGAGAGAGCTGCGCGGATCGTGTCCATCGTGGCCTCCGCCGTGGTGGCTGCCCTCGCCGTGTGGGCCGGCCAACAGTTCGTGGTGTTGCTGATCGGCTATTTCGGCGCCCAGAACCTGCAGGCGCTGACGACGTACCGAGAGGCGCCCCAGCGGGCCCGGATCGGCCAGGCCAGGGACCTCATGCGGGGCGGTGACCACCGGGGGGCAGCAGAGATCGCCGCCAAATTGCGGGAGACGGCGGCGTCGGCGGCTCTCTTCTCGGCCGCGGCCGAGCTGCGGGCCTGGGCCGAGCTGGCCCGCGGACGACCCGCGGCGGCGTCGGCGGCTCTGGCCGGAGCTGCGGGCGGGGTGGGGACGAGCCAGCTGGTCCGCACCATGGCCGAGGTGGCCTCGGGCCGGCCGCCCCCGCCCCTGGGCGCCGCCCTCTCGACCTGTACCGACGACGTGGCCGCATCCGTGGCGGCCGGGATGGTCGTCGACGCCGGGCTCCTCGACGCCGCGCTCGACCAGCTGGCACGACTGCCGCGCGAGCAGTCCGCTCAGGGGCTGAGGGTACTTCGGGTTGGCCTGGCTGCGGCCGGCCGCGACGCCGAATCGGCCCGCGTCGCGGCCCTCTCGCATCCCGAGGACGGCTGAGGCCGCACCTCACCGTTCTGGGGTGGCAACCGGCGAACTATGCGGTGACGACCCCAGAAGGATTGGAGGGTTACTCCCAGCGGAAGGTCCGGGCCGCCAGCGCCGGGGCGACGATCGCCCAGCCGACGAGGACGACCCATGCCCGACCCGGCACCGCCATTCCCGCGAACGAGGAGTGAAGGGCGTCGGACAGGGCGGCGGCCGGCAGAAGCTCGGCCAGAGTCCGCAACGGCCCCGGGAGCTCGTCGACCGGGACGACCATGCCCCCCAGAAGCAGCAGCACGAGGTAGAGGCCGTTGGCCGCGGCCAGCACCATCTCGCCCCGCATGGAGCCGGCCATGGCCAGGCCGATCCCGGCGAACCCAACGGTGGCGGCCAGCATGGCGAGCGCCGCCGCGCCCAGGGACCCGCCGGCCGGGCGCCACCCGAGGAGGAGAGCCACGGCCACCAACACCACGACCTGGAGCACCTCCACCGCCAGGATGGCGAGTGTCTTGGCGGTGAGCAGCGCCGTTCGGCCGAGGGGGGTCGACCCCAGGCGCTTGAGCACCCCGTACTGGCGCTCGAACCCGGTGGCGATGCCGAGACCGACCATCGCCGTGGACATGATCGCCAGGGCCAGGACGCCGGGAGCCAGGAAGTCGACGGGGTCCGGAGTGCCGGTCGGCAGCACGTCCACCGTCGAGAAGAAGACAAGGAGGAGGATCGGGATGCCGAGCGCCAGCAGCACGGACTCACCCCGGCGCAGGGTGAGCTTCAGCTCCACGCCCGTCTGGGCCAGGACCCGCCTCATCGCTCGGCGGCCGTGTCCGCCTCGTCGTCGGCCCGATCCTGGGAAGCCGTGAGGTGAAGGAACACCTCCTCGAGCCCCGCCCCGCCGGCCCGGAGGTTCGACACGGCCAGACCGTTCTCGGCCAGCCATGCGGCCACGGTTGCGACCGCCTCCGTCGAGGTCGGCCCGATGGCCCGGTAGCTGCCGGGCGGCCGCTCCTCGACCGGCGTGCCGAGGCGAGAGGCCAATGCCGTCGTGTCGAACCCCGCAGGTGCGTCGAAGGTCACGGACCTGGAGCCGCCGGACGCGCCGGCGAGATCAGCCAGCGAGCCGGCGGCCCGCACGCGGCCGTGGTCGATGATCACCACGCGGTCGGCGATCCGCTCCGCCTCGTCCAGCTCGTGGGTGGTGACCAGCACGCAAGTCCCGGAGCTGCGGAGCTCGGACACGATCGCCCTCACCAGTTGCCGACCAGCCACGTCGATACCCGCGGTGGGCTCGTCGAGGAAGACCACCTCGGGCCGCCCCATCAGCGCAAGCGCCAGGGACAGGCGTTGCTGCTCCCCGCCGGAAAGCCGCCTCCACATCGTCGAAGCTGCACCCGTCAGGCCGACACGGTCGAGGAGCTCGTCCGGATCGGCAGGCTCCTCGTAGTAGGACGCGAACAGGTGGACGGCCTCGACAGCCCGTATGCCGGGGTACACGCCGCCCTTCTGGAGCATCACGCCGATACGGGGCATGAGCCGGCCGTGCTGGGCGACCGGGTCGAGGCCCAGCACCCGTACCCGCCCCGCGGTGGGGGATCGGTAGCCCTCGAGCGTCTCGACCGTGCTGGTCTTGCCGGCGCCGTTGGGCCCCAGGACCACGACGACCTCGCCGGCGTCGGCCGACAGTGAAACGCCGTCGACGGCTGTCTTGCCGCCCGGATAGCGGACCACCAGCTCCGTAACTTCGACCGCTGGCATCGGCCGGCACGCTACCGTCCGTCAATGATCGACCCCCGGCGCCTGCGCACGGACCTCGACGCGGTCCGGGCCGGGCTGTCTCGCCGAGGCTTCGACCTCGCCGAGCTCGACCGCGCGGCGGCCGCCGAGGACCGCGAACGGGTCCTGAAGGCTCGCGGTGAGCAGCTGCGGGCGCGGGTGAAGACGTTGTCCAAGGCGGTAGGTGAAGCGCGTCGGGACGGCGACGACGCCACCGCCGCAGCCAAGGCCGCCGAGAGCCGTGCCCTCGGCGACGAGGAGAGAGCGGTCAGCGCCGAGGCTGACGCGGCGGCGGCCGAGCTGGCCGAGGTACTGCTGGCGATCCCGAACGTGCCAGCCAACGACTGTCCAGACGGCATGGACGCGGAGGGGAACGCAGTGGTCCGGGTCGAGGGGTTCGAGCCGGCAAGCTACGAGTCCCACCAGCGGATCCCCCACTGGGAGATCGGAGAGCGATTGGGGATCCTCGACCTGGCGCGTGGCGCCAAGCTCTCCGGCTCGATGTTCCCGATGTTCCGCGGCGACGGTGCCACCCTCGCCCGGGCTCTCTGCCAGTTGGCGCTCGACCTCAACCGGGACGCCTTCGAGGAGGTACGGCCCCCCACGCTGGTGCGGACCGAGACGATGGTGTCCACCGGCCATCTGCCCAAGTTCGCCGACGAGGCCTACGCCATCGAGCGCGACGGCTTGTGGGCGATCCCGACGGCCGAGGTCCCACTCACCTCCCTGGCCCGCGACGAGGTCCTCGACGAGCGTGACTTACCGATGCGCCTGATGGCCCACTCCAGCTGCTTTCGCCGCGAGGCGGGTGCCGCCGGCCGCGATACCAGAGGAGTCCTGCGCGTCCACGAGTTCGACAAGGTCGAGATCCTCGCCTACGCCACGCCCGCCCAGGCCCAAGACGTCCACGCCGACCTGCTGGCGCGGGCCGAGGCCGCACTGAGCGCCCTCGGCCTGGCCTACCGGGTCGTCGACCTGTGCGCTGGCGACCTCAGCCCATCCTCGGCGCGCACGTTCGATCTTGAGGTCTACGCGCCCGGCACCGATCGCTGGCTGGAGGCGTCGTCGGTGTCGTGGTTCGGCGACTACCAGGCGCGGCGGGCGAACATCCGCTACCGGCCCACTGCGTCGGGGAGAGGAACGGCCACCGGCAACCCGGTCGTGCACACGCTCAACGGCTCCGCTCTGGCCGTGCCTCGGGTTTGGGCGGCCCTGGTCGAGACATGCCACCGGCCCGACGGCACGGTGGGCGTGCCCGAGGCGCTGCGGCCCTACCTCGGAGACAGGGAGGTGTTGGCGAAGCTGGGGGGCGGCATGAACGCGACCGACGCAACGGCGGTCCGCACCTCCTCGGGGAGCTGATCGAGGGGGAGCTCGAGGCTGCCGTCCTTGGTGGTGACCACCGCCGCCAAGCTCTCCTCGTCGATCTCGAGGTCGGTGCCGAAGACCCGCTCGAACACCGACCGCTTGCCGGCGATGGAGAAGCTCATGTGGAAGGGCGCGTGTACCTCGAACCCGGTGCCACTGAACTTGCCTTTCACCTGGGTTACCTCGTCCATCGGCGGGGGCCCCCCTTCACGCTCTTTGAGCGTGACCACGGCTGACACGGTGGGGTCGGAGGCGTTGTCCACGCCCAGAGCCTACGAGATCGAGGCCTCCGGCTCGCCGCAGGCGGCGCAACGGCCCACTACGGCGAAGTGGTGAGGCCGGATGGCGAAGCCGTAGGCAGCCCGCAGCTGGCCGGCCAGCTCCTCGAAGACCGCGCTCGGAACCTCCACCACCGCCTCGCAGACCTCGCAGACCAGGTGCTGGTGGACCTCGTCGGCCAGGTGGTAGACGGCCCGGCCGTGACCAAGATGGACGTGGTCGACCACGCCGAGACGCTCCAACGTGTCGAGGCACCGGTACACAGTGGTCAGGTGCAGATCGGGGTGGTCGACCCGCACCGCCTCCGCCAGCTCGTCGGCCGTCACGTGGCTCCGGGTCCCGACGATGGCGGTGACGATTGCCCGACGGGTGGCCGTGAGCCGCCCGCCCTGGGCCCGCAGGAGGGCGAGGATGCGCTCCATCCTCTGGCTTTCCGGCGGCGAGGACACGGCCCACACTAGAAGCCGTGCCGGATGGGAGCCCGTGGGGCGGCGTTACGGTTGTGCACGCCGTCTCCACCGACGAACCCCTTGGACCCCTCCCCGTCGACACCTTTTACCCGCCGGCCGGCAGGAGTCGTGCTGGTGGCCGTCTTTGTCGTGCTGGTGCTGTCGGCGGGGGTCTTTGCAGCCTTCAGGTACACGTCGGGCAACGGCCCGAAGGCGAGTCGGCGCCCTAGCTCTCCGGCCGCCGGCGCGACCACGACCGTCCCGAAGCTCCCGGCAGTGACTCCGGAGAGGGCGGCCATTGCCGAGGTGGAGCAACGTGTGTCGGCGATACGGGGACTTCCCTGGAAGGCACCGCTCGACGTCCAGCTCGTCTCCGCTGAGGAGCTGGCCCGGCGCGTCCGGGAGTTCACTGTCAAGGACTTCGCCGAGAAGCAGGACCAGATCGTCGGCGAGGAAGCGGCTTTGAAGCTCCTGGGCCTGGTGCCCCCCGCCCTCGACTACCGCAAGACGCTCGAGGACCTGTTCGCCGGGGGCGTGCTCGGCTTCTACGACGACGAGACCAAGGAGCTCTTCGTCAAGGACGACACCGGGCCAGGGCTGTCACCGGCGACGAAGGGGACGCTCGCGCACGAGCTAACCCACGCGCTCACCGACCAGCACTTCGACTTCGGGCCTCGGCTCGACCAACTCGACCAGGACGGCCGTACCGAGGAGGTGGCCGGGGGTATCGCCCTGATCGAGGGTGATGCCGAGCTGGTGCGTTCGCTGTACATCGACCGCTATCTGAACGACGCCGACCGGGGCGAGGCCGATTCCTCCGACGCCGAGGGACCTTCGCCGTATGCCCGGGTGCCGAGCTACCTGGTTCAGTCGCTCCTCTTCCCCTACACGGAGGGTCTGACCTTCGTCGAGAGCCTCTACCGCCGCGGTGGCTTCGGTGCCGTAGACGCCGCCTACCGTGCGGCGCCGACCTCTACAGAGCAGATCCTCCATCCGCAGAGATACGCGGCCGGCGACGCCACCGCTGCGGTGACTCTCCCCGATCTGTCCGCCGCCATCGGATGCTCCCGCCTGGAGACGGGAGCTCTCGGCGAGTTCGACATGCGCCAGGTGCTGCGCGAGCGACTGGCCAGCGCGGACTCGGAGCGGGCCGCCGCCGGCTGGGACGGAGACGCCTTCGAGCTCATGCGGTGCGGGACGGTGCCGGCGATGGCCGACCGCTGGCAGGCGGAGTCCCCGGCCGAGGCCACCGAGCTGGCCGACGCCCTCGCCCGGTGGTCCTCGGGCTGGTCGGGCTCCGGGCGCCGACCGGGTCCCGACGGGCGCTTCGCCGGTCCCTCCGGATCGGGCCGCGTACTTCGCAGCGGCAACCGCGTCGACCTCGTCCTGGCGCGAGACGCCGTTACCGCCGGCCGTCTCGAGGCGGTCCTCTTCCCGGCCGGGGCGCCCGCCTAAGGGCTTCCTCCGGGGGTCAGGCCCGTGCGGGAGATCCGGGAAGAGCCTGGGCGGACGGGGCGGCAACGGTAGCGGGCGCGACGGGGCTCTCGAGGTCTTCGGTGACGTCACCCAGCTCAGCCTGCAGCTCCTCGATCTCACCGTTGAGGACCGAGGCGTCGTCCTCGCGGCCCTGGGCCACCGCCCGTTCCTTGCACTCCACCAGCTCCACTAGTTGGAGCTCTACTCCGACCAGGTGGTCTTCAACCCTCGGATCGGTCATACCGTCCACCTTTCCCGCTGTCGACGCGACCTACACGAGGCGGGAGGAGGCGAGTGGTACGTCTACCTACGGGTAGGTAGCCTCTTTGCGAGTGACGGTTACAGGGTTTCTCGAGGAGCTGGCGCCCGAGGCGGAGCGGCTGTTGGAACGTCACCTGACGACCAGCAAGGAATGGTTCCCGCACGAGCTGGTTCCCTGGTCCGAGGGGGCCCGGACCGATCCTCGCACCCCGTGGCAGCCTGAGGACCACCCGATGCCCGACCCTGTGCGGCGGGCCTTGGTGGTGAACCTCCTGACCGAGGACAACCTGCCCTACTACACCTGCGCCATCCAGCAGCTGTTCGGCGTGGACCACCCGTGGGGGGCTTGGGCCCGTAGGTGGACAGCCGAAGAAGGCCGCCACTCGATAGTCATCCGCGACTACCTCACCGTCACTCGCGCCGTCGACCCGGTGGCCCTAGAGCGGGGTCGGATGCAGCAGATGAGCTATGGGTTCCACCAGCCGATCGACGGCCCGGCCGAGGGCTTCGTCTATGTAGCGCTCCAGGAGCTGGCCACGCGAATCTCGCACCGCAACACCGGTAAGCTGCTCGACGACCCGGCCGGATACGAGGTCATGGCCCGCGTCGCCGCCGACGAGAACCTCCACTACCTCTTCTACCGCGACGTGGCCACCGCCGCCCTGTCCGTCGATCCATCTGCGATGGTGCTGGCCATGGAGCGCCAAGTGCGCGATTTCGAGATGCCGGGCGCCGGCATCGAGGGTTTCCGTTCGCACGCCCGGGCCATCGCCAACGCCGGTATCTACGACCTGGCGATCCACCACGACCAGATCCTCGTCCCCGTGATCCTCCGGCAGTGGCGGCTGGAGTCGCTGGAGGGCCTCAGCCCCGAGGCAGAGGAGTCCCGGGCACGGCTGGTGAGGCGGATCGCACGTATTCGCCAGGTTGGCCTGCGGTTGGCCGAACGTCGCGAGGAGGCAACCGCCGGCGTTGGCGCGTAGGTGCCGGCGACGGCGGCGGGTCGTTACGACGTCGTCGTCGTAGGCGCCCGCTGCGCCGGATCCCCGCTCGCCACCCACCTGGCGGGTGCCGGGCTCTCGGTGGTCCTGGTCGACCGGGTCGCCTCCGTCGCCACCGAAACGGCGTCCACCCACGTCTTCCAGGCCGAAGGCGTCGCATGTCTGGGCCGCCTCGGCGTTCTGGACCGCCTGGAGGGCACAGGAGCCCCGTGGATCAGCCAGGCCCGCATGCGCCTCGGCGACATCTCGGTGACGGTCCCATGGCCCACGAGGGCTGGTGACCCGGGCCCGCAACTCTGCGTTCGCCGCTCTCTGCTCGACCCCATCTTGTTGGAGCGGGCTGCCGGTGCCGGCGTCGACGTGCGGCTCGGCACCCGGGTCACCGGGCTGGTCAAGAGCGACGGTCGGGTCACCGGCGTCGAGGGCGAGAGCGAGGGACGTGCGCTCACTCTCGAGGCACCGGTAGTCGTCGGCGCCGACGGTCGCAGCTCGACGATGGCCCGCCTGGTGGCGGCGCGGCGGTACAACGTGGTGCCCAACGAGCGTTTCGCCTACTGGGGCTACTACGAGGGCGCCCGCTGGGAGCCTCCGGCGACCCTGCTGACCCAGCGCTGGGACGACGAGTTCGTCATCTCGTGCCCGGCCGACAGCGGCCTCTACCTCGTGATCGTCTATCCGCCGCTCGCTCGGCTGGACCGCTTCCGTAAGGACGCCGACGCCTCATTCGACGCAGCCGTCTCCGCCTGTGCGCCCGTCGCCGAGATCGTGGCCGAAGGCCGGCGCGTGGGGCGGCTCTCCACCATGGCCTCCTACGAAGGCTTCTTTCGCGACTCGGCTGGACCCGGTTGGGTCCTGGTAGGAGACGCCGGCCATTTCAAGGACCCGGCCCCGGGCCAGGGGATCTCCGACGCCCTTCGCCAGGCAGAGCGGCTGAGCGCGGTGATCGTGGAGACGGCGGGCAGTCCTGATGCAGACCGGGACCGGGCATTGAGGCAGTGGTGGCGGGAGCGGGACCGCGACGAGGCTGAGATGCACTGGTTCGCGGCCGACATGGGTGGCGCTGGGCGCGTACCGCTGGTGCTGTCGGAGATCGTGAAGGCCCGCATCGCCGCGCCGGGTGGCGCCGCGCAGATGTTCGACGTGTTCAACCACCGGGTGCCACCGTCGAAGGTCCTCACCGCCCCTCGCCTGGCGACCGCGACCGCCCGGCTGTTGGCCGCCGGCCGCCATCCCCGCAAGGTCGTTCTCAGTGAGGTCGGCGACATCCTCCGCCAGGAGATCCGTCGACAGCTTCGCAACCGCCGCCCGACCTACGCCGTCTGATCCTCGGTGGCTCAGGCACCCGCCGGGCGGCGCCCTCCTGCCTTCTTCGCAGGGGCCTTCTTCGGAGCCACCTTCTTCACGGGCGACTTGGCGGCTGTCGCCTTCTTGGCGGGAGCCTTCGCCCTGGCGGCAGCCTTCTTGACGGGCCTGGCTGGTGCCGCCTTCGGCCCTGCCTTCTTCGCCGGTGCCCTCTTGGTGCCCGCGGCCGATGCCTTCTTCGTGCCCGTTGTCGTGGCCGGTGCCTTCTTCGCTGGCCGGGTGCGCTTGGCCGGCGCGGCCGCCGGCGCCGCGGCCCGCGTGGCGGCGCGGTCGCCGGTGTGC
>JBOGIF010000109.1:0-3712 GCA_050742415.1 Acidimicrobiales bacterium | reverse complement strand
CCCTCCCAGTGGTATGCGACCCGATCGCCATGCCCGGCCTCGATATGGCGGTCGAGGCAGTTGTAGGCAACGTTCAGCTTGCCCCCCACGAACCACCTGGCGAACGGCAGGTCCCATTCGAGGACCGTGTGCCAGTCCTGCTGCCAGTCCAGCAGCTCAGCCGCCTGGCGGGCCCAGAAGCCCTCGTAGTCGACTGCGGCCTCGTCGTGCAGGTTCGTACCGGTGACCAATGCCTGGCGCTTGAAGTCCTCCGGGGGCGGGAAGCTGCGCTCCTCCTGCTGAAAGACCTCGATCGCCGCTCCCGGCTGGTGCTCCGTCATCGGCCCGAGACTATCCAGGCAGGCCGACGACCCACTCGACGACGCGGAAGGCACCCAGGCCGTCCATGTCGGTCAGAGCGGAGGCCTCCTGGACACGGCTCGCCTCCCTGACGGCAGCGAGGTCGCCGACATGGGCCCGCTCCTGCCACCGGCTCCGGGCATCGGTGGCCAGCTCGTCGATGCCGTGGGCCCGCAGGAAGTCGGCCTGCGTGGACTCGCCGGATGGCCGGCGCACCGCGGCCAGCTGATCGAGGGCCACCTCGCTGGTGATGTCCTGGCCCCCGAGGTGCTCCAGCGGGTGACCCCCCGGCCCGTGCGACCGGTACGTCCGCAACCACTCGCGCCACGGGCGTCCGGCCATCGACGCGGTGGTGCCGGCATAGTCGATCACCACCACCCGGCCCTCGCGCACGCACTTCAGGGCCGCCGCCAGCCACGCCGCGGCCTGCTCCTGGAGCGGCACCCGCGACCCGGGCTCCGCCGCCGGCGCCAGCCTCCCGGCCAAAGCCGCAACCTCCGGCGGGGCGGCCACCAGCACCTCGGAGAGGTCTGCCCCGACCCTCACCTCGTCCCAGCCCCGGGCCGAACGTTCGAGGATGCGGAAGGGCAGGTTGTCGAGCAGCTCGTTGGCGAGGACCACGCCCTCGAACGGGCCGGACGGCAAGGCGGCGAGAGAGGCCACCAGCGGACCCGATCCCGGCACCGGGCCGGGGGCCTCGTCGGGGTCGGGCGCCAGCACCGGGCCGAGCACCTGCCCGGCCGGCTCGATCCACAGCCGCTCGGACTGCCGGCGGCGCAGCGACGCCGACCGCTCCACCAGCACGTACCGCAACGCCGGCGAGCACGACGGCCGGGCAGCCAGGATGCTGGCGGCCAGCGAGCCGGGACCGGCACCGGCCTCCAGGACGAAGAAGGGGTCGGGACGACCGGCCTCGCCCCACCACCGGTCCAGGGCCCGGGCCAGGACCGAGCCGAACAGTGGCCCGATCTCGGGGCTGGTGAGGAAGTCGGCTCCACCCCGGCCGGGCCCGGCGGACACCTCGTAGAAGCCCCCGACGGGATGGTAGAGGGCCGTCTCCATCACCTCGTCGAACCGCAGCGGGCCGAAACGTCGCGCCCGCGCCGAGAGGACCTCGGCGACGCTGGGGCTCGGAGCTACGGGAGGAACGACGCCAGGTCGGCGAAGCGGGCGAGCACCTGCGGGTAAACGCCGACCACCACGACCACCACAGCCGTGATCCCGAGGGCGGTCACCAGCGTGGTGGGCACCCGGACCGCCGTCCGGTCGCCGTCGGGCACGGGGCTCATCCACATCTGGCGGGCGACGGCCGCGTAGTAGAAGAGGGCGATCACCGAGTTCACCGCGGCGATCACCCCCAGGACCACGGCCGAGGGGGTGCCGGCGTCGAGGACCGCCCGGAAGACGAATATCTTGGCCCACGCCCCGGCCAGGGGCGGGATGCCGGCCAGGGAGAACAGGAAACCGGTCATCAGGACCGTCAGGCCGGGGGCGTACTCGAACAGCCCGCCGTAGGACGCGATCTCGCCCGACCGGGTCTTGCGGGCCACGGCGATTACGACGGTGAAGGCTCCGAGGTTCATCGCCGCGTACACCAGCAGGTAGACGACCGACGCGGTGAATGCGCTGCGGGCCGCCTCGTCGCTGGCACCCGCCACCGCGAACGGCACCAGGATGTAGCCGGCCTGGGCGATCGACGAGTAGGCCAGCATCCGCACGATGTTGGTCTGGCGCAGGGCGATGAGGTTCCCCACCGTCATGGTCAGGGCGGCAAGGACCCAGAAGAGCGGCCCCCACACGTCGGAGCGCCCCAGGAAGCCCACGTAGACCAACTGGAAGAGGGCGACGAACCCACCGGTCTTGGACGCCACCGACAGGAAGGCGGTGATCGGCGTGGGCGCGCCCTCGTAGGTGTCGGGCGCCCAGTTGTGGAACGGCACGGCCGACACCTTGAAGGCGAAACCGACGATTATGAGGAAGATCCCGACCGTGACGATGGGTTGGGCGCCGGCCGCCCCGCCGATCCCCTCGCCGATACGGGCCAGCACCGTCGTGCCGGTGAAGCCGAACACCAGCGACATCCCGTAGAGCATCACCGCCGTGGCCAGCACCCCGAGCAGGTAGTACTTGAGCGCCGCCTCGTTGCCCTTGAGGTCGCGCTTGCGCCAGCCGGCGAGCATGTAGGCGGGGATGGAGAGGGTCTCCAGGGCGACGAAGATCGTCACCAGGTCCCGGGCGGACGCCATCACCATCATCCCGAGGATCGAACAGAGTACGAGGAAGTAGTACTCGCCCTCGTAGTAGTCACCCTCCTCGATGTAGTTGGCCGACATGAGCAGGACGACGTACCCGGCGGCGAGGAACAGGCCCTTCAGGACGAGGGAGAAGGTGTCGACCACGTAGGCGCCGTCGACCATCGACCGCGAGTCGACGCCCGTCACCGCCAGGGTGACGATGGGGATGAAGGCAGCGAGCAGCCCGAATGAGGCGAGGCTCGACACCAGCCACTTGCGCTCCCGAGGCAGAACCAGGTCGGCCACCAGGACGAGCGACAGCACGACCGTGAGGACGATCTCGGGCGCCAGCCCGTGGTAGTCGAGCGAGGGAGCCTGGAAGGGCATGCGGCTGGCTAGTGGCCGCCGACAGCCGTCTGCTCGACGGCTGGCGTCTGGCTGATGAGGTTGACGGCGGCGTCGGTCATGTTGAACAGCAGGTGCGGGAACACGCCGAGAGCCACGATGGCGATGAGAAGCGGGGCCCAGGCGATGTACTCCGGGACGTGGACGTCGTGGATGTGGGCCTTGGCGAACTCCTCTTTGACCGTCCCGAAGGCCACCCGCTGGAGCATCCAGAGCAGGTAGCCGGCGGCGAACACCGTTCCGACCGCGGCCACGGCCATGTAGACGCGGAACAGCCCGACGTCGAGCCCGGCGGCGGGCTGGTAGGCGGACAGGATCGCGGGGAACTCGCCCCAGAAACCGGCCAGCCCGGGCAGGCCGAGTGACGCGAAGGCACAGAAGCCGAGGATCCAGCCGAGGTGGGGCGCTTGGATGAGCAACCCGCCCAGCCGGGAGATCTCACGGGTGCCGAAGCGCTCCTGCACCGATCCCGCCACGAAGAACAGCATCCCGGTGATGAGACCGTGGGCGACCATGCCGAACACCGCGGCGTTGATGCCGAAGCTGGTCAGGGTGGAGATGCCGAGCATCACGAAGCCCATGTGGGCCACCGAGGAGAAGGCGATCAGGCGCTTCATGTCCGTCTGGGCCAGGCACCCGAGCGCGCCGTAGATGATGCCGATCACCGCCAGGGCGCCGATCACCGGGGCCCACGCCCTGGCCGCCTCGGGCAGGATCGGCAGCGCGACCCGTAC
>JBOGIF010000108.1:0-2011 GCA_050742415.1 Acidimicrobiales bacterium | reverse complement strand
CTTCACGCTGCACTTCACGCCGACCTACTCGAGCAGGAGGTCGAGGTGCTGCGCTGGGCGACGGCGTACTTCGCCAGGACGTCCTTCCAAAATGATGTACCCGCTGGTCATCGAGCTGGCGGTGGACAAGATCCCCGTCGTGGTGACCTGCCGGGTGCTCGGCTTCTCCAAACAGGCTTCTACAAGTGGCGGGCCAACCCCGTGACCGATCGGGAGTGGTCCGACGCCCATCTCATCAACGCCGCCCTCGACGTCCATCACGACGACCCCGAGTTCGGATATCGCTTCATCGCTGACGAGCTGTAACATTCAGGCCCTGTCAGGGACCGGCCGGTAGCCACGGTCCTGTCGTGAAGAGCTGCGCGAGAACGTCGAGGAGGTTCTGGTTCTGCTTGGCGGCGGTCTGCAGGTAGCTGCGGACGCGGGCGAAGTCCTCGGCACCGTGGTCGCTCTGGAACGTGCCGCTGATCTTCTGCTGGAGCTTCACCATCCGCAGGGCTTGCTCGGATCCGTTGTTCGTGAACGGTATACGGGTGTCGGTGAGGAAACGGAGGACGTCGGCCTTGTGCCGTTCCATGCGACTGGCCAGGTTCCAGGCCTGGCGCTGGTGCTCCCGCCAGCCGCCCCGGCCCCGTCGTCGCGGCGGTGCGCCGGCCGGCAGCACGGCGAAGGCCTGGGCCAGCGCCTCGTCGTATCGGGCCTCGAAGCCGACGATGGCCGCGGGCGAGACGGCGGCCTCGCCCCTCTCCCGTGCGGCGTCGGCGGCGTGCTTGGCCTCGAACAGGCAGGTGGTCATGGCCTTGGTCCAGCCCGCCTGGTCCCATACCTCGCCCACGCTGGCAAGGTGGCGAACCAGGTGCGCGTTGCACTGAGCGTGCGATGCCCCGAGGTTGTTGTAGAGGGCCAGGCCGTCATGGACGATCACGCCCCGGTAGCCGGGGAGCACGCCGATGTCGTTGACGGCCTCCATGCCCCGGCTGCGGTGGCAGACGATGAGGCTGAGCGCCGGGGTGCACAGCACGTGGAACCAGCGCTTGGCCACCCCGACGCGCCCGCCGGTCTCATCTGCGCCGATCACCGGGGAGCGGCCCAGCAGGTTGGCGAGGTGCCCGACGAAGGGAACCAGCGCAGTGCCGGCCTCGCCCACCAGGCCCGACAGCCAGCCCGTGGACACCGGTACGCCCAACACGTCGGAGAGCAGCTCGGCGCAACGTTCCACCGGAAGGTGCTGGCGGCAGAGCATGTAGATGGCCAGGGCCCGCAGTCGCGGCCCGTAACAGGCCGGGGCGGTGGCCTCGGCCGGGAAGGCGCCGGCAGTGGTCCGCCCGCAACGGCAGCGCCGGCGCTCGGCGGTGTGCTCGACGACGAAGGGGCGCGGCTCGGGGATGTCGAAGACCTGGCGGGACTCGCCGCCGACCACCTCGGCGTCATCGAGGCTTTCCCCACATCCACAGCACTGCTGGGGGACATGGCGCACTCGAACATCGGGATCGGGCAGCGGCGCCAGGCGGTGGCCCTCGGCCCCGGGCTGCTTGCCCCGTCGCCCGGCTCCCTTGGGCTTGGCCGCCGCCCGCTGGGCCCGTCGCTTCTGGGTGTCGGCCGCCGGCGGCTTCGACGAGTTGGCCGAGTCCCGCGACGCCTCGGCCTCCAGGCGCTCGACACGGGCCATGAGCAGCTCGATCATCGACGCCTGCGACATGACCAGCTCGACCAGTTCCGCACGGGGGAGCGCATCGAGCTCCTCGGCAGTGAACAGCCGTCCGGGTCCCGCCTCCATCCACACGGTCTAGCCGACCGCGCGCGCTCAGCGGTGGATCCTCGCTCTCCGCGCGAACCCGCAGCTCACAGGGCCTGAATGCTTACTCGCGATATTCCACAGGGAGCTTCGCGTCACGGAGCGCGCTCGTCAGAAAGCCCAAGTCGCTCTCTGGTATATCCAACGCCCCCAAATCATGGCGGACTTTCACGTCCAAGACCTCCAAACCAAGATCCTCCGCTTGCGCGACAATAT
>JBOGIF010000107.1:0-32412 GCA_050742415.1 Acidimicrobiales bacterium | reverse complement strand
CCGTGTACCAGTCCCAGGCCCGCTCGTCGTGCACGAGGAGAGCATCGGCACGCTCGATGGATCCCCGCTCGAGAACGTCGTCGGCCAGCGCCTCGACCCGGTCGAGCATACGGTCGTCCGCCTCGGCTCGGAACACGGTCGCACCCACGACGTGGACGGCGATCGGCGTTGCCAGCAGGTCCATGCCCAGGCGCCGGGCCTGGGTGACGTAATAGGCAACGCCCCCGTGATCCAGGCAGTGCAGCTCGGCGAAGGATCGCGTGCGTGCGTACTCCAGGAGGTCGTACGCGGCCTTGTGACAGCCGGTGGCCAACCCTGGAACCTCGGGCTCAGGGATCGCTTCGAAGAGCAGCCTCGGGAGCACCTCCGGCGCCAGGAGCTCGGACGCATCCTGCCAACCGGAGGTGTCGCCGTCGACGACCAGGACGCGGGCTCGCAGCGGTTCGGCGCCCGCAACCTCCATCGCCTGCTCCAATCTCGCTCCCGCGAAGAACAGCAGCTGCATCACGTCCTCGTCCTGGTCGCTTCCGGCGCCGAGCGTCGGCACCACGAAGGCCAGCTCGGCGTCGGTCGAGGCCGCCGGACGACTCATCGCCGAGAACCGCGGAAGCCACCCGCGATCGCTGCGACCGCCGTGGGAACCCTTCGCAGGTCGTACCAGATCGCCCTCCACTTGCGGTTCCTCGCATGGAAGCGGGCAGTGCGCGCGAACGACCGCATGACAAGGGCGAGCTGCTCGAGCGGCGCCCGGCGGAGCTCCGGGAACATGATGGCGAATCCCGCCGACACTGCCTGGCTCCTTCGGTAGGCCGAGATCACGTCATGGCGTTCGTGCCAGACGGCGGCTCGTGGTTCGTAGATGATGGAGTACCCGCGTTCCATGGCCACCCGGGCCCAGGCCTTGTCCTCCGCCGCTGGCAGCGCCTCTTCGAAGGGGAACTGCTCCCACAGCGAGCGCCGCACCGCCGAGTTGGCGTTGGCGAGCCCCCACCGCCGGTTGGCGACTGTGTACGTTCCCGGGTCCTGGCGACAGAAGGACTCAGCTTCGGGGGCCGGTCGACCCGGCCGTAGGCCCGGGCCCCAGACCCCGGCAACGCTGGGGTCGGCGAAATGGCCGAGCAGGCTGGCCAGCCAGTCCGAGCCGACCGGGGGGCAATGCGCCGACAGGCATACGAGGACCTCGCCGGTCGCCTGCTCTGCGGCCCGGTTGAGCGCCCGGCTGTAGTTCCATTCCTGCGGAGCGAGGGTCAGGACACGCACGGGGTACCGGGAGGCAACCTCGAGCGTCGCGTCGGTCGAGCCCGAGTCGATCACGAACACCTCAAAGGGGCGAAGGCTCTGAGCGAGGACGGCGTCGAGGGTAGGGCCCAGCCCCTTCTCCTCGTTCTTCGTCCGGATGATGACGCTGGCCGTCGTCAACGCGTGCTCCACCGGCGCGGAGGGACGAGGATGCCCGGGCTCGGCGACGCCAGCGCCTTGAACGGGATCGCCTCCCAAAGGTAGTCGTAGGTCGGGGACCAGCCCGCGCCCCACACTCCGAGATCGACGTGGTAGTTCCCCCCGGAGAGATCGAGGCGGTCGAGGCACAGTGACACTGTGCCCGCCCCTGGCAGCGGCCTGCCCAGCGCTCCGTCCGACTCCGTGCTCACGTCCAGGCATCGGACGCCTTGTTCGCTGTGCACGCTGATCCCGAAGATGGCGTGGGGCGTCGGCACGTGTGCGACGTAGTCGATCTCGACCGTCAGCCCACCACCGGCCTGCTGGCATCCGGTCTCCGTGCCGGCGGAGTCGAATAGGCGAAATCCGACGATCTCTACCTCCCTCGATCCGAGCCGAAGCCGATCATCGACCTGGGACCAGAGGCCCTGGCCGGTCTCGTGCATCGCCTGCTCATACCGGTCGAGAACCTCGTCGACCTCTCCAGCGGCGTGCACGCGCCCCATCGAGATCCAGAGAACCCGCTGGCAGAGCTCCCGGATCGGCGCCAGTTCGTGAGACGCCACCATCATCGTCACTCCTCTGCCCCGCAGTTGCTGGAGGCGCTCGAGACAGCGCTGCCGGAACCGGAGGTCTCCGACGGCCAGAACCTCGTCGATCAGAAGGATCTCGGGATCAACGTTGATGGCTGTGGCGAATGCCAGGCGCAGTCTCATGCCGTCGCTGAACGTGCGCAGAGGCTGGTCCATGTGGTCTTCGAGCTCGGCGAAGGCGGCCACCGCTGCCAACCTCCGCCGAGCCTCCCGTCGGCCGAGACCCGCGAGGATGGCGCCGGTGACCACGTTCTCCTCACCGGTGAGGAGGGGGTGGAAGCCCTCCCCCAGCGTGAGCAGGCCGCTCACCTGCCCTCGCACTTCGAGCTTGCCGCACGTAGGCCGAGTGAGTCCTGCCACGATGCGCAGGAGCGTCGACTTGCCGCTGCCGTTGGCCCCCACCAGCCCAACCGCCTCACCGCGGGCCAGGGAGCACGTCACGTCCTCGAGCGCCCAATGCTCGACGGCGGGAAGACGTTCCGCCAAAGAGCGCAACGTGCGAGGCGAGCCAGTCGCGGTGGTGCGGTAGCGCTTGCCCACACCTCGTACATCGATGGCGTTCAAAGCTCGTCGACGAACGTCGGGCTGGCGATGGAGTAGATCGCGTACCCCGCCACGAACACCGCGCTGCACATCAGAGCGAGCGCGAGCAGAGGCTGAGCTCGAGGCAGGCGGCCTTCGATGAGCACGTCACGGTAGGCGTTCAGGAGGCGGGCCACGGGGTTGACCTGGATCAGCACCTGGAACCGCGCGGGGACCGCCGTCGCCGAGTAGAAGACCGGGGTCACGTAGAACCCGAGGAGGAGGACAACTTCGACGAACAGGCGGACGTCGCGAAAACGGACATTGGCCGAGCAGGTCGCGAAGCCGATGCCGAGCATGAGCAGGAGCTGAAGGCCGACGATCAGGGGAAGGGCGACGGCGCTGAGAGGAATCCCCCCGTGCAACATCAGGAACGCAGCCAGCACCGGGAGAGCCGCCAGGTAGTCGAGGCCATCGGTCAGCACGCTGACGACCGGTACGGCAGCCCGAGGGAGCCCGGGTCGCATGAGTAGATCCCTCCGATCGACCGCGCTGGTCGTCGCGCTGGCTACGCCTGATGAGAACCACATCCAGGCGATGAGGCCCGTGAAGAGGAAGACCGGGTAGTCGGGGATGTTCAGCGGAACGATGCGCGTGAAGACGAAGGCGAGGATCGCGAGCCGCGTCAACGGCAGGGCGATGGCCCACAGCCATCCGAAGAGAGCCCGCCGATACCGCAGTCTGAACTCTCGAGCCACCAGGTGCGCGACCAGATCGCAGGCATAGCGGTACGACAAACGACGCCCCGATCGTGCTTCGTCAGCGCGTGTTGACTTCATTACCAGCGGGCCGCCTCCGTTTCCGATGGCTCCTGGCGGCTCCTTCGTTCCCGCCGCACCCGCCGCCGGGACCGCCACAACACCCACGGCCCGGCGGCGTTCCCAGCTATCTCGGTCATGACCAGCCGAAGGGGATAGTCGGTACGACGCAGCAGTCCGCGGGCGATCTGACGGCATCGCCACGCCGGGAGAACGACCGCGAGCCTGAGCACGGCTCTCAGATCCCGGTCGTTGAAAAGGGTTGTCAGGTGATAGGCGACGTGGCCCTTGCTGTAGTTGTAGAGCTGGTGGCGCAGCGCGTCCATCTCTCGACGGTGCCGGTGCCAGACATGAGCGGCAGGGTGATAGGCGATGGCGTACCCCGCCTTCAAGACCTTGTAGAAGGCATAGGTGTCTTCGCCCACCCCGGTCGGCGTGCCGGGCCCAAGTGCCTCCTCGAGCAACCCGATCCGCGGATCGTCGAAGATCTCTCTTCGGAAGGCGGCGTTGGCGGTGGCGCCGATGGACCACGTGGGCACCGCGCCAATGCACGAATCGAACCAGCACGAGTCGAATCTCCGGGGCTCGAAACCGCGCCCGAGGCCGCCATATCGCTCGAAGAGCCGCGCCGCCGGCCTGTCCATCTCCAAGGGGAGGATATTGCCGGTGACTACCATCACCTCGGGGTCGCAGAAGGGCGACAGAAGGCGCTCGAGCCAGTACGGCGGCAGCCTCACGTCGTCGTCGGTGCTCGCCACGATCGACCCGGTCGCCACCAGGAGGCCAGCGTTTCGGGCATAGGCCAGGCCCTGCCGTGCCTCGGGTACCAGCTTGACGGCTGGGAAATCGGCCACCACCGGCGGGGTCAAGCCCGAGGACGGGTGGTTGTCCACCACGATGATCTCCACGACTCGGTCTGTCTGCTGCTGCTCCAGATCGCCCAGGCATTGTCCCAGGAGCTCGGGGCGGTCGAACGTGGCAACCACGATCGACACGGCAACCTCGCCGGGCAACGTGCGCGTCGAGGCGCTTCCGACCGGCTCTCCACACAGGGCGCGCAGGACGGCTGAGGTGGCTTCGCGGTGGGACGGGGCACGGGTGCTCGGTTCGCCACACTGCTGGACGAGCTCCGGCGCCAGACCGGCGACTATGCCCTGGATGAGGCGAGCCGAGCTCATGACGGGTCCGTAGTTCGCCAGGGTGACGGCTCCGACGATGCCATTGTCACCTTCGACGTACACCCGTACGGTGGAGAAGCCGTCCAGGTCCGCCAATGGTTCCATCCTGCGGCTCAGGTGGACGCATCGCACGGCTGTTCCGCAGCGCCGCTCGGTCGCCGGGGGAGGAAGCTGGACAGCCTCAATGGGCAAGTCCGGGAGCGGCCCGAAACGCGACTCGATGGCACGGGCCCCGGCCCGGGCTTTCCTGTAGCACGTCAACCCGGACACCGAGCCCATGAGCTGGTCCGTCACGAGCCGCCGACGCCATGCCGACGGTCGCAGGCCCGTCAGCAACAACTGACGGAGCATCCCGTGCCACATCCACCAGAGGCTCATGCGGAGGAGGCCTGGGCGCTCCTCCGGAAAAGCCACACCGCTGCGCACCAGGAAGGAGTAGAACCCGGTGCCGTTGGCCCGCACCTGCTCGCGCAACCGGGCGAGATCCCGCCGGTGGCAGTGTCGGACCATGGCCGCAGGCTCGTAGACCAGCGTGTGGCCCGCCTTCAGCACTCGGAAGAACATGTCCAGATCGCCCCCGCCGTTGGTGGCCGTGCCGACGTCGAGTGCGGGATCGAAGCGGCCGATCTCGTCGAATACGCGCCGGCGGAACGCCATGTTGGCGCCCGTCCCGAACGCGCCCGCTCCGCTGTGGTGACGTGCGGCCAGCTCGCCTCCCTTCAGGTCGACCCGGTGCCATTGCCGCTCGAATCCCCGTCCGAACCCACCGTGACGTTCGAAGAGGAGCTGCGCTTCGGTCTCGAGCTCGTAGGGAACCACCAGCCCGGTCACGGCCATCACGTCGGGGTTCTCGGCGAAGACCGCCGCAAGCTCGCAGGCCCAGCGAGCGTCAACGACCACGTCGTCGTCGGTATAAGCGAGGATCTCGCCCGCCGCCTCGTTGATGGCACGGTTGCGTGCCCAGTCGAGTCCCGGCCTTGGCTCGTGCACGTAGCGAATCCGCGGAAAGCGGGCAGCCACCAACTTCTGCGTCGTCGGGCCGCTCGGCGCGTTGTCGACCACCAGAAGGTCGAGATCGGGGTACTCCAGGGCTTCGATCGACTCGAGACAGCGAGCGAGCGCCTCAGGTCGGTCGCGGCTGCACACGGCCACTGTCAGCGTCGGCCATGGCCCCGTCCATGTCCGGTGGGCTACCGATGCGAGAGACTGGATGGCCAGTGCCGGCCGGGAGTCGGCCTGGGCCATGGCATCGGCGAGAAGATGGCGCACGACCGCCGTCCCGAGCTGCTCGTGAACCGCTGTGAGGATGCTGGCGGCGGTGCAGCGGCCGTCGACGATCGGGACCGAAAGGGCCCCTATCGGTATCCCGTGGAGACGGGCTATGACGTGTGCCCCGTAGTACCCCTCAAGCTCGTCGACGTCGACGACGGGGCGTGACAGCTCCACGTCGAAGACCTTCCTAGGCGTCCGCATCTGCTCCTGCCGTTGCTGGTTGGTGCATTACTCACGCCTACACTGCCACGACGACGCTGAAGGCCGGCTCCGGCGAGGTGGCGATTGCTGATCGGCGAAGGGCAGTCGAGGCCCGAGATGGAGGACGCTTCCCCCCCCGAGGAGCGCAAGGTTCCCTCGTCGGCATTGCCTCTCCGTGCCGTCCGCCGGCTCAAGGCTCTCGTGGCCCGCCACCCCATGCTGCCCGTCCTGATCCTGGGGGCCATCCTCCGGCTCGACTACGTGACGCAGCCCTTCATCGACGGGTTCAGCTGGCGCCAGACAAGCACGGCGATGATCGCCGACAACTTCGCACGCCGCAACGCCAACATCCTGTTTCCGGAGGTCAGCTGGAACGGCCCCGGCCCCAGCTACCAGGGCCGTGAGTTCCAGACCGTGACGTATCTGGCGTCGCTGCTCTACCGGTTGATCGGACAGCACGACTGGATCGGCCGCGGCCTGAGCATCGCCTTCGGGCTGTGGGGGATCTTTGCCCTCTACCAGCTGGTCCGGCGGGTCTGGGACGAAGCCCACGGGATTGCCGCCGCCTTCGTCATGGCCCTGATCCCCGGCTCCATCTTCATCGATCGGTCGTTCCTGCCCGACCCGGCCATGGTGGCTCTCGTGGTCACCAGCTGCTGGATGCTGGTGCGATACCTCCAGGAGGGCCGACCACGCTGGCTCGTCCTGGCGGCGGCCAGCGGCGCGCTGGGCTTTTTGACCAAGCTGCCCGGCATGCTCGTCGGACTCCCCATGCTGTACGCGGCCGTGGCTATCGTCGGTCTGCCGCGTCTCCGGCGGCGCCCCATGCTCCCTGCCCTCGCCGTGGCGGCTCTGCTTGTGGTCGGCCCGGTCGTCGCCTACTACCTGTGGGCTCGACACCTGGCGAGCGCCTACCCGCCGTACCACTTCGCCGGCTCGGCTAACTGGATCTGGGGCGATGGATGGAAGGAGTGGCTCGCGCAGTCGTACTTCTTGCCACGGGCGGTGGCCAACGGCGTGTACTGGTTGTGGACACCTCCCGTCATCGGCCTCGCCTTCCTGGGCCTGCTGTTCGCGCCACCACGTGTCGATGCCAGCCCGGCACGGGCCCCGTGGTTCTTCCATCTCTGGCTGCTGGCCGCGGTGGCCTTCTACGCCATAGGTGCCAGGGAGCTGGTCGAGAATCCCTGGAACTTCCACATCTTCAACCCGGCGGTCGCCGCGCTGTCGGCGCGGGGCTTCCTCGTGGTCATCCACGCCGGCATCGGCGACATGCGCAGCCGGTTGGCCATCCTGCGGGGAGCGGCCATCGTCGCCGTGATCCTCGCCGTCGGCCACAGCCAGCTCAAGGGGTTGTACCGTCCACAGGGAGGCCAGGCATGGCGCATGGGACTGGCCCTGCGGTCGCTGTCAGCCCCGGGCGACTTGGTCGTCACCATAGCCAACGACATCGGGGACCCCCTGGCGATCTACTACAGCGGTCGCAGGGGCTGGACGTTCCCACCCGCGGATCCTGCCATCGCCTGGAACCGATATCCGGATGACGACGAGGAAGCGATCCGTATCTTCGAGGAGCTACGGGCCTCGGGTGCGAACTGGTTCGGCGTGGTCCGCGAACGGGGCGAGCTCTGGACCGACCACCAGCGGGTCGCCGAGCACGTGCAGAGGACCTCCGAGCTGGTCGGCCAGAACGACGACTGGGTGATCTACCGCATCCTGAGCCCCCAGGAGCGGCCGCAGGTGGAGGAGTGAGCGTCCCCGGCCCCTGGCAGACCGCCCGTTCCACGGAGCTGTCGATCGTGGTGCCGATCCTCGACGAGGAGGACTGCATCCCCGAGCTGTACCGGCGGCTGAAGGCGGCACTCTCCGGCCTCGGCCGGCCCTACGAGATCATCGCCGTCGACGACGGGAGCACCGACGGCTCCTTCGCCCTGCTACGGGAGCTGGCCGCTCGCGACCCGTCGCTGAGGGTGGTGCGGCTGCGGCGGAACTTCGGCCAGACGGCCGCCTTCTGCGCCGGGTTCGCCCAGGCCCGGGGGAGCATCATCGTCACCATCGACGGGGACCTACAGAACGACCCCGACGACATCCCACGGGTGCTGAAGAAGCTGGACGAGGGTTTCGACGTGGTGAGCGGCTGGCGGGTGGAGCGGCGCGACCCATTGTTGAGCCGCCGGCTGCCGTCGCGGGTAGCCAACCGCCTCATCTCCAAATCCACCGGCATCGCCCTCCACGACTACGGATGTTCCCTCAAGGCTTACCGGGCCGAGGTCCTCCGCGACGTTCCTCTCTACGGAGAGCTGCACCGGTTCGTGCCCGCCATCGCCAGTTGGCAAGGCATCGCGGTGGCGGAGATTCCCGTGTCCCATGCCGCTCGGAGCGGGGGTCGGTCCAAGTACGGGTTGGGACGCACCATCCGGGTCCTGCTGGACCTGGTCACGGTCCGGTTCCTCCTCAGCTACAGCACGCGCCCGATGCAGATCTTCGGGCTCTTCGGAGCGGTGATGATGTCGCTGGGAGCCTCTGTAGGCCTCTACCTGACCGGCCTCAAGCTGCTGACCGGAGCGACGCTGGCCGACCGCCCGCTGCTCCTGGTGGCGGTCCTGTTGGTCGTAGTCGGGGTACAGGTCATGGGGATCGGCCTGGTCGGTGAGCTGATCGTCCGCCTTCAGGGACAGCCCGGCGTCCGACCCCCCTACGTGATACGGGAGGAGCTGAACGTACCGCCGACCGGCGGTGGCTCACGGGGCTCCGCTGACACCTAGCCGGGCGGCAACCGGCAGTCGGTGGTGGTGGCCCACGCACGCGCCACGCACCTTGTTCCTGCTGCGCCTTCTCGTCAGCGGAGCGCTCCTATGGTACCTGACGAGGAAGGTCGACCCTCGACGTGTGCTCGCCAGCTGGCGAGAGGCCGACCCGTACCTGGTGGGGGCCGCCTTGTCGCTGCAGCTTCTCGGCGTGGCGCTCAGCACCCTCAAGTGGCGCCTGCTACTCGGGACACGGGGTCCGGCACCGCCATACCGATGGCTGCTCGGCACCTACCTCTCCGGTCTGTTCGTGGGAAACGTCCTCCCGACGTCGATCGGCGGTGACGCCGTCCGGGTCGCGCAACTCGGTCGCCGTATGGGAAGCCCCTTGAACGCGGTCGCGTCAGTGTTTTTCGAGAGGCTCACGGGGTTCCTGGCCTTGAGCGCGGTTTCGGTGACGAGCGTCGTCCTCGCGGCCCGCGAGGTCGATACCGTCGACCCCCGGCTGGAGCTCGTCTCGGTCCTGGTGACGATCGGGCTGACCACGGTGACGGCCGGCGTCCTGGTGGCGTGCACGGACGCGAGAAGGCTTCAGCGAGCTCTCGGGATCGCCCTTCCGCGGCGGCTCCGCCAATCCGTCCTGCCTCGTGCGGCCGAGATGGTCGAGACCGCACCGAGGGGCAGGCTCCTCGCCGGTGTGCTGGGGCTGTCCTTGGTCTTCCAACTGATGTGGGCGAGCATGCACGTCGTGGCCGGCCTGGCCCTCGACCTAGCCGTGCCCATCTGGCTCTTCATGGTGATGTCCACGCTCACCGACGTCGTCGGCCTCGTTCCTGTGTTCTTCAACAACGTCCGGCGCCCGAGAAGCGGTGTTCACGCTTACCCTGGCCCAGGTCGGCATCCCGGTGGAGACGGCTCTAGCGCTCGCCTTCCTGGTCCTAGGCCTCCGGCTGACGATCAGCACACTCGGCGGCCTCACCTTGGCGCTCGGCAGTGGCTCGGACGATGGCCGCTATAGCTGAATGTCATGGGCTCTTGTTCTGATCCTCCTCAGCCAGATCCGAGCCTTCGAAGCGGGGCATGCTGGCGTGCCCGTGGGCGCTGATGCCTTCCCGGCTCAGCACTGCCCGCACCGACGCGAGGAGTATTCGGATGTCGAGCCGCAGGGACCAGTTGTCGACGTACCACACGTCCAGGGCAAATCGCTGCGGCCACTCCAGCGAGTTGCGACCCTGCACCTGGCTCCACCCTGTGAGCCCGGGCCGCATCTCATGACGGCGCATCTGGTCGGGGCTGTAGCGACCCAGGTACTCGGGCAGCAGCGGGCGAGGCCCGACCAGGCTCATGTCGCCCCGAAGCACGTTCAGCAGCTCCGGGAGCTCGTCCAGGCTGGTGCTGCGCAGGAACCGGCCGAGAGCGGTCAGGCGCTGCTGGTCGGGCAGCGGGAGCCCGTCGGCTCCTCGGCGGTCGGCCATGGTGCGGAACTTGTAGATGTCGAACAGCCGCCCGTGCAGGCCGGGACGGGCCTGCACGAACACGACCGGCCGACCCAGGCGTAGTCGTACGAGGGCGGCGACGGCGCCGATCACGGGTGAGAGCACGACGAGCGCCGTCCCCGCACCGACGACGTCGACGAGCCGCTTGACCGACCTCGCTGCCGACCGGCGCGGGCCGATTCGCCTCATACCCGGAGAAGCTAGAACAACTCGACGTCGGCGAGGACCAGATCCCACGACCGTGGCGGAGGCTTCTCTGTGCGGTTCAGGCCGCGCCAGACGAGGCGAGGCCCCTGGCCGACGGCTGGCACGAATCCGGCGCGGTGAGGGCCGGGGGGGTTGAGGGCGATGGCGTAGTCGACGCCTTCGGCGGATGCCACCTTCCGCAACGCCTGGGCGGCGAGGCGCGGGTCCCCCCCCGGGACCAGGACGTCGGCGACGGCCGCCTCGGTCGCTGTCCCCCGGCGTCGAACCCGGAACACAGCGAACCCGTCGTCGAGGTCGGGGCCCGCCGGCATGGCCCGGTACTGGAGAGGTTCGAAGCCGTATCGCCACCTGAGGAACGAGGCATGGCGATTGGTGCGCATTCCGGGCCGGTGCGGCTGCGAGCCCAGGAGGGCCGTCACCCGATCGGTGTCGGCCAGCGCCTCGCCTGCGGCGATGCCGGCCGTCGTCGGGTGCGACCACCGGTCGGCGGCCTGGCGAGCCTGGACGACGCGCGCCAGGGCTCTCAGTGACCTGGGCCGGGCGACGAGCGGTAGGCGGCCGATGTCGACCCAACCCATCTTCAGGTAGCCAGGACGGCTCTTCTCGTTGGGCGTGTTGAACACAAACGCCACGCCCTCGTCGGCCAGCTCCGTCAGCGCCTGGCGGGTGAGCCGGGAGAAGATGCCCTGGCGCTGGTGGGCGGGGTCGGTCGCCGTGTCGACGGCGCGCACCACCCTCAGCACCTCGCCGTCGCTCTCCAGCTCCCAGCGCAGGAACGCCCGGAAGCCGACGACCTTGGCCTGGTCGACCGCCACCCAGGCCGGAGACGGCCCGAAGGCGTTCTCCAGGTGCTTCCACGCGAAGAAAGCGCCGAACCGGTCGTCGCCGGACCATCGAAGCGCCGAGCCGAGCAGGCCCAGCACCTGCTCCTGATCTTGTGGAGTGGCCCGGCGGATCTCCAGGACGCTCAGCTCGCGGTGAGCGAGACTGCCCCCGCGGGCCCCGGCGGGTTACACAGCTCAACGAAGCAGTCGACCAGCTTGGGTCCGGGCGCCTCGGCGTCGAGCCGCCTCACGTCCGCCGGCACCAGCGGTGGGACCGGCACCTGCGAGATGCGCGGGTGGACGGGCCGCTGGTCGACCTCGCCGGTGCCCAGGAGGCGCTCGTGAAGCTTCTCGCCCGGGCGCAGGCCGGTGAAGACGATCTCGATCGGGCGCCGGGACAGATCGGCGAGGCGCCGGGCGACAGCGGCGATCTTCACCGCCTGGCCCATGTCGAGCACGAGCACCTCGCCGTCGCGCCCTATGGCGCCGGCCTGGATGACCAGCCCGACGGCCTCCTCCACTGTCATGAAGAAGCGGGTGATCTCCCGGTGGGTGACGGTGAGCGGCCCACCGGCGTCGATCTGGGCGTGGAAGGTGCCGAGCATGGATCCCCGGCTGCCCAACACGTTGCCGAACCGCACGCTGATGTACGTGCCCTCCCCCGCCGAGGAGAAGTGCGACGTGAGCCTCTCGGCGATCCGCTTGGTGTAACCCAGCACATTGGAGGGATCGGCCGCCTTGTCGGTGGAGATGTTGACGAAGTGGGAGACACCCACCGCGACCGCCGCCTCCAGGACCGACAGGGATGCCCAGACGTTGGTCTTCAGGGCCTCGGCCGGGTACATCTCCAGCAGCGGTTGGTGCTTGAGGGCAGCGGCGTGGAACACCACGTCGGGCTTGCGCTCCTCGAAGAGCTGGGCCACGGCTGGCTGGTCCCGTATGTCGAGCAGGACGAGGTCGGGCGAGTCGAGCAGCGCCCGGCCCTCGATCGACAGCTGGACGCCGTGCAGCGCCGACTCGTCACGGTCCACCATGATCAGCTCGGCCGGCGCCAGCCGGCTCAGCTGGCGACAGAGCTCCGATCCGATCGAGCCACCGGCGCCGGTCACCAGCACACGGCGCCCGGTGAGGTACCCGGCGATACCTTCCAGGTCGAGCTGAACCTCGTGACGGCCCAGCAGGTCGGCCTCGGTCACGCTGCGGATGTCGCCCACACCGACCTGGCCGCCTACCATCTCGCCCACCGTCGGGAGCACCTTCACGCCCAGGCCGGCGGCGCTGGCCAGGTCGGTCAGCTGGCTCACCAACTCGGCGTCGGCACTGGGTATGGCCACCAGGAGGGTGTCGACCCGATGGGTGGCCGCCGCCTCGGCGATCCGTTCCCGGGTGCCGACCACCGGCACCCCCTTGATCCTCAGGTTCCGCCGGGCTGGGTCGTCATCGAGGATGGCCACCGGCAGATAGGGGCTGTCGGGGTCGCTGAGCATGGCGGTTATCACCTGGGCGCCGCCGTCGCCGGCGCCGAACACCAGCAGCCGTTCGCAGTTCTCGCCCGAAGGCCGCCGCCGCCGCTCCCGCGCCAAGCGCCACATGTAGCGGGTCCCACCCATCAGGGCCAGGGCGGTTATCCCGCCCGCCACCACCGCGCTGCGAGGGACGAGGTGGGGATCACTGACCAGGTTGACCGTGTAGATGAGCACGGCCGCCACCGAGGCCGCCCGCACCAGCCCGGCGACCTCGTCGAAGCTGCCGAACCTGGACCGGCCGGTGTAGAGCCCGAACCCGAGACCGGTGATGGTCTGGGCCACCGCCGCCGGCGGCACCATCAGCAGCCAGCTCGAGAAGTCCACCTTGTCGAGCTCGAAGTCGTACCGCACGATGGTGGCGAACAACAGGGCTACCGCCCACGCGCTCGCATCCAGCCCGGCCTGCACGAACGGCCTGTACCGGACTGCCAGCCTCAAGAGGCCGGCAGTCGGAATCCTTCCGACGATCCTGGCCACCGGTTGGGAAGCTAACCAGTCTCGGGGCGACGACCGCAAGGATTTGGGAGGTTCGGCCCGCCGAGCCACTCGCGGCGCTCAGCCGCCGGTGCGTGTCGCGCTTCGAGCCGGGAGCTCCTGGCCGTTCGGCGCCCGCCTACGGGCATCGGGCTCGGCCTTGCGGTGGTAGTAGCCGTAGGAGTACCCGTAGCTCTCCGACCCCTGCGCCCGGTTGAGGACCGTGCCCACGAGGGGCGCGTCGACCTGACGGAGCAGCTCTATCGCCCGTTGCAGCTGGCGCTTGGTCGTGGAGCCGTAAGCGGCCACGACGATCGTGGTGTCGACCCAGGCCGAGAGTGCGGCGGCGTCGGTCACGGGCATGATCGGCGGGCAGTCGAGCAGCACGAGCGCCCCCTGGGCCTTGAGTGACGCGAGGATGCCGGCCGTCCGGCGGGAGCCCAACAGCTCGGAGGGGTTGGGGGGCAGCGGCCCGGAGGGCAGAATCCGAAGGTTCCGCTCGCCGGGAATGGCCTGCAGCGCCCCGGACAGCGGCACCTGGCCCTGGAACACCGACGTGAACCCGATGTCGTTCGGCACCCCGAAGACTTCGTGGAGGCGGGGCCGCCGGAGGTCGCAGTCGATCACGACCACCTTCGCCCCGGCCCGGGCCATGACCACGGCCAGGTTGGCGAGCGTGGTGGTCTTGCCTTCTCCGGCCGACGGGCTGGTGATCTGGATGCTGCCCAGCGAGTCGTCGAGCGCGAGGAACTGGACCGAGGTCCGCATGGTTCGGTACGCCTCCGCCACTGGCGAGTCGGGGGCGACCAGCGACACCAGCTGGGAGCCGGCGTCGTCGCGCATCCGGACTGCGGGGATCACCCCCACGACGGGCAGGGTGGGGCCGGTGATCCGCTCGACATCCTCCTTGGACTTGAGCGAGTCGTCGAGGTGCTCGAACAGGAAGGCGAGCGCGACCCCTATCACCAGTCCGATCGGGATGGCGAGGGCGGCGTTGCGGGCGGGCTTGGGCCGGACCGGGTCCTTGGGGACGCGGGCGTCCTCGGTCTTCTCCGCCTCGGTGCGGACCCTCGCCTTCTCCTGGTTGAGGGCGTCGAGCTGCTGGCGAGCGTCGGATGCCTCGGACTCGAGCTGGTTGCGCTCGGCACCGACGCGGATCTCCTCGGCCTGGCGGGCCGAGGGCAGGATGAAGGACGCCAGCCGGATGTTGATCTCATTGAGCCGGGCCTGGCTGCGGTTGAACCGCTCCTGGTGCAGCTTGCTCTCGTCGTCGAGCCGGCGGATGGCCTCCCCGACCCGGAAGTTGATGTACTCGTCGACGTAGGCGTTGGCCAGGTCGGCCGCCTGGCGGGGGTCGGTGCTCTCGACCGTGGCCCGGATCAGCCCGGTACCCGGGACGGCGGTGGCCGAAACCCTGGGCGCCACGCCCTTGAGATCGCGGATCCTGGTGCGGACCCTCTCGCTCTTGAGCTCCCCGATGGCGTTCTGGACCGGGTCGGCGCCCTTCCCGGTGTTGCCGCCTAGCTGGGAGGTTATGGGCCTCAGGCTGAACTCGGCCGTGGACTGGTAGACGGGTGTCTGCACGTAGGAGAGCCCCAGCGCCGCCGTCACCAGGAGGAGTAGCGCAAGAAATACGAACCGCTTGCGCCGCCACAGCACGCCGAGGTAGTCGCGAAGCTCGAGCTCCGCGTCGTTGCTCATGCGTTCGGGCATCCGGCAATCGTAGCGGTACGGTTCAGCAGATGAGAGCGCTGGTAACGGGTGGGGCCGGATTCATCGGGAGCAATCTCGCCGACGCCCTGTTGGCCGCCGGCCATCAGGTTCGGGTGTTGGACGACTTGTCCACCGGCTACGCGGAGAACATCCCGGAGGCTGCTGAGCTGGTCCAGGGAAACGTGGCCGACGAATCGCTCGTGACCGAGGCGATGTGCGACGTCGACGTCGTCTTCCACCAGGCCGCCCACCGTGCCGTCCTGCGCTCGGTGGTCGACCCGTTGGCCACCGACACGGCCAACACCCACGGCACCCTCACCATCCTGCAGGCGGCGCTCAAGGCCGGGGCCCGCAGGGTGGTCTACGCGTCGTCGAGCAGCGTCTATGGGGGCTCCGCCGAGATGCCGACCCCCGAGACGGCCAGCCAGGCCCCGCGCTCGCCCTACGCCGTCACCAAGATGGCCGGCGAGCACTACTGCCGGGTCTTCGCCGAGCTGCACGGCCTAGAGACTGTCTCGCTGCGCTATTTCAACGTCTTCGGGCCTCGCCAGCGCCCGGATTCGGCTTACGCGGCGGTGATCCCCCTGTTCATCGACGCTCTGCACCGAGGTGAGCCGCCGACCGTTCACGGTGACGGCGGCCAGAGCCGCGACTTCACCTATGTGAGCGATGTGGTGGCCGCCAACATGGCAGCCGCCGAAGCCCCGGCGCGAGCGTGCGCGGGCCAGAGCTACAACATCGCCAACGGCGAGAGTTTCAGCCTGCTGGAGATGCTCGACATGCTCGGGAAGCTGATGGGCAAACAGCCCTCGCCGGTCCACGCCGCGCCCCGGGCGGGCGACGTGTACGCCACCCGTGGCGACGCCGCCGCCGCCGCCGAGCACCTGGGCTGGAAGCCCGATGTGGGATTCGAGGACGGGCTGCGCCGGACCATCGGCTGGTTCACCCCGAAATAGGCACCTCCGGCTCGGCGTCGGCGTCCGCCCCGTCCTCCACCTCTTCTTCCAGCTGGTGCGCCGTCTGGCGCACCCCCGGGTGCAGCAGCGTGTAGAGGACGACGGCGAGTACCAGCACTGCGAAGGGCACCAGAGCGTTGCCCTGGTTCGTGTAGATCGGGACCAGCGCGATCCCCGACAGGATCGCCGTCCAGGCCCACAGGATGAACACCGAGCGCCGAGGCCCGTGGCCCTGGCGCATCAGCCGGTGGTGCAGGTGCTCCTTGTCGGCCTGCGACAGAGCCGCCCGCCGCCGGGCCCTCCTGGCGATGGCGAGGGCGGTATCGACGAAGGGCACCCCCAGGATCACGAAGGGGATCACGAGGGGGGCGAAGAAGAAGAACGTCTGGCCGCTGAACTGGTCGGCCGTCCGGCCTCCCACCGAGATGGTGGCGGCGGCCATGAGCAGTCCCAGCAGCAGCGCCCCGCTGTCTCCCATGAACACCTTGGCCGGGTGGAAGTTGTGGGGAAGGAACCCCACGCACAGCCCGCACGTGACGGCCACGACCAGGGGCGCCATGTTCTCGGGGGCGAGCAGGCCCACGTCGGACAGGCGCACGGCGTAGACGAAGAAGGCAGCGGCGGCGATGGCGACCACTCCGGCAGCCAGGCCGTCGAGGCCGTCGATCAGGTTCACGGCGTTGGCCATGCCGACCACCCAGAGCACCGTCACCACGAAGCCGAGGTCGGGCGACAGCACCACAAAGTCGGCGAACGGGATGCGGAAGTAGAACATCGTGACCCCGGCCAGACTGAGGACGGACCCGGCGAGGACCTGGCCGGCAACCTTGGCCGGCGCCGAGACCTCGCGCAGGTCGTCGAGGAGCCCGACCGCCAATATCACGACCGCGGCCAGTACCAGCCCGATTGGCTCCGACGACTGGAAGACGGGCCGGAAGCGGTCCAGCCGGGCGGCGACGACGAGGGACACGGCTAGCCCGGCCAGCATGGCGAGGCCACCAAGGGTCGGGGTGGGCCTCAGGTGCACCCGCCTCTCGTCCGGCACGACCACGGCACCCCAGCGCCGGGCCAATCGCCACGCCAGCGGCGTCGATGCCCACGTGACCACAGCGGCCACCCCGAAGACCGCGGCGTAGGCCAGCACGGCCCGCTAGCCCGGCGGGTAGGGCGTGAACTTGGAGCAGAGCGTGGCGACGGACTCCCTCACCTCGTCCCGCTCCCGATCGTCGGCCCGGCCCCGCAGGCCGCGGCTGATCAGGCGGGCGATCTCGCCCATCTCGTTGGGGCCCATCCCCGCCGTGGTCACCGCCGCCGTGCCGATCCTCAGGCCGCTGGTCACGAACGGGGACCGCGGGTCACCGGGGAACTGGTTGCGGTTGAGGGTGATCCCAGCGGCGTCGAGCGCCTCCTGGGCCTCCTTCCCGGTCAGGTCGGCGTCGAAGGTCCGCAGGTCGAGGAGCATGAGGTGGTTGTCGGTGCCGCCAGAGACCACCCGGAAACCTTCGGTAGCCAGGGCGGTGGCCAATGCCCGGGCGTTGGCGACCACCCCGGCCGCGTACTCGCGGAAGGAGGGCTGGGACGCCTCCCAGAAGGCCACCGCCTTGGCCGCCACCACGTGCATCAGCGGTCCGCCCTGGAGGCCGGGGAACACCGCCTTGTCGATCGCGGCGGCGTGGTCCGAGCGGCTCAGGATGCAGCCCGAGCGCGGGCCCCGCAGGGTCTTGTGGGTGGTGAAGGTCACCACGTCGGCGAACGGCACGGGGTTGGGATGGGCCCCGCCTGCTACCAGGCCGGCGATGTGGGCGGCGTCGAAGATGAAGAGGGCCCCGACCTCGGCACAGATGGCGGCAAGCGGCTCGGGGTCGATGACCCTCGGGTAGGCGGTGGCCCCGGCGACGATCGCCTTCGGTCGCTCCCGGAGGGCCAGGTCCCGGATCTCGTCGTAGTCCAGCAGCTCGTCGTCGGGCCGGACGCCATAGGAGACGAACCGGTAGAAGCGCCCGCTGAAGTTCACCGGGGAGCCATGCGTGAGGTGCCCGCCCTGGTCGAGGCGCATGCCGAGCACGGTGTCGCCGGGCTCCAGCAGGGCCATGTACGCGGCCATGTTGGCGCTCGCCCCCGAGTGGGGCTGCACGTTGGCGTGCTCGGCGCCAAAGAGGGCCTTGGCCCTGCTCCGGGCCAGCTCCTCGGCCTCGTCCACCACCTGGTTGCCGCCGTAGTAACGCCGGCCGGGATAGCCCTCCGAGTACTTGTTCGTCAGCACCGAACCCTGGGCGGCCATCACTTGGGGCGAGGTGAAGTTCTCCGAGGCGATGAGCTGCAACGTGGTGTTCTGGCGCACGATCTCGCGGCCGACGATCGAGAACAGCTCGTCGTCGGGCGGGGCGGGCACCCCGGGACCGGTCAACGGCCCAGCCGATCGACCTCGGCCGGCCAGATCAGCGTGACCAGCCGGTCCACCAGGTCCTCGACCTCGCCGACCATCCGCCGGTAGGCCGGCATGGGCCGGCCGATGGGATCGGCGACGTCGTCCTCGGCGGACGAGCCCAGCAGGTCGGACGGCACACGACCCTCGTGCACCCGGGCCAGCCACGCCGACAGCTCTTCTCCGGCGGGCCGGGGGCCGACCTTCTCGCCCTGGCGCACCAGAGCCTTCAGCGTGAAGGTGCGGGGCCAAGCGGCCGGTACCAGCACGGCCGCGTGGCGCACGTGCTCCCTGGCCATGCCCAGCGCCAGGTCCGCTGTCTCGAGCAGCTCAGCAGTGATCTCGGTGCTGCGGTGACCGGCCAGGTCGAGCCCGCGGCCGGCGAGCAGCTCGACGCTCGACGCGCTGGCGGGCCGCCCGCTCTCGAGCACGCCGGCGGAGTGCACCCTCACGTCGAGGCCGAGGGCGGCCGTGCGGTGGCGCAGCAGCGCCTCCGCCACGGGGGACCGGCAGATGTTGCCGGTGCAGATGAACAGGATGTCGGTGCTCATGGTCGGGATCGGTTGCAGTCTAGGAGCCGCCCGAGGAGGCCGATCGGCAACCGCGGTGTGGGAAGATCGACCGGTGACGAGGCGAGAGCGCAAGGTCGTCATCGTCGGGCAGGGTTACGTCGGCCTCCCGCTCGCCATGCGGGCGGTCGAGGTCGGTTACGCCGTCGTCGGCTACGAGATCGACTCCGGCCGGGTGAAGCGCCTCGCCGCCGGCGAGTCCTACGTCGAGGACATCCCGCCCGCCCAAGTGTCCGGGGCGCTGGCAACGGGCCGCTATCTCCCCTCGGCCGACGCCGAGGCCGCCGCTGGCTTCGACGTGGCAGTCATCACCGTGCCCACGCCTCTGCGCGAGGGCAACCCCGACCTCTCCTACATCCGCTCGGCCGCCGTGACCCTTGCCGCCCACCTGAAGCCAGGGGCGACCGTGGTGCTCGAGTCCACCACCTATCCGGGCACCACCGAGGAGCTCATGTGCCCCTTGCTCGAAGAGGGGTCGGGGCTGGTGGCGGGAGCCGACTTTCACGTGGGGTACAGCCCCGAGCGGATCGACCCGGGCAACAGCAAGTGGGGCTTGGTCAACACGCCAAAGGTGGTGTCGGGCATCGACGCCGACTCGCTTGTCGCGGTGAAGGGCTTCTACGACTCCATCCTCGACGAGACCGTGCCGGTATCCGGCACGCGCGAGGCCGAGCTGGTCAAGCTCCTGGAGAACACCTTCCGCCACGTCAACATCGCCCTGGTCAACGAGCTGGCGATGTTCGCCGCCGATCTGGGGATCGACGTTTGGGAGGCGATCGACGCCGCCTCCACCAAGCCCTTCGGGTACCTGCGCTTCACCCCCGGCCCCGGCGTGGGAGGGCACTGCCTGCCCATCGACCCGAGCTACCTGTCGTGGCGGGTGCGGCGGTTGCTAGGCCAGCCCTTCCGCTTCGTCGAGCTCGCCAACGATGTGAACGACCACATGCCCGACTACGTGGTGCACCGCCTGGTCATCGCCCTCAACCGCCAGCGCCGGGCCGTGAACGGCAGCCGACTCCTCCTGCTGGGTCTGGCCTACAAGCGCAACACCAGCGACGACCGCGAGTCGCCGGCCCTGGTGGTCGCCGACCGACTCCTGGCTATGGGCGCCGAGGTGCGGGCCGCCGACCCCCACGTGCTCGACGACCACGTGGATGGCCGAGTCGTGCGGGTCGAGGCCACACCCGAGGAGTTGGCCGCAGCCGATGCCGTGGTCCTGCTCACCGACCACGACGCCTTCGATCTCGCCTCGGTCCGCGCTGATTCCCGGTTCGTGCTCGACACCCGGCACCGCCTGGCCGCCGGCGAGCACGTGGAGTTCCTCTAGCGGCTGCCCGACGGCCGCATTCGGGCGGGAACGAGACAAGGGCACGTGGCTGTCAGGTGGCGCCCTGCTCGCTGACAGCGACGTCGGCTCGGCGGATGGTGATGTAGCCGAAGGAGCCGCGAGACCGGACCTCGACGGTGGCCTCCAAAGGCCCTGGGTGCTCTCCGGCATCGAAGGTGAGACCACCAAGGTTCTCGTCGAGCAGCGCGCGATCGACATCACCGCCTCGGAGATCACGTTGGTCGCGCAAGTCCCGAGGAGATCTGGGGAATCGACGAGAGCCTGCTCACGGTGCTCGGGCTCCGCCAGCCACGGTCACCCGCGTCCAGACCGGGAGCCCTCAGCAGAGTCCGAGAGCGGCGCCGACGCCTGTGCCACCGGCCACGGGTTCCCGATGGTCTGGCTCTCAGGCGGCGAAGCGGACGTGTAGGTCGACCAGGCCCCGCAGGGTGAGGCTGTCGCGGTAGGTGACCGGAAGGCCGACGAGCTCCATCGTGGCGAAGCGGTCGAGTAGGCGGTCGAGCACGACCTGACCTTCCAGGCGGGCCAGCGCCGCGCCCAGGCAGAAGTGGATGCCGCCGCCGAAGCTCATGGGCGGGCCCTCGTCGCGTCCCACGTCGAGGCGCCCCGGATCACGGAAGCGGGCGGGGTCGTGGTTGGCGGCGCCGAGCAGGGCCATCACAAGGCTTCCCGCCTCGATCTGGTGTCCGCCGAGCGACAGGTCCTCGTAGACGGTCCGGGCGGCGATCTGCACCGGGCTGTCGAAACGCAGCAGCTCGTCCACCGCCGGCCGGACCAGCGAACGGTCGGCCCGCAGGCGGGCCATCTCGTCGGGATGACTCAACAGGGCCGATAGCCCGTTGCCGATGAGGTGGGTGGTCGTCTCGAACCCGGCCGCGAACAGCAGGATGGCAGTGGAGATCAGCTCGGCTTCGCTCAGCTGGTCGCCCTTGTCCTCGGCCTCGATGAGCTTGGTGAGCAGGTCGTCGCGGGGATGGGCCCGGCGCTCCGCCACCAGGCCGGCGAAGTACTCCTCCAGCTCGATGTTGGCGGCGGTGGCCTCGGTCAGATCCTCGGCGGTCACGGCGAGCTCGAGGACCGCGGTCACCGCCCGCACCAGCGGCCGCAGACCCGGCCGGTCCTCGGCGGGTACGCCGAGCATGTCGCCGATCACGGTGACCGGGAGGGGGAAGGCCAGCGTGTCCATCACGTCGACTTCGCCGGTACCGAAGGTGTCGAGCAGCTCGTCGACCAGGGCGACGATGCGGGCTCGCATCGTCTCCACAGTCCGGGGCGTGAACGCCCGGGTGACCAAGCCCCGCAGGCGGGTGTGGTCCGGCGGGTCGGTGGTCAACATGTTGAAGCGGTCGTTGCGGAACCGGTCCTGGGCGACCCGCTGCTCCTCGGTGAGCACAAGCGAGTTCACCGCCTCGGAGAAGTCCTTTCCGACTCCCGGATGGCGCATGAGCGCCTGGCAGTCGTCGTAGCGGCTGAGGGTCCAGAAGCCGAAGGCGCTGCGGTGGACCGGCGCAACCGAGCGCAACCGGGCGTAGAGCGGGTACGGGTGGGCCCGGCCTTCCGGCGTGGCGACCAGCTCGGCTAGGAGGCCGTCGGGCTCGACGCTGGGCACCGTGGTCATGACCCAGTGCTACCAGGCACCGGGTTGCTAAGGGTCGGCACCCGGCCGTGCGGGCAGTGGGCTAGCGGTGGGCTAGCGGAAGTCCCTCGACCGGGTCGGCGTCACCAGGTCCATCGCCTCTAGGGCCAGGGCGGGGGACGAGAGCCAGGCGGGAAAGCTCGACACCGGCCTCGGCCGCCGCCACCCCCGGCTGGGACTACGGGCCGGGCGGGGTCCCACCGGACGGGCTTTCTGATGTTGGCCATCCCCCTCCAGGGGGCGTGATCAACATCAGTTCGGAATGGGCCAGCCGGACCGGCTGGCCTCAGGCCAGGACGATGCGTAGCTGGGTGAGCCGTTCCGGGACCGGGCGGTACCAGACCCAGCGGCCCCGCTTCTCGCCCACGATCAGGCCGGCCTCGGCCAGCACCTTGAGGTGGTGCGAGACGGTGGGCTGGGACCGGGCCAAGGGCTCGACCAGCTCGCACACGCACGCCTCGCCGGCGGGAGCCGACGCCAGCAAGCTGAGCAGCCGGAGGCGGACCGGATCGGCCAGGACGGCGAAGTCGCGGGCGACCTCGCCGGCCCTGCTCTCCGACAGCGGCGAGGCCAGCACCGCCGGGCAGCACTCGTTCTCGGCGACGGCGACGTCGGTCAATCGCTTGGTCCTGGTCGCCACTTGCGCCCTCCACTCATTGACACCGGTCGATTGGTATGGTTTACTTATTGATGACAGTCTATCTATATCAGGAGGCGTTGATGTCACGAGTCCAGCTGGCCCTCAACGTCGAGAACCTCGACGCTGCCATCGGTTTCTACTCCAAGCTGTTCACCACCACACCGGCCAAGGTCCGGCCCGGATACGCGAACTTCGCGGTCGCCGACCCGCCGCTCAAGCTGGTGCTGTTCGAGCAGCCGGGAAAGGGCGGCACGATCAACCACCTCGGTGTCGAGGTGGAGAACCCCGAGGAGGTGGGCGCGGCCCAGGCCCGCTTGGCTCATCAGGGCCTGGACACCGCCACCGAGGACGGGGTGGCCTGTTGCTACGCCCGCCAGGACAAGGTCTGGGTCGACGGACCGTCCGGTGAGCCCTGGGAGATCTACACGGTCCTGGAGGACGTGGAGATGCCCGGCGGCCAGCTTCGCACCGTCGACCCCGAGACCGGCGCAAGCTGCTGCGCCGCCGCCGTGGGCGACACCGTCGAAGCGGCGTCGAGCCGTTGCTGCTGAGCCCGGCGCTGGCCCGCCGGGCGCTGGGCGAGCTCGTCGGCACGGCGTTGCTCCTCGCCGCAGTGGTCGGGTCGGGCATTGCCGCCCAACGGCTCTCCCCCGGCGACGTCGGCCTGCAGCTGTTGGAGAACGCGGCGGCCACCGCTGCCGCCCTGGCCGCCATCATCGTGGCCGTCGGGCCGGTCTCGGGAGCGCACCTGAACCCGGTCGTCACACTCGTCGATCGAGCCTTCGGCGGCGTGACCACTCTCGAGGCGGGCGCCTACATCTCAGCCCAGGTGGTGGGCGCGGCAGTGGGCGCGGTCGTGGCCAACCTCATGTTCTCGCTGCCCGCCGTGGCGCTTTCCACCACGGCGCGCAGCTCCGGAGGACTCTGGCTGGGTGAGGTGGTGGCCACCTTCGGCCTGCTGCTCGTCGTGTTCTCCCTCGCCCGCTCCGGCCGTTCCTCGGTCGCCCCGTTCGCGGTCGGCGCCTACATAGGGGGCGCCTACCTCTTCACCTCGTCGACATCGGTCGCCAATCCGGCGGCGACCGTTGCCCGCGGCCTGTCAGACACCTTCGCCGGTATCGCACCGGGGTCGGCTCCGGCGTTCGTCGCCGCCCAGCTGGTCGGTGCGGTGCTGGCCGTGCTCACGATCCGAGCTCTTTATCCCGACGCGTCCCAGGTGGCGGCCGACGTGGTCGTGCCCGCGCGCTCGCATGCCTGAAAACCCCGTCCCCGAGGTCCTCTTCGTCTGCGTCCACAACGCCGGCCGGTCGCAGATGGCAGCCGCCCTGTTGGACCATCACGCCGCCGGGCGGGTCCGTGTCCGCTCCGCCGGAAGCGCGCCGGCGGCGGAGATCAACCCCGCCGTGGCCGCGGCCATGGCCGAGATAGGCATCGACCTGTCCAAGGCGTTCCCCAAGCCACTGACCGACGAGGCCGCCCGATCCGCCGACGTGCTGGTGAGCATGGGCTGCGGAGATGCCTGCCCGGTGTACCCCGGCAAGCGGTACCTCGACTGGCAGCTCGACGACCCGGCCGGCCAGGGCGTGGAGGCGGTGCGGCCGATCCGCGACGAGATCGACCGGCGGGTGAAGGAGCTGCTGGCTGACCTGCTCTAGATCAAGCTGATCAGGCGCTGGAGAACACGATGGACCCGTCGCGCCGCCCGGCGTCGGCCATGCGGCGGAAGGTCGCGAGCGACAGCACCAGCCAGCCCGCCGCCACCAGCGCCTCCATGCCGGCGAGGGCCAAGATCCGGTCCGGCCGGGCGGCACCGAACATCTCCCGGATGGCCTCGAGCCCGTGGGTGAGAGGGAGGACATCGGCCACCCGGCGGACCGGCACCGGGAACAGCTCCCGGGGAACGCTCACCCCGCAGAAGGCCATGAGCACCAGCCGGGCCACGTTGGCTACCGTCCGGCGGGCGCCCACCGCCCGCAGCACGAGCGCGCCGAGGAAGGTCGCGCTCATGTACGTCGACACCGTCACCAGGGTGAGCAAAGCCAGGTAGCCAGGCAGGCGGGCCCAAGGGAGGGCTACGCCGAAGAGCGGGGCAACGATCAACAGGCCTCCGAGCGAGGTGACCAGCCCGTTGGCGATGAAGCAGACGCTTCGGCCCATCAGGACGACCACCGGGCTGGAGGGCGAGGCCACGAGAAGCGGCAACGTCCCGGCGCCCCGCTCCCACGTCGTGGCCACGGTCACTGTCAGCGATGCCGATGCCGCCACCATCACGGCATTGCCCACCAGCAGGAACTCGACCTGTTCGGACGAGCCCAGCAGGCGCCCGATGGAGGCGAAGAAGGCAACCTGCGCCACCATCCGGGCGAAGAGACCGAACAGCCAGCTCCACAGCGTGTAGGTCGCCCGGAGGTCCTGAAAGCCGCTCCGGGCCGCGTGGCGGAGGACCCGGAGGGTCTGGACCAGCCGGGTCATCCGAGTCCCCCGGTCACTCAAAACCGAGAGTGCCGAGGGAACGAACACGGTGGAGCACGACCCGCAGAGCCACCCGGCCGAGCAGGGCACCGGCCGTGCCGAGCAACAGGATGGCCACCAACTTCGGGACCACGTCGACGACCGGCTGGGGCGATAGCGAGGCTCGAAGCAGGTCGGCGCTCCACGAGAGGAAGATGAGGCGGCTCACCGGCCGCACCCACTCCGGCAGGAACGAGACGGGCACGATCACGCCGGCCAGGAGGTAGACGGGGAAGTTCATCGTGTTCTGGAACGTGCGGGCAGTGCGGGCCATCACGAACACGCCGGCCATCACCGACGCCGTCGCCGCCGTGGCCAGCACGGTGGCCACCAGGGTGGCACCGAACACCGTCGGGTGGTGGATCACGATGTCGGCCCCGAAGCCCACGCGCGCCACGAGCCATGTCTCGGCCACCGCGATCCCGCTCAGCAGGGTGACGGCCAGCACCCGGCCCCATACGACGGTCGGGAGCCCAACGCTGGTCGCCACCACCCCTTCGAGGATCCCGACGCCTCGATCGGAGTCGATGATGTCCCCCGAGATCTCGAGCGACATCGCCCAGAGGGTGATCAACACCGGGGCCACCACCGCGAAGCTGGTCAGGTCCTCGCGGTGGGCAGCCCGCACGACGCCCAGGAAGATGACGGCGAAGAATGGGTTGGCGAGGATCTCGTTGAGATAGCCCCGGTCGGCCGCGACGATCTGGAGCTGGAGCCGGAAGGCCCCCCGCAGGCCAGGCACCTCAGATCTCGAGCCCGCGCTCGCCTACGAGTTGCAGGTAGACCTCTTCGAGGCTCGGCCGCGTCACCCTCAGCGAGGTGACGCCGGCGTCGACGAGGTGGCGCATGACGACACCGACGGCGCCCTCGCTACCGAGCTCGATGCGAGCCGATCCACCCGCCACAATCACGCTCGTCACGCCGGCCATGGCGGAGACGACCTCCAGCACGTCGCTCTCGGCGCCTTCGCATTCCACGCGCTCGTGGCTCGACATCAGCTTCGACAACCCGGCCGGCGACTCCGTGGCGAGGAGGCGGCCGCGGTCGATCAGCGTGACCCGGTCGCACACCGCTTCCGCCTCGGCCATGTCGTGGGTGGTCAGGAACACCGTCCTGCCCTCCGAGCGCAGCTGGCGCACGATCTGGCGGAACTCGCGGGCGGCCAGGGGGTCCATTCCGGTAGAGGGCTCGTCGAGGAAAACGACCGCTGGCTCGTGGATCAGGCCGCGGGCCAGGTGCAGCCGTTGTCGCATGCCGCGGGAGTAGGTCTGCACCCGGTCGTCGGCGCGGTCGGCCAGACCCACCCGGTCGAGAAGGCGGGCTGCGCGCTCGCGCCCCTCGGCGGGAGCCAGCTTGTAGAGAGCCGCCCAGTAGTGGAGGTTCTGGCGAGCCGTGAGCCGGCCGTACAGGCCTCGGTCGCCGCCCAGGACGATGCCGATCAGCGGCCGGACCGACGCTGTCGCCTCCACCACGTCGTGGCCCATGACCCGTGCCGTGCCGGCGGTGGGGAGCAGGACGGTGGAAAGGATCTTGACCAGCGTGGTCTTGCCCGCACCATTGGGCCCGAGCAGGCCGTGCACCTCCCCGACGGCGACGTCAAGCGAAACATCGGAGAGCGCGGTTACCTCCGGTCGGCCCTTGGCCGCGAAGCGCCGGCAAAGGCCTTCGACCTCCACCGCCCGGCTCGTCCCCGCACCCGACAACGCGGCCACACCCCTCCCCCCGACAACCGGCCCGACGGTAACGGGCTGGCGCTTCCGGAGCACCGGACTTTCCACGGTCCTTGCAAGACGCGTGACATCTTGAAGTGACGAACCGGGGGCCATAGCCTCCGTCCGGGTCGAGAGCCGACCGTCGGAACACATGGATCGGAGGGGTCGATGAGCCTTGCCAGGCGTCTCGCCGCAGTCCCGGTAGCGTTTCTCCTTGCGGGCCTTCTGGTCGCCTGCGGCGGCGACGGCGGCGGCGAGACGACGGACACGACCACCGAAGTCACCGAGGTGCCCACCACCCAGGCGACGGCGACGTCGGTCTCGATCACCGCCAAGGACTACTCGTTCGACGTGCCGGCCACGTTCAAGGGGGGCTTGGTCAAGCTGTCTTACGCCAACGCTGGCAAGGAACCGCACTTCGCCGCGTTTGCCAAGATCGCCGCTGGCAAGAGCCTGGCCGACGTGAAGGCGACCCTCACCGCCCCGCCTTCGGCTACCCCTCCTTCTGGCCCCCCGCCCTTCGAGAACGTTGCCGCTTTCCCGACCGCTGATCCCGGCGTGAGCGGCGCCATGGCCGTCAACCTGCCAGCCGGCAGCTACGCGTTCTACTGCCTCATCCCGGCCGCCGACGGAGTGCCCCACGCGGCCAAGGGCATGATCCAAGAGGTCACCGTCAGCCAGGGAACCGACGGTGCGCTACCGGCGTCGGCGGGCACGGTCAAGGCCGTCGACTTCGGGCTCTCCGGCGTCCCGGCGCTGAAGGCCGGCTCCAACACTGTGCGTCTCAGCAACCAGGGCAAGCAGCTTCACGAGATCAACCTGGTGGAGCTGAACTCCGGCAAGACCCTCGACGACCTCGTTGCCTGGGCGAAGGAGGAGAGCGGCCCCCCGCCGGTGCGCTTCTTGACCGGTGCGGCCGTCAAGCCCGGAAGCGACGCCACGGCCGAGCTGGATCTGGTTGTGGGGCGCAACTATGCGTTCGTCTGCATGATCCCGGACTTCCTCGGGGACTTCGCCCCGCACATCACCAAGGGGATGCGCACAAGCGTCATCACGGTTACGTAGCGCCGAATAGGCGGGGTCGCGTCGGCGACAACCACCGGTACCATCGCCTGACGTGAGAGACGGCGGTATTGCGAACATGACGGACACTGGCGAGGCGCTACAAGAGGAGGACGAGCCCCAGGACGACCTGGTGCTTGCCGACCTCCTGGACTCGAGCCCCTCGCTGCCACGTTTCGAGGAGCAGCAGTACCTAGACGAGCAGCAGTATCCAGACGGCGACGTGCCGGTCGTCGAGTCCCGATCGGCCCGAGTGGCACGGGATGCGGCCAACGCCGATCCTCTCGCCGCCTGGGGCGCGCCACCGCCCACTCCGGAGTCGGTCGACCTCGACGGGTCCAACCGGGTCTATCCGCCCGTGGCCTGGGGCGAACCGCCGTCACCCGCTCCACCGCAATCGGACGACGCCGATCCTTTGAACGCGTGGGGCACCCCGCCACCGGTTCCTGTCGAGCCGGCCGAGGTCGGGCCGCGGAGCTGGCCGCAGCTCGTTGGCCTGCCTGCGTCCCCCGCACGGCGGCGGGCGCTGGCCGTTCTCGTCGCCGTGGTGCTCGTGGCCGGGATCGTCGCCGTTGTCCTGACCTGGGCTCGCCAGGACCGAGCCACGCCGAGCCCAGCCGTCTACGCCTTCAAGCCCGCCACCCTCGATAGCGGGCTGGTCCTGTCCCGCACGTGGCGGCTCGCGGGCAGGAATGGCAACCGCCTGATCGGCCTCGTCCGGCTCACCAATGCGGCTCCCTCGCCGGTGACCACGAGCTACGACGAGGTGATCCCGAAGAGCGTGGCCAAGACGGTGGGCGATCTGACCTTCGAGCCCATGTTCGACTCCGTGGTCCAGGACGACCCCATCGTGCGGTACACGGTGACCGACCTCGCCCCCGGCGCCACGATGGACCTTCGGTACTCCGCCGACGTCCCGGCTGACGGGAACGACATGGGCCGGCTGGCCGGCCTCGCCAACGACCAGGTGGAGGCGGAGCGCACACGGCCGACCATTCCGGGCGAGCCCCGCCAAGTGTCGGCGACGCTCCAGAACCTGACGGTTACGCCCGAGGCGGTGAGCCTGCTGGCGGGCCAGACGTTCCCCCTGCGTGTAGCCGGCGAGATGTCCGACGGCACCTCCGCTCCGGCCGGGGTGCTGGCGGGAATCGCCTGGAGCTCTGCCGACACCAGGCTCGCCACTGTGGACGGCAACGGGGTGGTTCTCGGGCGCGGCCCCGGCCGGGTGGTCGTCCAGGCCCAGGCCGGCGACATCGTGCGCAGCGTCACGGTGAACGTCTCGGTCGCGCCCGCACAACCGGGCACCACCAAGGGCACCAAGCCGCCGCAGGACCCGCAGCCCTTCGGCACCATTCCCGACGAACCGCCGGCCACCCCTCCTCCCGTCACCACCACCGTCCCGACCACCACGATCCCGCCGACGAGCTCGTCCACCGTGCCTCCCACGACGACGACGACCCGCCAGCCCACCACCACTACCTCCACCTCGTCGTCGTCCACCACCACATCCACCACGGAACCGCCGACGACCACCACGACCGTTTGACTTTCTCCGACCGACCTGTGGCGCGAGCACGTCCTCGAGGGTCCACCGCGACCTCGGCATGTCGGCGACCCTGACCGTCGAGTAGGCGGCGGCTCGAGCACTTCGGGGAGGCCGCTGATGGAGACCCGTACGCAAATCGGCGACAAGGGTGAGCCCGCGGCGGATCTTGCAGAGAGGCACCAGGAAACTTCGAGCTGGAGGCGAAGGAGCCGCTGCTCTTCGTGGCCGTTGCCTAGAAGGGTGTCCATGCTCGGCCACTCCCCGGACGAAGCAAGCTGGTCCGTCACCCCCACAGCCGGGCGGCGAGCTTCATCTTCCACTCGTCGGCCAGCGGGTCGACGAGCAGGAGCGCCTCCAGAACCTCGGCCGGAGCACCACCGGGTCGAGCGGCCTCGTGGACGAGCCGGACGGTCGCTCCCATCGGGTGCCGTTCCACCACTTCGATCGGCCCGGCGACCGGCACCCGACCCTCGGCCAGCACGCGCAGGTACCAGCCGCTTCGGCCGCTCTCCCTGAACCGCCGGCCGATGTCACCGCGGCCGCGGTGCATGGCGAGCTTGAAGCAGGGCGACCGCGGTTGGCAGACCTCAAGGACGGCGTCGCCCCACGACCAGCGGTCACCGATGAAGACGTCGTCCTCGGTGGCCCCGGCGGTGGTGAGGTTCTCTCCGAACGCCGCAGGGCCGAGCTCCTGGCCCAGCTCGGCCGACCACACCGGCAGGTGCTCGGAGGGGTAGGCGTACACGGCCTTGTCCGGGCCACCGTGGACGGAGAGGTCGGCCTGGCCGTCGCCTTCGAGGTTGGTGGGGCCGAGCCACAGGCTGTCCTGAGTAACCGGCCGCTTGGCGATCCCGCTCTCGACCGGCTGACCCCGGTGCATGCCGAGCAACTCGGGCAACAGGACATTGACGGATACGAGGGTGACCGAGGTCACGGGCTGCCGGTGGCGAGTAGCCGCAGGAAGGCGTCCTCGTCGAGTACCGGCACGCCGAGGGCCTCGGCCTTGCCCAGCTTGGCGGCGCCGGGCTCGGCGCCGGCCACCACGTAGGTCGTCCGCTTGGACACGCTGCCGGGGGAGGAGCCGCCGCGTGCCTTGACCTCCTCCACCGCCTTGTCGCGCGACATGGTGGCCAGGGTGCCGGTGACGACCACCGAGCACCCGGTCAAGGTGGCAGGCACATCGGGCCGGTCGGTGGCGCCGGCCAGGTTCACGCCCGCCACGCGGAGCTTGTCGACCACCTCGCGGTTGGGCGCAAGGGCGAAGAACTGGGCGACGCTGCGGGCGATCACCGGCCCAACCCCCTCGACCGCGGCCAGCTCCTCCTCCGAGGCGGCCAAGATGCGGTCGAGGTGACCGCAGGCGTAGGCCATCACCTCGGCTCCCCGCCCGCCGAGATGGCGGATGCCGAGGCCGACGAGCAAGTTGGCCAGGGGCCTGGACTTCGACGCCTCGACAGCCGCCAGCAGGTTGCGGACCGAGATCTCGGCGAAGCCCTCCAGGCCGATCAGGCCGTCGTGGTCCAACGAGTAGATGTCACCCACGTCGCCAACCAGCCCGGCCTCGATCAGCTGGCGCACCCGCTGCTCCCCCATCCCCTCGATGTCCATCGCCCCCCGCGACGCGAAGTGCACGATGCGCTGGTGGTGCTGGCCAGGGCACTCGGCGTTGGTGCAGAAGGTGTCGCTCTCGCCCTCCGTCCGCACGAGCGGCGCCCCGCAGATCGGGCACTCGGTCGGGAAATGCCACTCGGCCAGACTGGGCGGGCGCTTGGACAGCACCGGCGCCACCACCTCGGGGATCACGTCGCCCGCCTTGCGCACCACCACCATGTCGCCCGGCCTCACGTCCTTGGCCCGCACCTGGTCCTCGTTGTGGAGGGTGGCCAGAGACACGGTCGAGCCGCTCACCCTCACCGGATCCAACCGGGCGAACGGGGTGGCCTTCCCGGTCCGGCCGATGGAGACCATGATCTCCTCGAGGCGGGTCGTGGCCTCCTCCGGAGGGAACTTGTAGGCGATCGCCCACCGGGGCGACTTCGACGTTGACCCCAGCTCCGACCGCTGGGCCAGGTCGTCGACCTTGACCACAACGCCGTCGATCTCGTAGTCGAGGTCGTGGCGGTGGTCGAGCCAATCTCGGCAGAAGTCGTGGACCTCGCCCAGCGTGCCCACCGCCCGCAGCTCCGGGTTGACCGGCAGGCCGGCCTTCTCCAGCAGCGCGAGCGTCTCGGAATGCCGGCGCAGGGCCGGGCCACCCTCGATCTCACCGAGCTGGTACGAGAAGAAGCCGAGCTCCCGGCTGGCGGTGATCATCGGGTCCTTCTGGCGCAGCGAGCCGGCGGCGGAGTTGCGGGGGTTGGAGAACAGGCGCAGACCGGCCTCGCCCTGGCGGGCGTTGAGGTCGTTGAACGAGGAGATCGGCATGTAGACCTCGCCCCTCACCTCCAGCGTCCGCGGTAGCTCCGCCCGCGCGAGTTCGAGGCGGTCGGGGACCGCCTCGATGGTGCGCACGTTCTCCGTCACGTCCTCGCCGGTGACACCGTTGCCGCGGGTGGCGGCGCGCCGGTAGCGGCCGTCCTCGTAAAGCACCGAGATGGCGATGCCGTCGATCTTGAGCTCGCACACGTAATCGACCTCGCCGGAGATGTAGCGCTCCATGCGCTTGCCCCACGCCACCAGCTCGTCGAACCCGAAGGCGTTGTCGAGCGACATCATCGGCGTGCGGTGGCGCACCTCGGCGAACAACGCCGAGACGGTGCCTCCCACCTTCTGGGTCGGCGACTCGGGCGTGACCAGCTCCGGATGGGCGGACTCGAGCGCCCGCAGCTCGACGACGAGCGCGTCGAACTCGGCGTCGGCGATCTCGGAATCGTCGAGGTCGTAATAGCGGCGGCTGTGGTGGGCGATCGCCTCTCGAAGCTGGGTGGCCCGGTTGCTCGGGTCGCTCACCTCGGCCACGACGGTCGACGATACCGGCCGCCCCACCCCTGGCCTTAGAT
>JBOGIF010000106.1:0-10727 GCA_050742415.1 Acidimicrobiales bacterium | reverse complement strand
GATCGGCTCCCCGCACTCGACCATGCCGTAGGAGCTCGCGGCCTCGGCGGACTGCTCGGCCTGCTCGCGTGCTGTGGTGAGAGCGCGCTCGGCTCGCGGTGTGTCGTTCTGGATCCGCGACTGGTTCACGTCCTCCAGAGCCAGCGCCACGTTGTCGAGCCGTCGGAGGAACACCTCGGCCTTCTCGATGTCCTCTCCCGGAAGCGAAAGGGCATTGAGCTTGTCGACGCCTGCCTGCACCGCGTCGCGGTCCTTGACCGCATCGTCACCGAGCTGGCCGACGGCGGCGCTGATCTCGGCGCAGATCGGGTCCGCCTGGGCGCTGTAGGCGCCGCGGGCACCTCCCGGCGCCGAGTCGCCGTCTTCGGACCCGCATGCTCCCAACGCCACACCCGCCACAAAGAGCGTCGCTACCAGACGGCCAACCATGTCGCCTCCCCCTAGCGCGCCGAAGCCGGCGCCACCGGTTGGACGGTAGCCCCGGCTTCGGGGGTGAGTCGAGCGAAAGAAGCGGTTTAGAAGTCGTCCATCCCGCCGCCAGGCATGCCGCCGCCGGGAGCAGAGGACTTCTCCTCGGGCTTGTCGACGATGACGGCCTCGGTGGTGAGGAACAGGGCGGCGATGGAAGCGGCGTTCTGCAGGGCCGAACGGGTGACCTTGGCGGCGTCGATGACACCGGCCTTGAACAGGTCCTCGTAGTCGCCCGTGGCCGCGTTCAGGCCGGTGGGGCCGTCGAGGTTGCGTACCCGCTCCACGACGACACCGCCCTCCATGCCGGCGTTGACGGCGATCTGCTTCAACGGCTCCTCCAGCGACCGGGCCACGATCCGCGCACCAGTGGCCTCGTCACCCGAAAGGGTGCCGGCGAGCTCGGTGACCTTGGCCTGGGCCCTCAGAAGAGCGACGCCCCCACCGGGGACCACGCCCTCCTCTACCGCTGCCTTGGTGGTGCTGACGGCGTCCTCGATGCGGTGCTTCTTCTCGCGCAGCTCCACCTCGGTGGCCGCGCCGACCTTGATGATGGCCACGCCGCCGGAGAGCTTGGCCAGGCGCTCCTGGAGCTTCTCCTTGTCGTAGTCGGAGTCGCTCGTCTCGATCTCGGCCTTGATCTGGCCGATGCGGCCCTTGATGTCGGTGTCGGAGCCGGCGCCCTCGATGATGGTGGTCTCGTCCTTGGTGACGGTGACCTTGCGGGCCTTGCCCAGCATGTCGAGGGTGACGTTCTCGAGCTTGAGGCCGACGTCCTCGGTGATGACCTGTCCGCCGGTGAGGATGGCAAGGTCCTGAAGCATGGCCTTGCGACGCTCGCCGAAGCCGGGGGCCTTGATGGCGACCGACTTGAACGTGCCCCGGATCTTGTTGACGACCAGGGTGGCGAGGGCCTCGCCCTCGACGTCCTCCGACACGACCAGCAGCGGACGGCCCGACTGCATGACCTTCTCCAAGACCGGGAGCAGGTCACGGACGGCCGAGATCTTGCCGCCGTTGAGAAGGACGTAGGGGTCTTCCAAGACGGCTTCCATGCGCTCGGGGTCGGTGACGAAGTAGGGGGAGATGTAGCCCTTGTCGAGGCGCATGCCCTCCACGAGCTCCATGTCCATCCCGAAGGTCTGCGACTCCTCAACGGTGATCACGCCGTCCTTGCCGACCTTGTCGATGGCGTCGGAGATCTTGTCGCCGATCTCGGTGTCGGCGGCGGAGATGGAGGCCACCTGGGCGACCTGCTCCTTGGACTCGACGTCGACCGAGATCTCCTTGATGCCCTCGACGGCCCGGATCACGGCGGCCTCGATGCCCTTCTTCAGGGACATCGGGTTGGCGCCGGCGGCCACGTTGCGCAGGCCCTCGCGGACCATCGCCCAGGCCAGCACGGTGGCGGTGGTGGTGCCGTCACCGGCGACGTCGTCGGTCTTCTTGGCTACTTCCTTGACCAGCTCGGCCCCGATGCGCTCGTAGGGGTCCTCGAGCTCGATCTCCTTGGCGATGGAGACGCCGTCGTTGGTGATCGTGGGCGCCCCCCACTTCTTGTCCAGCACCACGTTGCGGCCCTTGGGCCCGAGGGTGACGCGTACGGCGTCAGCCAGCTGGTTCATCCCGCTCTCGAGGGCCCGGCGGGCGCTCTCGTCGAAGGCGATCATCTTCGGCATAGGTATGTGCTCCTCCGCTTGGTGTGGGCCCCTGGCCCGTTAGCACTCTCAGGTGTCGAGTGCTAACAGCAAACCACGGCGGAGGAGGGTTTCGCAACCGGACCCGCCGGCGACGGCCGGAATTATCGAGACGGTCGAGCCGTCGGTGATCTCGGTGTCGAGGCCCTTCAGGAACCGGACGTCCTCGTCGGCCACGAAGACGTTGACGAAGCGCCGTAGCTGGCCCGCATCGTCGAAGAGCCTCCCGGTGAAGCCGGGGTGGGCCCGGTCGAGCGCAGCGAGGACCTCTCCGACGGTCTTCCCGTCGACCGCGACCTCGGCGGCACCGGCCGACAGTGGGCGTAGCTGGGTGGGGATGCGAACGGTTGCCATTCGGGATCAGACCTCCGCGTTTACGTCGGGGATGGCCGCGTTGAAGGCGGCGAGCGTCGGCGCAATCGTGGCCGTCGGCCCGACCCGGGGCGCCACCGCCTCCAGCGTCTTCAACCCGTGGCCCGTCACGTAGGCCACGACGCGGTCGTCGGGGCGGGCCACGCGCGCCGCTGCCGGCTTCGCGAGGGTGGCGAGGGGCACGCCGCCAGCCGGCTCGGCGAAGATGCCCTCGGTGCGGGCCAGCAGGAGCATGGCGTCGACGATCTCGTCGTCGGTGACGGCGGCCAGCGAGCCGCCGCTGGATCGCACCGTTTCGAGCGCATAGGGGCCGTCGGCCGGGTTGCCGATGGCAAGCGACTTGGCGATGGTGGCCGGCTTCACCGGGCGGATGTGGTCGTGGCCGGCGGCGAAGGCGGTGGCCACCGGGGAGCAGCCCTCGGCCTGGGCGCCGGACACCCTCACGTGGGGCTCGTCGTCGAGCAGGCCTACCTTCCACAGCTCTTCGAAGCCCTTGGCGATCTTGGTTAGCTGGGACCCCGAGGCCACCGGCACCACCACGTGATCGGGCGTCTGCCATCCGAGCTGCTCGGCCGTCTCGAACGCCAAGGTCTTGGAGCCCTCGGCGTAGTAGGTGCGCAGGTTGACGTTGACGAACGCCCACGTGGGGTGGTCCGACGCCAGCTCGGTGCAGAGACGGTTGACGTCGTCGTAGCTGCCCTCGACGGCCACCAGGTTGGGGCCGTAGACGGCAGTGGTGATCACCTTGCCGGCCTCGAGGTCGGCGGGGATGAACACGAAATGGCGCATCCCGGCGCGCGCCGCGTGGGCGGCGACCGAGTTGGCCAGGTTGCCGGTGGACGCGCAGGCAGCCACCTTGAACCCCATCGCCCGGGCTCGGGCCAGCGCCACCGCCACGACCCGGTCCTTGAACGAGCCGGTGGGGTTGAGCGTGTCGTTCTTCAACCACAGCTCACCGAGGCCGAGCTCGGCGGCCAGGCGGTCGGCCCTGACCAGCGGAGTGAAGCCGGCGCCGAGGTCGACGGCACCGTCGTTGACCGCCGGAAGCAGGTTGTCGTAGCGCCATATCGACGCCGGCCCGGCGGCGATGCTCGCCCGCGAGGTGGCGGCGGCAATGGCGTCGTAGTCGTAGGTGACCTCGAGCGGCCCGAAGCACCACTCGCACACGTGAAGGGCCTCGGCGGGAAACGCTCGTCCGCACTCCCGACACTTCAGGCCTTGAACGAAAGATGGCATCGTGCCCTCCTCATCGCTCCGGGCATTGGCACCTGGTCGCCCTTTTGGCAAGGCGGCTGGTTGTCGCGGCGTCGACGGGCCCGGTCCCTCGACCGCTCTGGATGATGGCGCCATCATCGCGCATCTCGACCGCCCGTCGCCCCGGCCTTAGGCCGACGACAGGGCCATGCCAACATGCAGCCGTGATCGCCGACCTGCTCGAGTCCAAGGGCGCGCAGCGCGTGTCGGTATGCCTTCCGGCGCGTAACGAGGCGGCGACGGTCGGCGACATAGTGCGCACGATCGTGGCCGACTTGGTGGAAGGCGTGGGCCTGGTCGACGAGGTGGTCGTAGTCGACGACGGGTCGAGTGACGCCACCGTCGAGGTGGCGACGGCAGCCGGGGCGATCGTGGCCCCGGCGGCGGAGGTCCTCGGCGCCTGCGGACCGGGAACGGGCAAGGGCGAGGCGCTGTGGAAGGCGGTGGCCATCTCCACGGGCGACCTGGTCGTGTTCTGCGACGCCGACCTCCGCGCCTTCGACTCCCGGTTCGTCACCCGCCTGCTCGAGCCGTTGCTCTGTCAACCGGCAACGGCGTTCGTGAAGGGGTACTACGACCGGTCCTACGACGGCGTGGCGGGCGAAGGGGGCCGGGTCACCGAGCTCGTCGCCCGTCCGCTGATCTCTCTGTTCTTCCCGTTGCTCGCCTGCATCCGCCAGCCGCTGGCCGGCGAGTACGCGGCGCGGCGCGTCGTCTTGGAGCGCCTGCCTTTCGTCGAGGGCTACGGCGTCGACCTCGGATTGTTGATCGACGTGGCTGCCCGGTTCGGTGCGGAAGCGGTTGCCCAGGTGGATCTCGGCGACCGGCTGCACCGGAACCGCTCCCTCGACGAGCTGGGGGCCCAGGCTCTCGAGGTGATCCGCACTGCGCTCGATCGGGCGGGAGTACGCGACGGCTCGGGGCTGGCAGTGGAGGCCCTCAGCCAGCGCCCGCCGCTGGTGGAGGTGCCCGCCTACCGTGACACCAGGGCCTCGGTGACCACCTCGGTCACGCAGGCGGTGGTGTCGGCCAGCGCGCGCCCGACCCCGTAGCGCTCGGCCAGGGAGACCACCTCCACGCCCGCCCCCAGGGCCGGGAGCGCACCTTCGTCCTCCTCCGGGTCGACGTCGCCGACGATCACGAGCACGGGCACGCCCGCTTCTCTCGCCACCTTGATCACCCCCCCGACCGCCTTTCCCCGGAACGACTCGGCATCGAGCGTGCCCTCGCCGGTCACCACCAGGTCGGCGCCCGCAGCGCGCTCGGCCAGCTCGATCGCCTCGGCTACCAGATCGAAGCCGCCGACGAGGGTGGCGCCGACCGCGGCCAGCCCGCCCGCCAGACCCCCTGCCGCCCCGGAGCCGGGCAGCTCGCGCACGTTGGTCCCGTAGTCACGCAGGTACACCTGGGCGAGCCGCTCCAGGCGCCTCCGCAGCAGCTCGACCTGGGCGGGGGTGGCACCCTTCTGGGCGGCGAAGAGGCGGGCGGCGTCGATGAAGACGATGTCGACGTCGCACGCAACCAACAGCTCGACGTTGCGCAGCCGGCGTTCGGGGTTGAGCGCGCCGACGGCACCGAACCCGCCGTCGGTCGTGGCCGAGCCTCCGGCCCCCACGATCACGCGCTTCGCCCCGGCGTCGATCGCCGTCGCGATCAGCTCGCCGGTCCCGACCGTGGAAGCCCGAAGGGGGTCGTTGCCCTCCGGCCCGCCGACCAGATCGAGGCCCGAGGCTTGGGCCATCTCGACTACCGCCGTCTGCTCGCTTATGCGCCACTCGGCGCGCACCGGGTTGCCCAGCGGGCCGCGGACCGTCGTGTGGCGCACGGCGCCGCCCAGGGCGGCGAGGGTGCCTTCGCCCCCGTCGGCCAGCGGGGCCTGGTCACACGCCCAGCCGCACGCGGCGGCGGCCCGGGCCACGGCGGAGGAGATCTCGCGGGCGGTGGCCGTGCCGCGGAACTTGTCGGGGGCGGCCAGCACAGTGCGTCGGCCGGCTGAGGCGTCGCCGCCGGTTCCTGAGGGCATGTGCGCCTATGGTGGCGCATGGCCGAGTCCCGGGCCTCGACTGGGAACCCGGTCCTCGTCGTGTCCAACCGGGGCCCGCTCTCGTTCTCCCACGGTCCCTCCGGAGACCTGGAGGCCCGCCGCGGCGGCGGCGGCCTCGTCTCCAGTCTCGGGCCGCTGGTGCGTGAAACGGGCGCCACCTGGATGGCCACGGCCATGACCGACGCCGACCGCCACGCAGCCGAGTCGGGCATCGTCGAAGCCGAGGGCTTCCGGTTCCGGTCTCTTGCCGTGGACCCGGCGGCCTACCGGATGGCCTACGACGTGGTGTCGAACGCCACGCTGTGGTTCCTGCACCACGGCCTTTTCGACCTGTCCCGACGGCCCCGCCTCGACAGCCGCTGGCGCGAGGCCTGGAACGCATATCGCAGCGTTAACCAGACGTTCGCCCGGGCCATCATCGACGAGGCGCCCGAGGGTGCCACCGTTCTGGTGCAGGACTACCACCTGAGCCTGGTGGGCACCTGGCTTGCCCAGGAGCGCAAGGACCTGAGGGCCGTGCACTTCACCCATATCCCGTTCTGCGAGCCGGGGGCGCTACGCATGCTTCCTTCCGACGTGGCCGAGGAACTGCTGGTGGGGATGAGCAGCCACTCCTCGTGCGGCTTCCATGCACATCGGTGGGCTGCCAACTTCTCGGCCTGCTGCACCGACGTGCTCGGCTTCGCGCCCGCCACCTTCGTGTCGCCGATAACGCCCGACGTGGACGAGATGGTGCGATTGGCTTCATCCGAGGCGTGCCGGACCGAGGAGAGCCGGCTCGACGAACTGCTGGGCGATCGCAAGCTCCTGCTTCGCGTCGACCGGCTGGAACTGTCGAAGAACGTGCTGCGCGGCTTCTGGGCCTTCGATGAGCTGCTCGCCCGGTACCCCGACTGGCGGGGCCGGGCGACCTTCGTGGCGCTCGTCTATCCCTCGCGCGAGGCCTTGCCCGAGTACCTCGCCTACCGCCAGGAGGCGGAGTCGCTGGCCCGCCTGCTGAACGAGCGATGGGGCACGCCCGAGTGGACGCCCATCGTGCTGGACTCCTCGGACAACTACCACCGCTCGCTGGCCGCGCTCGGCCGCTACGACGTGCTGCTGGTGAACCCGGTGCGTGACGGCCTGAACCTCGTCGCCAAGGAAGGCGCCATCCTGAACCGCCGCGACGGGGTGCTGGCTCTCAGCCGGGAGGCCGGCGTGTGGGAGGAGCTCCGCTCCGTGGCGCTGGAGGTGAATCCGTTCGACGTGGCTGGCACGGCCGACGTTCTGGCCAAGGCGCTCACTATGTCGTCCGCCGAGCGCTCCGCACGCGCCACCGCCCTACGCCAAGCCGCCACCACCCGCGTCCCCCGAGATTGGCTCGACGACCAGCTCCGCGCCGCCAACGCCTGAACCCCGGGCTTCGCCCGGTCCTCATTCACCGTGGCTATCCGGTGAAGCTTGGTCGATTGCGTATGGTCTCGGCCGGCGCGATGGTCGGCTCTGTCCCAGGAAACATCTCACGAGTCCCGGAGATATTGGTGGTTGCAAGTACTCCATCCTTGGCCACTACGGCGTATATGCGATAACGGTGGCCGGCTTGGAATGGAAAGGCACAACTGGACATGCCCGACCTGGTGTACTCGCCACTGATCCTGACTCGTGGTCCAGCGGGCTCGCGACAGCAGCCAACGGGAGAGACTACCCATGCGCCCCACGGTTCGGGTCCTCCATGGCGACCTTGCGATCCTCACGACCAAGATGACGAACACTGCACACTTCGGTGGCAGTCAGTTCGACGCGGACGAGTGGACAACCGGCGTGTTCACGCGGCGGGCAGGCCGTTGGCTTTGCGTGCACAGTCGCATCACCGCCGCGACCGAGTCGCCGTAGGACGTGTGTGTCGCCCCGCGATCGACCGTTTGCGGACCAGCCCCCAGTAGTCGTTGCCCAGCAACCCCCGAACCTCCCCCAGCCCCGAGCTTCCGGGAGGAACGCACGTAGCCAACCACACGACAAGAGGGGACCTCACCACGGTGCGCCTCGGTCTTGGTTCGATGAGGTGGGCATCTCGCCACCGGACGATCCCGGTCCCGGCGATCAAGCTGGCGAAGAAAGCCACGCCGCGTGACGACGTGAGGTCCATCTGGGACAACGGGCTCGACCTCGCGGCGACCCGGTGCGCCGAGTAGTATGGCGACCGAAGGGGAGTATCCCACAACACGATCTACGTCATCTCGGCCTTCGGGCCCGTGGGTCGTGGCCTCTCGGGGCGGGAGAGACCTTCGGTTGATGTCCACGTTGACCGGAGCGCCTGTGTCTTTGATCCCGCCACCCACCGACGACCAGCGCTCGGATGAGCGCGGTCGCGTCCGGTCGCGGTGGCTGGCGGCGTTGCTCGCCGTCATGCTGGCGATGGCCGGCGCTGCGGGCGTGGCGACGGTCCCTGTTGCGTCGCCCGCGGCCGAGGTGGGCGAGGAAGCCGGGTCTGCCGAGGAGTCGACGGACAGCCGCCGAGCTGAGAGTCGCCGACGCCGCAGTGTTGGCCGGACTCGCGATCCGCGGCCACGCCGCCGATCGCGAGGCCTGCTCCGCCGTCTGTGGGTTCGACCGCTCGTCGTTCCGACGCCCTGCGCGCCGAGACGGGGTCCACCTCACCTCTCCTCCTGACGCCGCGCCCATCGGGCGCCGCGGGTCCGTCTGCTGACGTCCCCCCCGTCACGTCTTCGAGGAGAGGAACTTCATGGCACCCGTTCGACTGTCGTCGCGCTGGCGCGCGACCCCTGACCCGAGGTCACCGAGGGTGGTGGCCCGTGATGAGAGCAACCGATGACGGGCGTGCACACTGTGCTCGGCGCGCTCGCCGGCGTGGGCATCGCCGTCGCGATCACGATCCGCGTGTGGTTGGTGAACCGCTTCGCCGGCACGCATGCCGCCGTCGACGGCTCCCTACGCCTCGCCCTCCGGTCGCGCGCTCCGTTCGAGCCACCGGATCGAACGCCATGACCGGCCACGCTGCGCGACCCCGCCGACGAGGGGCGCACAAGCGGAATCGGCGGGAAGCGTCGTGGTAGGGCTCGCCATCGCCGCCGGCTGGCTGGCAATCGGCGCCGTCGCCGTCGCCGTCATGCGGCGCCGAGGCCACGACACCTTCGCCTGGGCGGTGCCGTTCCTGTTCCTCGGTCCCCTTGCGCTGCCCGTCGCCGTGAGCGCCGACCGCCATCGCCCCACCGAGCCGCCGCGGCCCCTTCCACCGGGCCGGCTCGACCTGCTCGTCTCCCACGATGGGACACCCGACGCGCAGGCCGCGCTCGACGTCGCGCTGGCCCTCCTCGGCACCAGGATGACCTCGATCACGCTGGCCGCAGTGCTCGACCTCGAGGCGCCTTCGACGGTGCGCGGCCGCGACACCCAACGCGAGGCACAACAGCGGCTCGACACCATCGCCCGCGACGTCGGGACACAGGTCACCGCTCCGGTCGCCACCGTCATCCTCTTCGGAGAGCCCTCGAGGGCGCTCCACCGGTTCGCGGTCGACAACCGCTACGAGCTGATCGTCGTCAGCAGCGGCGCTGGGGCCAGAACGCTCGTCAGCAGCCGACGGTCAGGCAGCACGCACCGGTCGGTCCCGGTTCTCATCGGTCCGACACCGTGATAAGCGCCCGAGCCGCATGGGGCGCTGACCGCCACCCGTCCCGACGGCGCCATGGCCATTGCCAGGGCGACCCTGTCCGCGCCACACATCGGAGGTCTTGATGCATCCGCCTTTCGCGACGACCGTGGCAGCTGCCGCCGGCGACAGCTCCCGCGAGTTCGCCAGCTTCGACACGCCGCCGTGGCTGTGGCTGGCGCTCATTGGCGCGATTGTCGTCATGCTCGTCGTCGACCTGCTGTTGGTGCACCGCACCGCGCACGTCATCACCATCCGGGAAGCCGCGATCGAGTCGGCGGTGTGGATCTCGCTCGGTCTCGCCTTCGGCGTCGTCCTCCTCGTCTGGCAGGGCGGCCAGGCCGGCGGCGAGTACTACGCGGGGTTCCTCATCGAAAAGAGCCTCTCCATCGACAACGTGTTCGTGTGGGCGGTCATCTTCTCGTTCTTCACCGTTCCTCGCGAGTACCAGTTCCGCGTTCTGTTCTGGGGCATCTTCGGTGCGCTCGTGCTGCGCGGCATCTTCATCTTCGCTGGTGTCGAACTGATCGAACGCTTCGAGTGGATCCTCTACATCTTCGGCGCCTTTCTCCTGTACACGGCGTGGAAGATCGCCCATCACGACGAGTCCGAACAGGTCGACTACAACGCCAACATCGCGATGCGAATCGTTCGGCGCGTCGTGCCAACCACGAGCACCTACGACGGCCAGAAGCTGTTCACCAGAGCGAACGGCAAGCGCTTGGCCACCCCGCTGTTCGCGGTGCTGGTCCTCATCGAGGCAACCGACGTCGTCTTCGCCGTCGACTCCGTGCCCGCGATCCTGGCCGTCAGCCGAGAGCCGTTCATCGTCTTCGCCGCCAACGCCTTCGCGATCCTCGGTCTCCGCTCTCTTTACTTCCTCCTCGGCGGCATGCAGGGGAAGTTCCGCTACCTCAACGTGGGCCTCGGCGTCATCCTCGCCTTCGTGGGTGTGAAGATGCTCCTCATCGGTGCGCCGTTCGAGGTGCACCTGCCGACCTTCGTGTCCCTCGGGGTCATCGCGGTAGTGATCGCCGTCGCGGTCGTCGCCTCGCTGCGCGCCGACGTCCGCGACCGCCACGACGGGGTCGACCCACCGCGAGCGGCCGGTCCCGGTCGACCAAGAGGCGCCGCGTGAGCCCTAAGCCGCTCCGTGTTTCACCAGACGCCCGGTATGAGGCGGCTGCGGGTGGTCACGAACTGCCGGTACGACTCACCCAGCGCGGCGTGCAGCGCCTGCTCT
>JBOGIF010000105.1:0-3438 GCA_050742415.1 Acidimicrobiales bacterium | reverse complement strand
AACAAGTACTGTTGACCGCCCTCGGCAGTCCCCGTGAGACCTGGTGGATGAGGGCGACGGCGTCGTCGGAGAACAACGTGTCGCTCCGTCCGGCCAGGCCGAGGTGGTGGGCGATGTAGGCGTTGGTCTCGGCCGGGGTCATGGGCGGCATGGCGAAGCGCAAGGCGATGCGCTGGTCGAGCGCGGCGTTATGCGGAAGTCTCCATAACGCCGCTTATGACGCGTCGACGCCTATGTCGCGATCGACGAGTTGAGCGCAAGAACACAGGGACTTCTCAACTGAACGCGACATAGCGCACAGGTCAGGCCGCCAGCCTTCGGTTGTTCGAAGACGACCGTGGGAGGGTGATCGATGCCGACGACAGACGTGTCATCTGGCCCGTTGGCATCGTTGGCTCTCGAGTTCGAGACGTGGCTCGCTGCCCGCGGCTACCGGCCGGGTGGCCTCGCCGGGCAGCGGGGGCTCGTCGGCCACCTGAACCGTTGGCTCGCGGCACGGGAGTTGCGGATCACCGACCTGAGCCCCTCGGTGCTGGAGACGTTCCTCGAGACCCGGCGAGCGGAGGGCTACGCGTCCAAGTTGACGGCCCGAGGCTTGATGCCGCTGCTCGCGTTCCTTGCCGAGCGCGGGCTCTACACGGCGCCGACACCACCGATGACGGACCTGGACGGGCTGATCGGCCGGTTCGGTCGGCACCTGCGCGACGAGCGCGGTCTGGGTGAGGGCACTGCCGCCGGCTATGAGCGGGTGGCCCGCCAGTTTCTGTCCGTTGTCGATGCATCGACCCCGAGCGGCGTGGCCGGTCTGACGGCGGGCGACGTCACCGCGTTCGTCCTGGTCCGTAGCGAGGAGTTGAGCGTGGCCGGGATGCAGACCATGACAGGCGGGTTGAAGGCGCTGCTCCGCTTCCTGTTCGCGACGGGATTTACGGAGCGGGACCTCGTGTCGGCTGTGCCGACGGCCGCCCGCCGTCGACCCGACCTGCCGAGAGCCCTCCCCGGCTCCCATGTCGAGCGGCTCCTCGACTCCTGCGACCGGACGAAACCGGTCGGGCTCCGCGACTTCGCGGTCCTGACCACGTTGGCTCGTCTGGGTTTGCGGGCGAATGAGGTGGCGGGACTGAGACTCGATGACATCGACTGGTCGGCCGGCGAGATCCGGATCCGCGGCAAAGGGCCCCGGACGGATCGGCTTCCTCTGCCCGCCACCGTCGGCGAGCCGATCGCCGACTACCTGCTGCACGCCCGGCCACGCTGCCACGACCGCCGGGTGTTCCTTCGCTCCTGCGCACCCTGGCAAGGCCTGACGCGGCAGGCGATCGGCGGTCTGGTGCGAGCCGCGAGCAGACGCGCCGGACTGGACCCCCACGGTCCTCACCGGCTCCGTCACACGGTGGCGACAGACCTGGTGCGCCGCGGCGCCCCGCTCATCGAGATCGCTCAGCTGCTGCGCCACCAGAACGTCCAAACGACAGCGATATACGCCAAGGTCGACCTCGACGCCCTGTCCGCGCTGGTCCAGCCCTGGCCCGAGGCACGGGCATGACCGACCTCGCTGCCCACGTCGACGACTACCTCGCCCTCCGCCGGGCGCTCGGCTACAAGCTCCACGGCTACGACACCATCCTCCACGACTTCGCGGCCTGGCTCGACCGCGGCGGCGCCGACGTCATCACGGCCGAGCTGGCGCTCACGTGGGCCCAGTCCCGGCCGACCAGCAGCCCGCAGCGCCAACAGCAACGCCTGACGATGGTCCGCCGCTTCGCCGAATACCTGCACGGCCTCGACCCTCGAACCGAACCACCCCCCAGCAACCTGCTGGCCGTGCCTCGGCACCGGACCGCCCCCTACCTCTACCCCGGCGACGAGATCGCCGGTCTCCTGACAGCGGCCGCTTCCCTCACCCCGCCGCTGAAGGCCGCCACCTACCAGACCCTGATCGGGCTGCTGGCCTGCACCGGACTCCGCTTCTGTGAGGCCGCCGGTCTCGACCGGGACGACGTCACCCTCGCCGAGAGCCAGCTGCTGGTTCGTCACGCCAAGAACGGAAGAAGCCGTCACGTCCCCGTCCACGCCACGACCGTCGCCGCCCTGGCCGACTACGCCGCCCAGCGGGATCGTCTCTGGCCCAACCCCAAGCAGCCGAGCTTCTTCGTCAGCACGCGGGGAGGACGCGTCGCCCACAGCTCGACCCAGGCGGTCTTCGCCCGTCTCCGACGCCAGCTCGGCCTCCAGGCCGCCAGCGGAGGCGGGCGACTCCCGCGGGTTCATGACCTCCGCCATGCGTTCGTCGTGCGCACGATGACCACCTGGCATCGCCAGGGTCTCGACGTGCAAGCCCGGCTGCCGCTGCTGTCGACCTACGTCGGTCACGTCGATCCGAAGGCCACGTACTGGTATCAGCAGGCCGCGCCCGAGCTGCTCGCCCTCGCCACCCAACGCCTCGAGACCCCCAGGCCCAACCCGTGACCTCGGTGGCATCGACCCTGCAGGCGTTCTTCACGGATCGGCTCATCCGCCAACGCCACGCCAGCCCCAACACCATCGCCGCCTACCGCGACACGTTCCGGCTCCTGCTCGCCTACCTCGCCGACGGCACCGGAACAGCCCCATCCAGACTCGACTTCACCGACATCGACGCCGCCGTCATCGCCGGCTTCCTGCACCACCTCGAAGCCGAGCGGCACAACAGCGTCCGCACCCGCAACGCCCGCCTCAGCGCCATCCATTCGTTCTTCGCCTACGCCGCCCTCCGCCACCCCGAGCACGCCGACCTCATCCAACGCGTGCTCGCCATTCCCGACAAGCGCTTCGACACCGCCATCGTCTCCTACCTCACCCCGTCGGAGCTCGACGCCCTCATCGCCAGCCCGGACCAGGCCACCTGGGCCGGCCAGCGCGATCACGCGCTCATCGTTCTCGCCGCCCAGACCGGGCTACGCGTGTCCGAGCTCATCAACCTTCGCTGCCGGCACGTCGCGCTCGGCGTCGGCGCTCACGTCCGCTGCCAAGGCAAGGGCCGCAAGGAACGCTGCACGCCCTTGAACAACGACACCGTCCGGGTCCTACGCGCCTGGACGCGGATCCTGCCCGGCCAGCCCGACGACCCGCTGTTCCCCAGCCGCGGCACCAACCGGCCGCTCACCCGCAGCGCCATCTGGCGGCTTGTCGCCAAGCACGCAGCCACAGCTGCGGCCACCTCGCCATCGTTGGCCGGCAAGCACACCACCCCGCACACGCTCCGGCACACCTGCGCCATGACCCTCCTCGCCGGAGGCGTCGACCTGGCCACCATCGCGCTCTGGCTCGGCCACTTTTCTGAGGATCGGAACGTGTCGCGCGGTGTCGCGAAACGAACTGGTGTTCGGCGTTGTTGTCGCACCCTCTGCCTACTGTGCGGGACGTGCACGATCGTGAGCGAACGGGGACGACGCGGTG
>JBOGIF010000104.1:0-1675 GCA_050742415.1 Acidimicrobiales bacterium | reverse complement strand
GGGACCTATCACTTGGCTCCGGCTGCTCATCCCGTTCACGGTTTCGTCGACAACGCGCTGGCCGTCCTTCTGGACCCGTACGCCAAGGCGGTGGGGCTGATTGCCACCGGTCCGTTCAACCTCGGTTCGCCGGACGACTACCGGGTCCCCGACAACGGCTACCACCGCCAGCTCCCACGCGATGTCTGGGTGCCCACGGTGGCCGTCGTCGTGGAGGTTCAGTCGCCCGATGACGAGACCTACGCCAAGTTCGGCTTCTACGCCGCCCACGATGTGGACGAGATCATGGTGGCGGAGCCGGGGAACCACCTGGTCCGCTGCTTCCGGCGAGAAGGCGATCAGTACGCAGAGACGGCATCGAGCGCCGTGCTCCAAGTGGAGACAGACGTGCTCGTCGAGGCAATCGATTGGCCGGACCCTGATCTGTAGCCTGCTTCGTCAGGAAGCTGGCGGCATGCCCACACCCCATGCATACGTGGCTCGACCATCTCCGTGCGGCGATCGCCGACTACGAGGCGGAGTTCGGCGAGATCACCGCCGAAGAGATCGTGGCCCACCGGCGCGCCGATCGAGAGGACGCCGTCATCGTGCGTGGTGCCCGCTCGAATACGGCCGGCCGAGTCCCCCGTGGCGGAAGGACGAAGTCCGCGTGACGCTTGTGCTCGACAGCGGTGCGCTGATCGCCCTCGAGCGAAACGAGCGGCCGATGTGGGCGCGCCTCAAGGCGGCTCAGATCGCCGGCGAGCCACCCGTTACTCACGCCGGCGTGCTCGGTCAGGTATGGCGAGGCGGTCCGCGGCAAGCCCGGCTGGCGCGAGCCCTTGATGGTGTCGACGTGCGGCCCTTCGACGAACCGCTCGGGCGTGCGGCAGGGGAGCTTCTGGGGGCGACCGGTCTGGCCGATGTGATCGACGCTGTCGTCGTGTTGCTTTCGACCGACGGCGACGAGATCGTCACCTTGGACCTTGACGACTTCGAGCATCTGGTGGCCGCGTCCGGTAGACACGTCGAACTGATCCGTCCCTGACCACCGGCGTAATCCTCGGCGAAGTCCTGTCGGTCTCGCGGGGAGCCTCGTAGAACGACTCGAGGCCGTACCCCGCCTCGGCGATCACGAGGTCGGTGAAGCAGCGCCTGGCGTCGGCGCCCCGGTCCGTGGGGGGTCGGCGGACCCGGGTGACTACCGACCAGCCTCTCTGACGACGGCCAGGGCGACGGGGAGGGGCAGTGGGGGGCCGGCGATGGCGTCGAGCTCGGCGGCGGACAGGGTCTCGCGTTCGAGCAGGGCTTGGGCACCGCTCTCCAACGCCTCGCGGGAGGCGGTGAGCACGGCCAGGGCCTTGGCGTGGGCCTCGTCGACCAGGCGGCCGACCTCGGCTTCGATGGCCCGGTCGAGCTCCTCGGAGCGCCCGTGGAAGGCGGCGCCGTCGGGATAGTCGAGCGGGCTCAGCCCCTCTCCCATCCCCAGCTCGCACACCATGCGGCGGGCGATCTCACCCACCCGGCGCAGGTCGTCGGCGGCCCCCGAGCCGGGCTCGCCGAACACCAGCTCCTCGGCCGCCCGGCCGCCCAGCAGCCCGGCCATGCGGTCGATCAGCGCCGAGCGGGGCAGGACCAGACGGTCGATCTCGTCGGCCTGCCACGTGGCGCCCAGGGCGCGCCCCCGGGCCACCAC
>JBOGIF010000103.1:0-1850 GCA_050742415.1 Acidimicrobiales bacterium | reverse complement strand
GGAGATGAGGACGCGGGGGACGGGGGTCATGGGCGGGTGCAGCGGTCCCTGTACCGAGTGCCGGTAAAGTCGGTTCCTCCAGGAAGGAGCAACTCCCTTGAGACGTCTCGCCATCCTGGGCGGCGATCCGGCATTCGGTGAGGGACTTCGGTTCGCGCGCCCGTTCACCCCCCCACTGTCCGCCGTCACCGAGCGCCTGTCCCCGTCGTTCGATCGCGGAATCCTCACCAACGGCCCGCTCGTGCGCCAGCTGGAGGAGCAGGCGGCAGCCCGCCTCGGCGTGGGCGACGTCGTCGCCGTCTCCTCGTGCACCGCCGGGCTCATGCTCACCATGAAGGCGCTCACGGGCGCGCCGGCGCCGGGCGACGTCCCCGTCGTGCTGCCCAGCTTCACCTTCAGCGCCTCGGCCCACGCCGTGGCGTGGAACGGGCTGCGACCAGAGTTCGCCGAGTGTGATCCCCGGAGCTTCCAGGTCGACGCCGCCGATGCCAAGAGCCGCCTGGACGGCGCTGTCGCGATCCTGGCCACCCACGTCTTCGGCGCACCATGCCGGGTAGTGGCGCTCGAGGAGATGGCCGCGACGGCGGCCGTGCCCTTGGTGTTCGACGCCGCCCATGCCTTCGGCGCCACCCGGGCGGGGCGGCCGGTCGGGGGCTTCGGCGACGCCGAGGTGTTCAGCCTCAGCCCGACCAAGCTGGTGGTGGCCGGCGAGGGCGGGCTGGTGTCTACCAACCGCGACGATCTGGCCCGGGAGCTTCGGATCGGGCGCGACTACGGCAACCCCGGCAACTACGACACCCAGTTCGTGGGCCTGAATGCCCGGATGTCGGAGATGCACGCGGCCACCGCCCTTGAGTCCCTGGCTCGGCTCGACGACCACCTCGAGCGGCGCCAGCGGTTGTCGGGGCTGTACACCAAGCTCCTCGCCGGGGTACCCGGACTTGCCACCCAGGTCGTCGACGACGAGGACCACTCGACCTACAAGGACTTCACGGTCTTCGTCGACGAGGAGCGGTTCGGTCTGCCCCGCGACGCGGTCGTGGCCGCCCTGAAGGCCGACGGCATCGACACCCGGTGCTACTTCTCGCCGCCGGTCCACCGCCAGCACGCCTACGCCGCCCATGCTGCCGCCGACCTTCCGGTGACGGACCGGGTGGCCGCCGGGGTGGTGAGCCTTCCGATCTTCGCCGACCTGCCTCTCGAGTCGGTCGAGCTGGTGGCGGAGGTGTTGGTAGGCCTCGGCGAGCGAGCCGGAGAGGTTCGAGCGAAGGTTTGCTGACCCCCGATCTTGGCCGGGGCCTGTTCGCCGGGCTGGCGGCCCTGCTCGTCGTCTGGCTGTGCGGGGCGGCATGGCGCCGCGACGGCCGGGAACCCCTTGCGGTGGCCGGCCTGGCCTTGGCTGGCGCCAGCCTCCTCGCCATGAGCGGCAAGCTCCAACTGTCGGGTGAGCTGGTAGTGGGGCTGGCGCTGCTGGTCGGGGCCGGCCTGTTCGCCGACCTGGACCCCAGGCTCCGCGGGTTTCTGCCGCTGCTCGCCTTTCCGGGGGCGGTGGTGATCTGTGGGTCCAGCGAGCTGGTGGGCACTGGTTGGGTGAGGGTCCTCGTGGCGTTGACGATCGTGGCCGGGGGCCCGCTGGTCGCGGCCTTCGACCATCGATGGCGCCACCGGGGCTATGGCCCGGTGCTCCTCGCGGTCACCGTGGCGGGGGCCTACGCCACGGTCCCCGAGACCGGCCGCCTGGTGGTCGTCCTGAGTGTCGCCGCCGCTCTTTCGCTCGCTGGGTGGCCCATCCCGGTCGCCTCGCTGGGTTCGGCGGGATCGCTGGTGGTCACCGGCCTTCTCGTCTGGAC
>JBOGIF010000102.1:0-3157 GCA_050742415.1 Acidimicrobiales bacterium | reverse complement strand
TTGCCGGCGCCGTTGGGCCCGAGGAGATGCCACGCCGGGCTACAGCCAGTCCTTGGACTTGAACCACCGGTAACCCCCGACCGTGATCAGCACCATGAGGCTCAGGGCGAACGGATAGCCCAGCGGCCATCCCAACTCGGGCATGTGCTCGAAGTTCATCCCGTAGATGCCCGCCACCAGCGTCGACCCGAGAAGGATGGCGCCCCACGAGGTCATCCTCTTCATCACGCGGTTCATCCGGTTCGACATGATGGCCAGGTGGGCGTCGACGGCGTTGCCCATCAGCTCGCGCTGGCCGTCGAGCAGGTCCACGGCTCGCAGCACGTGGTCGAACACGTCCTGCAGGTGGGTGGCCGTCGTGTCGTCGACCCATTCCGCCTCCCGCCGCAGAAGGGCGCCGACGACGTCGCGCAGCGGCACCACCGCCCGACGGAAGAGGAGCAACCGGCGGCGGGCCGAGAACATCTCTCGTTGCACCGACTGCTCGTAGCCGTCTTCAACCGCCGGCGAGCCTCCCTGCCAGTCGTCGGCGGCGAAGATGCGCTCCTCGAGCGCCTCGAGGGCATCCTCGGCGGCATCGGTGGCGTCGAAGTAGCCGTCCACCAGCTCGTCGAGCAGCACGTAGACGAAGAAGCCGGGCGTGGGTGGGTCGGGGCGGGTCCGGTCGAAGCGGGCCTGCACCCCTTCGGTCGACCAGCTCGGCTCGCTCACGCTCACGACCCACGTGGGGCCCACGAACACTTCGACCTCGGCCAGATCCGCGGTGTACGCGACCAGGAACGAGTGGCTTGGATAGTGCTCGAGCTTGGGTCTCTGGTGGCGTTCCCGGATGTCCTCCATGGCCAACGGGTGGAGGCCGAACTCCTCCTGGATGCAGCCGAAGTCGTCCTCGGAGGGGTCGGTGACATGGACCCACAGGAGGCAGCTGTGGTCGTCGGTCACCTCGGAGATGTCGGCCGGTGGGATCTCCTCGACGCCATCCGGCCGGTAGACGCGTGCGACGATCACCGAGGCGTGCCCACCAGCCTCCTCACCTGCTCCTGGCGCTCCTCGATGGAGCCGGTGAGCGTGGAGTAGGCCACGTCGGCCTCCTTCAGCAGGCCGGTGATCCTCCCGTCGATCTGGGCCTGGAAGTCGGTATCGTCCGGCCGGAGGCCGTCGAGCACGATCGGGAACTCGATGGGCAGGTAGAGCACGTGGTCGTAGCGGGCCCGGAGGTTGTCGACGGCAATCTCACGGGCCTCGCTCCAGAGATGGTCCTCCTTGCGTGGCGGCCGGTCCTGGGCCATCACCCAGTCGGCGTAGGCGAGCACGTCGTAAATGGACCGGTCGGCCACGAAACGGTCATGGGACGCCTCGGCCCGCCATTGCTTCAGGAATATGAGGGTCTCGGTCTCCGCTGTTGCCCCCTGGTCGAGGGGGAAGCCGAGAGCTACGACCTCACGTGCCACCTCTGGCAGCAACGGGTAGTCCCACTCCAGCGCGAAGTGGCTGGCCAAGGTCGTCTTGCCGGTCGAGAAGGAGCCTACGAACGCGACTTTCATGCCCGGCAGTCTGACAAGGTTGGGGCCGCCATATGACGAACACGAGCGACCGAGGGCGCCTCTGCCTGCTCAGCTTCCACGCCCACCCCGACGACGAGTCGTCGAAGGGCGCGGGGACCGTGCACCGCTATGCCCAGGAGGGCGTTCACTGCGTGCTCGTGTGCGCCACCGGCGGCGAGATGGGCGAGATCCTCAACCCGGCGATGGACAGCCCGGAGGTCCGCGACAACCTCGCCGAGGTGCGGCGGGCCGAGCTGGCCAAGGCGGCCGAGATCATCGGCTTCGACCGGGTGGTGATGCTCGGGTACCGCGATTCGGGCATGGCCGATTCCCCGGCGAACGACGAACCGACGTGCTTCGCCCAGGCCGACGAGGGGGAGGCCGTCGGGCGGCTGGTGGAGGTGATCCGCCAGGAAAGGCCGCACGTGGTGCTCACCTATGCCGACGACCAGGAGGGCTATCCCCACCCCGACCATCTGCGTGTCCACGACGTGGGCATCGCCGCCTTCGACGCCGCCGGCGACCCCAGCGCCTACCCGGAGGCCGGTCCGCCGTGGCGACCGTCGAAGCTCTACTACTCCGCCTGGTCGCGCGCCCGCCTGCGGGCCCTGCACGAGAAGTTCCTGGAGCTGGGCATTGAGTCGCCGTTCGACCAGAAGTGGCTGGAGCGGCCGGGGCACGACGAGCGCATCACCACCCGCGTCCATGTGCCCGACGGGGAGGAGGTCCGTCGCGCCGCCCTGCTGGCCCACGCCACCCAGATCGACCCGGCCTCGCCGTTCTGGTTCGGGCTGCCCTCCGACGTCGCCGCCTACCCCTACGAGGACTTCATCCTCGCCCGGTCCGACGTGGACAGCCCGCCGCCGGAGGACGACCTTTTCGCCGGCCTGCGTGGGTAAGGTGCCGCCCATGTCCAAGTACCTCACCCAGGAATGGCTCAACGCCCAGCGGGAGCTGGCCCAGGAGTTCCCGGAGCGGCCGGGAGCCACGGCCCGCATGCAGTATCACGTCACCGGCGGGCCCGACGGCGACATCAAGTACTACTGGGTGGTGGTCGACGGCAAGGTCACCGAGGACCGCCTAGGTGAGGACCCCGACGCCGAGGTCACGCTCACGCTCACGCTCGACGACTCGGTCAAGATCCAGAAGGGCGAGCTCGACCCCAACGCCGCCTTCATGCAAGGCCGCATGAAGGTGAGCGGCAACATGGGAAAGCTGATGAGCCTGTTGCCGCTCACCCAGAGCGCCGAGTACAAGGCCATCCAGGAGAAGATCCGCGCCGTCACCGAGTACTGACCCCACCACACCCCGTTCTGGGTCGTCAGCGTGTAGCCGGCCGCTTGCCGTGACCCCGGAACTCCCCGGAGTTCAGCCCAACTGAAGGTCTCTCAGCGGGAACCCAAGGGTCTTTGGCGCCACGGCCAAGGTTAGCCGTTGGGTTCGTTGGAACCACGGGCGTGGTGGCGTCAGCGGCCCGCGCTCCGAGGCGTTGCGTCGAGCAGCGACCGGCATGGCCGTTTCACTGGCTGGGCGAGCGATCGCGTTCCCGAGGCTGGATCAGTCATGGTCAGCGAGGGCGTGCGCGTTTGAACCGAGCTGTCCCTCGGTAAGCG
>JBOGIF010000101.1:0-8241 GCA_050742415.1 Acidimicrobiales bacterium | reverse complement strand
CGTCTCGGTCCTGGGGCACGCCGACGACGGTGTTGATGCCACGATCGATCCAGGTTCTGAAGCTCTCCACCGGCGGAACCCAGACTCCGATCGGGAACATGGAGGCGTCCGGCGCCACGCTGAGGGTGGCGACGGGCGCGCCGTCGCCCGGGAACCACGTCGAGCCGTTGACCGCGACCACCGCGGCAGCGCCCGCCATCGCGACGAATGACGCCATGGCCCTCGCCCGGAAACCCGGGGAGCCGGTCCCGGCGCGAACCCTCCAGTGCTTCATAGCTGCCTTGGCTCCCGAACGCCGGAACCGTTCGAGGTGCTGCGACCGGCGGGCATCGCGTCAGGCGACCTGGCTTCGGCCTCGTCGGCGCGGTGAAGTCGCCACACCGCCCCAGTGCACCCCAAGACGATGAATGCCGACAGGCGAGCCGTCTGGAAGCCGAGATAGTCGAACGTGGCAAAGGACGCGAGGACCACGACAAGGCTGGCCACCAGGCTCTGGGCCAGGTCGGCCGTCACGGGGTCGCAGGTGGCCCGCTTGACACGGCGACACAGGCAGATTCCGACGAAGAACATCCCGACGATCGTGAGGAGGCCGATGATTCCCGTCTCCACCAGAGTAACCAGGTACTGGTTGTCGAGGAAGTCGTACCTCTCGGGCAGGAAGGTCGAGTTCCCGCGGCCGAACCAGGGGCGCTCGGAGATGAAGTCGGTTACGAACCCGTAGTCGACGGTGCGCGCCGTGACACTGGGGTCCACGCCGGCACTCAGGAATAGTCCCCTGATCGTGCCGAGCAGCCCCGGGACCAGGACCTTCATCCCAACTGCGAAGACCGTGGCTGCGATCATCGCCTGAACACGGCGTGGACCGGTCCATGTCGGGAACAGGATGATGGCCACGAAGAACAGCCCGACCGCTCCGCTGCGGGACACCGACATTGGGATCGCGCTGGCGAGCAGCGCGACAGACAACCACCATCGGCCGCGCCGGCCCGGCGCGGCCTGGTAGGTCAGGTGGAGCGCGATGGGCAGAAGCACAGTCAGCACCACGCTGAACTCGATGGGATGGAGCATGGTGCCGATCACCCGAGCGAAGCCGTCGCGATCGTGAATCCCGCCGGCAGTGCCTTCGACGGTTGTCAAGCCCGGAAAGCCGATCAGGGCCGAGAGGTCGTATTCGAGCGTGAACTGCACGATCCCGACGACCGCCGCAACGCTTCCGGCCACCACCAGCGCCCTCAGGAACGTGTACAGGCGGGCCCAGCTCGAGACGCCGTCGCAGATGAGCAGGGCGGCCGACAGCGAAGTTACGATCGCCAGGATCCCGAGATTCGAAGACCCCGCCTCCAGCGCGTCGAGAGGCCGCACGGCACTCACGACCAGGCTCGCACCCGTCGCCATGGCGTACGCGAGGAATGCCCAGTGAAGCGGCTGGGGGCTGGTGGGCAGGCCCAATGAGGGAACGAGAGATCCGTAGATCCACAGCCACCCGGCACCGAGGGCCAACAACGAGGCCGGCGACAGCCCGCGACCGCCGACTCCGAGGGAGGGAGGTATCAAGATCACGACCACCGCGACCACAACGAGGTAACTGGTGGTGTCCGACCCCCTGGCGACGAACGCACCCACCAGGCCGAGCACGGCCAAGCCCAGGAAAGAGACAGTCGTGCGGACGTGGCCGAAGGAGGCCGCCCAGTACGAGCCGAGGATCGCCAGCAGCATGACCGCAGACCACGCGGTCGCCGCCCGCCCGGACCGGTGCCCCCCGGTTCCGAGATCGAAACGCGGGCCGGCGATGAAGGTCATGGCTCCCGATCGTCCGAGCCGTGAGGCGCCGCCATCGACCGATGGCGCAGGCGCCGACGCCTGCGCCTGCGTGCTCGGCCGCCCGCAGCGCCGTTGGTCCCGTTCAGCTCAGGCGCTCCGTTGCGGGCCATACCGGCTTCGTCGGTATCGAGCCCGTCCACTTCGACAACGGTCCGCTGCGGCCCCGGCGGGACCGCTGAAGCGTCAGGCGAGCCGCCCGGCGGGGATTCCGCTTTCCGTGCAGCGCGCAGGCGCGCCCGTCGACGAGCCCGGCCCCCGAGGCCGAACGCCTCGGCCACCATGGCCAGGGAGGCGGCGGAAGCCGCACCAAGGACGACCACGCCAGCGGACGCCCGGATCCGGCTACCCAGGAGCACGATCGGCTCGCCACTGACGAAGAGAACCTCTGAGGTGATCCAACTCTCCGGTGGAGCGCCCGCCCGCTCCTGACGGCGGGCCAACTCCTCCACGAACAACTTGATGGAGGCGTTGAGGGTCCGCAGCGAAGTGTCGGGCGTGCTGGCGGTGGCCACAAGTTCGATGACGGCCTCAGAGATCTGCCGATAGTTGTATTTCCCGGTAGCGCCAAGGGCCAGCATCCTGTCGCTCCAGACCTTGGTCGAACTAACGATCAGGACGGTTGCTGCGGCGACCCTTTCGGAGTTGCCCACCCTGGTGAAGGGGTTGGTAAGGCTCACGGTTCCATCGGAGTTGACGATCCGCGCCGGGGAAAGCAGGAGCAGCGTTCCCTTTGCCTCGTACACCGGCCTCACCTGCTCGCCGACCCCCCTCGCCAGCGGGCCGGCCGCGATCAGGACGATCAGCACCAGGACCCAGTGCTGCGCCATTGCCCTCAGGACTCTTTGAAGGCTCATGGGCAGCGATCCGCAGCGCTAGGGGCCCCGTCAGAACGCCGAGGCGGGAACGAGATGCTACCGCGACAGCGGCTCATCGGTCCCGCGACCGAACACTCGTGCCGGCACGGTGTTCGGACGCCCCTTTCTGTCATGATCGGGGCTCGAACTGATCAGTGTGGCCCGTGGCAAGTATCCCTTGGCCACCGGGGGTCGCGGGGCCATCGACCGACGACCCGGTGGAGACTCCGTACCGAGCCATGACCTGTTGCGGCCTCGCTCCGGTTGATACCGCCCACAGGGCCGCCCGAGCCTCGGGCCGTCCCCGAAGGGCACGCAGGCCGTCCCCGACCAGTAGGCCGGAGAGTTGCGCCGCGGCTCGAGACGCCGGGAGGCGGCGTCGCAGGAGTCGGGCACGGTTGGACCTCATGAGCGCGTACGCCCAAGGTGCGACGCGCCCCTCCTCGAGGAGCCGGGTCGCCACTGCATCGGCGACATACAGCACCCGCATGCCAGCATCGGCGACACGCAGCATGAAGTCGACCTCTTCCTCGTAGAGGAAGTAGGACTCGTCCCACGGCCCGACGAGGTCCAGACAGGCCTCGCTTATCGCCACCAGCCCCCCGGTCGCCCACGCCGGCTCGGCGTCCGCCAGGTACCGGTCGCTGTCCCACACCACGTCGCACGGCAGTCCGAGCCGGCCGGCGAGAGGACCGCCGAGGAACGCCTCGCACCAGGTCGCCAGCGCCGAGGGCGGGTGGCGGAGCGAGTGGAACAGGCGATGACGCTGGTCCCGGAGCTGCGGGACCGCCACTCCCACGCCGTCGCTGAGGCGAGCCAGCAGGGTGGGCACGGTGTCAGGGTGGAGGCGCATGTCGGGGTTGGAGAGCAGGAAATTCTCCGCCCCACCGGAGGACCGGACCAGCCTGACCCCGGCGTTGAACCCCGCGGCATACCCGCGATTTCCGTCCAGCCGGCAGATGTCGGCCTCCGGGAGCAGCTCTGCCACCACCGCCAGCGTGTGGTCGGTCGAGGCCGAGTCGGCGACGACAATACGGGCATCGCATCCGGAGAGTCCCTGCCTGGCCGCTTCGGCGAAGCCGGGCAGCAGGCTCTCCGAATCGTGGGTCACACAGATCAGGGCGACCTGGACTCGACGCCTCATCGTGATGGTTCACAGTTCCACTCGGCGGGCTGCCCAGCCGCGACGTAGTCGCGCACAAGGCCGCGCCGGAGCTTCACCCACACGGCGAGCTCGTGCCGCCAGGTACGCATGGCGACGCGGTACTCGACACCGTGGGTGAGCTCCTGGGGCGTGGCCGTCGCCACCCCGGAAAGAATGTCGGTGACCACTTGGGCGTACAACTCGGCACCGACGGCGACCGTCCGCGCGAAGAGCGCCCTTACTCCGTCATCGGGCTCGAGCCGTGCTCTGGCCGTGCTATAGATGTGGCCACCGTCGATATCCGAGGTGCAGACGTGGACGGTGGCACCGACATACTGGGGTTCATCCCGCACCAACGGCCAGAAGTAGCAATCAGCGCCACGGTACCTCGGGGAGATTCCGGTATGAAGGTTGAGCGCGACGCGCCGGGCCCGCGCCAGCAGGCGATCGGAAACGATGGCCGTGCCGTAGACGCACAGGACGTCCGGCTCAAGCCCTTCGAGCAGCTTCAGCGTCGCATCGCCGTTTGTGCTCGGCACGATGTGGTTCCTCACACCCGCGGGAAACGGGCCGGTCCCGAGGACCTCGCCCACCGAAGGGCCTGGTGGTAACAGTCGTGGCAGGCCGGTTGCCAGCCCGCGCGCAACGGCCTGGCCCACGATGCCGGGCAGGCCGAACCGCCTCCTGGCCCGGCTGAATCTTTGCCATCGCGATCTCGGAGACGGCTGTACTGACACGATGGCGGCCAGTCCAGGTCCCTCGGCCAGCGCCCGGGCCACATGGCGATGCGCGACGTCGTGGCCGGTGAGCAGGACCACGCTTGGCGAGTCCGTCATTCGGACCGCCGGCGCAGGCGGGAGCGGAGCATGCGCAGCTGGGGCAGGACGGCGAGCTCGACCGCGCTGGCGGGGTCGTCCCTACCGGTCAGACAGATCCGGCGTAGGCGGTAGGGGTCGGACCGGTCGGTGTTGGATTGTGCCTCGACGACAAAGGCACAACGGTGGCCGGTCTCTCGGAGCCTGCGGACGACCGCGTCGGTCGCGTCGGCTGACGAACCGTACGGGTAGGCGAATGCGCGCACGGGTCGGGCCGACATCGCCTCGATATCGGCAGCGCTCTGGACGACCTGCTCCTCGATCGCGGCCGCGTCCAGCGCGCGGCATGAGACATGTTCGGCGGTGTGGTTGCCGATCTCCACGCCGGCCTCGGCGAGGCTGCCGACGTCGGCCCGGTCCAGGTAGAGCCGTGCCTTGCCGGCCAGCTCGGCCGGGTCGAGGCTGACGAGGCTGGCCAACCGCTCCATGAAGCGACGCCGCTCCCCGGGGGTGTACCAGGCCAGCGGACCCCGGATCAGCGAGGCGGGAGAGTCCACCGCGGCTCCGGCCACTTGGGCCAGCGGCTCGAGCCCGACGGTAGCGGCCACGTACGCCACGAAGTTGTCGAGGCCGAGAACGTCGTTGCCGACGAACCCCGGGTTGAGGAACAGGCACCACGGCAGCCCCCGCTCGGCCAGGAGGGGCGCCGCGATCTGGGCGACGCTGGCGTACGCGTCATCGAAGCAGATCAGCACCTTCTGGCGACCGGAGGCCGTGTCCGGGTCGAGTATCCCGTCCAGGCCCACGGGCGTGTACCGGCGCGCGAGCGAGTCGATCCGATCGGCGAAACGCTCGGCCGGCATGTCGACTCCCAGCCCAGCCACGAATGGGTCGTCCGACCGCCAGCGCCGACCATCGGTCAGATGATGGAAGAGAACCGCGATCCATCTTCGATCCGAGCCCCAACGGTCGGCCCCGAGCCGCAGGACCGCTGAACCGACAACCCGCATCCCAAGACGGGACGCGGTCCGCGCGTGCCTCACCAGCCCTCCCCCTCAAGGAGCTGCCGGACGACACGGGCAGGGGCCCCGACAGCCACGCACCGGTCAGGAACATCCCGAGTGACCACCGAATTGGCGCCGACCACGGCACCGCGGCCGATCCTCACGCCCGGCGTCACGACGGTGTTCTGACCGAGCCAGGCACCATCGCCGATCGCAACCGGCCTCACGTCGGTGACGCCCTGACGCGAGATGGGCCGGGAAGGGTCGGCCACGTCATGACTGTGGTCGGATACGTAAACGTTGGAGGCGAGGAGCACCGAGCGCCCGATACTGACGTGCTCGACTGCCGAGATGGTGCAACGGGCGCCGAGACTGCTCCCGTCGCCGATCTCGATCGCCGACGGGCCTTCGCCACCGAGCACCTGGAGCCAGGAGCTGGCGCCGATGTGTACAGCCGCACCGATGATGATGCGACGCTCCCCGTAGACCCTTAGCGGCGGCTCGATCACGGCGCGGTCGCCGAAGCCGCCGAACGAGGGCCCGATGCCGAGAGAGAACAGCTTGGACCGGAGGCGACCTGCGTTTCGGTACCAGTCGAGCAACAAATCGGACCATCCTCTGTCGATGTCATCCGCGGCCGACGCCGGTCGCCGACGGGCCATGATGGCCGGCCACGGCCCGCCCTCGCACGGCGCCACGACGTGAAACCGCCCGATCGGCACGCGTGCCTCCGGACGGTCCGCTCCACAACGCGCGGTCATCTGCCTCCGGTCAGGGGCGCTGGCTCCGTGTCGCCGGCACCCCTGCGTATCCGCCTTCCCGACACGACCGACCAATCCCCCAGGACTCGGCCGCAACGGTCACAGCCGAGATCGTACTGTGTCGGCGGCGACGAGACTACACGCGTGGCCGTCCAGTCACGTCGGCGCGCGAGGCTATTGACCCCTGACCGTGAAGTTGTCGACGGCGAGGCCGGTACCGCCGGCCAAGCCGTAGGCGGTGGTCCGCACGTTGAACACCGTGTCGACCAGGGAGACCACCACCGCGCCGTTCACGAGACACTGGATCCGACCATCGGTGAACTGGCGCACTTCCACCACGTCGTTGTCCCTCGCGGTGAGGCCGGCGATCTGCTGGGTGGCGCCGGCAACCGGACCGGCCAGCCCAGCGCGCACGACCTCGAGGCCGTACGCGCCGCCAGCCCGGCGCCCGAAGCGGTAGTGATCGCCCGTCTCGCTGTACCGGAACAGGACCCAGGACTCGGCCGCGCCGGTCAGCACGTTCAAACTTACGTTGGCCAGTTCGTCGTTGGTGTCGATCCACGAGACGCCCGAGCCAGCCGACGTGATGACGGCTCGTTCGGAGACGATCTCCCAGCCCGGGCCGGAGTGCCAGCCGTAGCGGGTCCCCGAGGTGGGCGACGTCAGGCTGGAGATGTCCCCACCGCTGAATGCGTCGATCGTCGTCATGCCCGACGAGATCACCTGACTGATGTGGACATCGTCGAAACGGACCAGCGGGGTGGTGGCCGACAGCCCGAAACGGAACACCGTGAGCAGGTCCTGGTCGCCCGCGTCGATGATGTGCTGACCGTTGACCGTCACGAAGATGCCGTCGTCGGGCCGGGTGGTGATCCGGATGACGTCGCCGTCGCTGGGCACCACGTCGGCCCGGACAATTTGCACGTTCAGGGGCTGGGTGACGCCGCCGATGACCTTCCACAGGCGGTAGTAGCCCGACGCGTCCTTCCCGAAGCGGTACGTGTTGGCCGCGTCGGCGGCCCGGAAGACCACGCTGAAGCCGTCCACGGCGCCGGCCGCGATACGTACCTGGTAGGTGCCGTAGGTCCATCCCGGGTCCATCACGGCCAAACCACCGGTGAGCCCCGGCGCCGCCGCACCGCTGGTCACGCCGAAGTTCCCTGACCAGACCGACCACGGTTGACCCGTCTCGGCTGTACCGAGGATGGTCGAGTCAGGCCGGCTGAAACCGTCGACCGCCAGCAATCCTGCGAGAGACGTGGTGCGGACGGCTATCGCGTACGACGCGGTGTTGCTTGAAGGGTCGGCGTCGGGCTCCACCATCGCCGCGTTAGCGGTGATCGTCAGCGTGGTGTTGGCGTTCGGTGCCGTGCCACTATGGGTGCCGGTGACCGTGGTCCCTACCGGCAGCGTGCCCAGGCTGCAACTCCACGTCGTGCCCCCGACGGTGCAGGCCCCCGCCGAGGTGTTTGTCGCCCAGCCGGTGACGCCAGCCGGGATGGCGCCGCTGAGTGTGACACCGGTGGCCGGGACCGTTCCGGCGTTGCGCACGGTCGTGGTCCAAGACACCCATCCACCCGCTGACCCCGGGTCGGTAGCACTCGTGATAGCGATCTGGAGGTCCGGCCCCGACGGCGGGGTGGTGACCAGCACGTCGTCGAAGCGGGCCAGCGGGATGGCGGCACCGTCGTAGACGGCGAAGCCCGTGAACTTCGCCGTGGCGTTGAAGGTGTCGGCGGTGCTGCGCACCGCGGTGGCGTTCACCGAGCAGGTGATGGATGAGCCCATCTGGCAGCTCAGGCGGTCGCCGGCCGCCGCGGTGAGCGTGGCCAGGGTGGACAC
>JBOGIF010000100.1:0-3333 GCA_050742415.1 Acidimicrobiales bacterium | reverse complement strand
GCCATGGGCACCAACACGGACCCGTACCAACGCTGTGAGGGCAAGTACCGCCTCACCCAGGGCATCGTCTCCGAGCTGTCGAAGGCGGCCAATCCGTTCTCGATCCTCACCAAATCCACGTTGATCCTGCGCGACATCGACCTGTTGGTCGAGGCCGCTGCCCGAACCAGCGTGCGGGCCAACTTCTCCATCGGCACGCTCGACAAAGAGGTTTGGAAGACGACCGAGCCAGGCACGCCCCACCCGCTCCGGCGCCTGGAGGCGGTGGCCAAGCTGAACGAGGCCGGGATCCCTTGCGGAGTTCTCGTCGCGCCGGTGCTGCCCGGCCTGTCGGATCGCCCCGAGCAGCTGGAGGCAGTCGTCAAGGGTTCCGTCGCCGCCGGTGCCGTGTCGATCACTCCAATCCCTCTGCACCTGCGCCCGGGGGTGAAGGAGCACTACCTGGGCTGGCTCCTCGACGAGCACCCGGAGCTGATCAACACCTACCGCGGCCTCTACAAGGGCGCCTACACCTCTCGCCGCCACCGCGACGAGCTGTCCGCCCTCGTGCGCCGCCTCGTGGAGCGCCACGGCGGCCGCCGCGCCGAGCCCCGTCAAGCGCGGTCCACCGTCCGCCCGGCATCCCGGCCACTCGCCCGCCAGCAGACCTCGGCCCAACAGCTCGACCTCGGGATGTAGCAGGCCCCCGACTAGGCGATGAGGGACTCGGTCGTCTCCACGCGGGGGACCTTGGGGGGGCGTCCCCGAGGGCGCTTGACAGCGAGGACCTTGCCCTTGAAGAAGAGGCGCCCGCCCCACACTCCGTACGGCTCCCGGCGCGCCCGCGCCGACTCGAAGCACTCCTCGCGAACCGGGCAGTCGGCACAGATGGCCTTGGCCTGGCGGATGTCGTCGAGCTGCTCGGAGTAGAAGAGCGTGGTCAGTGCGCCGGTGCCGTCCTGGCACCGGCCCTGGGAAAGTCCCTCCTCTTCGTAGATCTCTCGCCCCTGGGCGGACATCTCGCTCTCCTATCTGGTTGTGTCGGTCTCTTCGGGTCTGTGTAGGAATATGAAAAGGCCGCCGGGGTTGCCGGCGGCCTTGGGGCCTTGCTTCGGAAGATCGGGATGCCTACCCCGGTGGTGATCCTCCTGAGCCCCTCGGCCGCTTGGCGTGGCCGTTGCGGAACGACCAGCGAATGGCGATGGTGGCGGGCATGGCCGTGGCGGCCGGCGCGCCGAACGCGGAGTAGCCCTTCGGCTGTCCGGCGTAGGTGCACACGGTTACGAACACGGCGACTCCCTCGGGAGGAACGGAAACTTCGCCCTAATGCTGCGCGCCGTGAACGGGCGGCGTCAACTTATTTTCCGCGCGCTCGACCAGTGATCGATCAGTGGCGACGCTGAAGGGCCATCCACGGCACCAGCGCCACGGCGACCACGAGCGTCGAGACACTCAGGCCGCCACTGAGAACCGACGGACCGGACCGCGGCAGGAAGGTCAGAAGGACGCCGAGGGCGCAGGTGAGCGCCCAAACCTTGTTCTCCCACATGTGTCGGTGGACCATGGGCTCACCATCGGCAGACACACGATCGCGCTTGAGCCCCCGCTTCGGGCACCATGTGGGTATGCCGATGCGAACGGACTGCAAGAACTACGAGAGCCGGACCTATGCCTCCGGGGAGACGGTCCGCAAGTGCAACCTCGATCTGGCCCCGGAGGCTCCATGGCGGTGCCCGGCTGATTGCAGCAGCTTCGCCCCCCGACTGGCTGCTGTGAACTGGGCCCACGGCGACCTCATCAGCCCACCGACGCCGCCAGAGCCACCCGGGCTCGACGAGGGTGCCGCGGCCCTGCTCGACGAGGCCGAGGACATCGTCAACGCCGCCGGACCCCAGATTAGGGCAGAGCTCGAGGCGCAGCGCCCGCGACCGGCCCAGCCCGGCCGGGGCCGCCCTCAGACCTGGTGGAGCCGCTTTCGGCGCCGGCCGTAGGAGCCGTAGGAGAAGGCCCGGCGCTCTCCGCCCGTTGACGGCCTCGACAACCACCTCATAGCCTCGGCGGCGTTTCAAGGGGGGAGGGGGAGATGCGCGACCTGGAGGTGCTTCAGGATGTCTGCGTGTTCGAGGTGGTGGTCGACGACGCCGAGGTGAACGTGGACCTGTATGGGAGCAGGAGCAATGTTTGCGGCTCGGTCCGATTCACCTTCGAGGATGCACGCGAGAGGGCGACGCAGGTCCGTCTGCTCCGCCGGTGGCAGCGCGACGAGACACCTCTCACGTTCGTCTCCCACGACTCGACGGTCGCGTTGACCAACGACGCCGCGCTCCTGGAGTCGGCCGTCGACCAGCCCGTCCTCGACTGAACCCGGCGCCGGCCTGAACCTCACACCGGTGCAGGTCCGCCTTCTCGGCTGCCTCATGGAGAAGGAGCGCGTCACTCCCGACGCCTACCCGCTCACGATGAACGGGCTCTTGGCGGCGGCGAACCAGACGTCCAACCGCAACCCGGTTGTACGCCTCGAGGAGCACACTGTCGCCAACGCCCTCGAGAACCTGCGGGGCGACAAGCGCGTGCGCGTCGTCTACAGCCGCTCGAACCGCGCCGACCGGTACCGCCACGTCCTGGACGAGGCTCTCGGGCTCGGACCTCCCGAGCTGGCCCTGCTCTGCATGCTCATGCTGCGCGGCGCCCAGACGGCGAGCGAGCTTCGGGCCCGCTGCGAGAGACTGCACAGCTTCGCCTCGCCAGCCGACGTCGACAGCGCGCTACGCGCCATGGCCGAGCGGGAGCAGCCACTCGTCTCGAGGCTCGCCCGCCAACCCGGCCAGAAGGAGCCGCGCTGGGCCCAGACGCTTGGCGGCGACCTGCCGGCACAATCCGCCGTCGCACCCAGCAGCGAAGACCGCTCGATGCCGATCGTGGAGCGCCTGGCGGTGCTGGAGGCGCGGGTCGACGAGCTCTTCGCGGAGGTGGCAGCGCTCCGGGAGGCCGGGATCGTTAGTCTTCCGCCAGGAGCCTGAGGTGCCCTATTCCGTGAGCTCGACCCGGTTGGGGTTCGAACCCGAGGCAGTCCTCAACGCCCTTCCCCAGGCGGTCATAGCCACCGACCCTGACGGCCGCATCACGTACTGGAGTCGCGCCGCCGAGCGTCTGTACGGCTGGGCGGCCGACGAGGCGCTCGAGACCAGCCTCGTCGACCTGTTGGCTCCCGAACCTCTCGTGGCCGAGGCCTTGTCGATCCTCGAGCGCGTGCGGGGAGGCCAGGAGTGGTCGGGGGAGCTCCTGCGCCGGCACTCCGACGGCAGCACGGTGCAGGTCCGGGTCGTCCAGCAACCCTTACGCGATAACCACGGG
>JBOGIF010000099.1:0-3104 GCA_050742415.1 Acidimicrobiales bacterium | reverse complement strand
GGTCGGGAGCGGCGACGTCGTCATCGTCGAAGAACAGGACTATCTCGCCCCGCGACATGAAGAGGCCGAGGTTCTTCGCCGACGACGTCCCGGACGGCCCGATGCGCTGGTAGCGAAGGCGCAGCGGATCGGCGTGCTTGGCGCACACGACGGGAGTGGCGTCGACCGAGCCGTCGTCCACCACGATCACCTCGAAGGCGTCCTCGGGCAGGTCCTGCTGGGCGAGGCTCTCGAGGGCCGCGGACAGGAGCCCGGCGCGGTCCCGGGTGGGGATGACGACGCTAATCCGAGGAGGTGCAGAACCGGGCTCGGCCGTGGCTTCCGCCAGCGAGTCGTCGCCACCGGGCAGGGGCGTCACTTCGAGCACTCGGAAGCAGTCCGCCTGGGGAAGGTGCTCGGTGCTGGACCAGAGGGCGCGGCGGCCGCGGTCGGCCTCGGCCCAGGAGTAGAGGCCCGCCGGCTTCCTCAGGCTGTGGTCGATCGGGACGGCGTCCACGATCCCCAACATGAGTCCTGAGACCTCGGCCCGGTGCGCCCAGACCGTCTCCAGACCCCATCCCATGGGCGACGTGACGTCGAACGGGAGGAGGATCTCATAGGCCGAGCGGGAGAAGCTGACGAGCGGGCCCACCTCGACGAACCGCGTCCTACGCGCCAGCACACCGCGTTGCTGCTGCACGATCGGCAGGTCGGTGAACGATCCCGGCGTCCGTGCCGGTTGGGCGATGGCGAAGCCCAGCTGGGACTGGAGGCTCAGGAAGAGATCCAGGAACGAGTGCGGGAGCACCACGTCGTCGTCGACCAGGAGGACGTGGTCGAACTCCTGGACGTCGACACCGGCCAGGGCCTCGTCGAGGCAGTGGAGCTTGGGCATCCCGGTATCGAACACTCTGACCGTGACCTCGCCCAATAGGTCCGAGGTTGGACGACCGCCGACGGCCACCCACCTCTGGATCACGTCGTGGGCGGACTCGTCCAGCCGGGACACGACATCGGCCACGTTGGTCGGCACGTCGGCGAGGTAGGCGCCTAGGACCAGGACCTTGCCAGGCGGGGCGGTGACGAGAGCCGACATGGAGTGACTGGCCACAACCGGCCGGAAGCGCTCGACGAGCTCTGCCGGTAGAGCGCTGGCGGACCGCCCTGGCTCGGGCACCGGTGTCACCGCAACTTTCTCGCTGCGGTGGCGGACACCGCGTCGCGGGTGGCCTCCAGGTACGCGAGCCCGTCGTGCTGGTCGGGCTCCAGGTGACAGCCCTCAGCCCACTCATTCCAGGCGTTGAGGAACACCAGCCGCTGGTCGCCAGGCTGATCCCGGCACGATCCGACGGCGTGCCGCAGCCACCGGCCGTAATCCTCGGGAGTCGAGCCGGAGAAGACGACGCCTGCGGGTCCCACTCGGGGCGTGTTGTCCCACCGGGGGAACACGGTCTCGAACCGCCGGTAGGCCACGGGCTCGGCGGTAGCCAGAACGGGCCAGGCCGAGGCGTAGTCGTAGACCCGAAGACTCTCGATGCCCGCCGGGCTGCGAGGAAGGAGCCCGGCCTGCCACCAGTCCGGCTGGAAGCGGAGCTTGGAATCGAACCCGGCAGTGGTCGCGTCCCAGCCGCGGTCCACTGGGCTCTCGACCGCGATCAGGTACACCTCCCCCAGGCCGGCGCGGCTCGTCTCGTTTCGCCACAGATCGGTCGTGCGCATGGGTTCCGGCAGGTCGCGGGCCCGATAGACGATGAAGACGGGCCGGCCACCGATCCTCAACGCCCGATGATCGCCCAGGGCGGGAAGAAGCCAGCGGATGTGCTCGAGGTCGTCGCTCGGGCTGTAGGTCTGGGCCTGCAGCAACGAGTGCTGGCTGCCGTCCCAGCGTCGCGACCAGGGCTCGTTGGCCCAGCAGAGGCAGAAGGAGATGGGCGGCTCACCGGACGAGAGCACCTCCTCGAAGGGCCTCTCCAGGAGCTGGCGCCCTTCGAACCAGTAGTGGTAGTAGCAGAAGGCCTCGATCCCGAACCGCATGGCCAGCTCGGCCTGGGCCGACCTGGTCTCGGGCGAACGGAGGTCGCAGAACCCGAGATCGGCGGGCAGCCGGGGCTGGACGTGACCCGGAAAGAGCGGGGTGGCGGCCGCGACGTTGGCCCACTCCGTAAAGCCCTCACCCCACCAGAGGTCGTTATCGGCGATCGGGTGGAACTGGGGAAGGTAGAAAGCCACGAGCCGTGCCTCAGGAGCGGCCGACGAACAGGATGCACGGCCGTGGTGGTCCTGAACGACCGTCAAAGGTGCCGGACCGCGCAACTTGTAGATCGTCCCTACTGAATCGGACGACCCCACTGCCGAAAGGGTCTTCGCCAGAGTGGCGGTGAGGTCCCCGTAGTACGGCATCGTCCAGCAGGCGGCCACGGGCAGCACGAAGTATTCGCACCCGGCCTTCCCAACCCGGTCCAGCTCGGCCGTCGCCGCGGCTGCGCTTGCCGGGTAGGCGCCAGTCCAGGACCCGTCGGGCCCGGCGGGGAAATGGGTGGCGGGCCTTCCTCCGAGATCGAGCAGATCTTCGTCGCCGTCGCTCGCCACCGTCACGGAGGCTCCTTCCGGGAGGCACACGTCGACCAGATGGGCCAGAGAGTCGAAGACCCTCTCGAAGGCCTGGTGGCGGAGCCGCTGGTGGAAGACGTCTGGATCGGGAGCGCTTCGCGGGCCCGCGGCCTTGGGAGTGCGCCCCAGCGCCGCCTCGAGCGCACGCCCGAGCTGGGCCACTACTGCCCGGCGGTTATGGCGCGACTGGGTACGGTCCCTTCCGTCGCGGGCGAGGCGAGCCCACAGCCCGTCGTCGGTAAGGAGGCGGCTCACCTCGCTGGCGAAGGTCTCGGCATCGTCGGCCAGCAGCAAGTGGCTTCCACCCACGAGGTCGAGGCCCTCGCTGCCTACCGACGTCGAGACGACCGGCGTGGCCGCCATGAGAGCTTCGATCAGCTTTCCCTTGGTGCCCGCACCCCATCGCAGCGGTACGACGACGACGCGGGCTAGCGCGTAATAGGCCAGCAAGTCGGGTACCCACCCCACCGGTGACATTGGCGACCGCCACGAGCGGCTCCATGGCAGCCGTATTC
>JBOGIF010000098.1:0-1817 GCA_050742415.1 Acidimicrobiales bacterium | reverse complement strand
GGGTCGACCTGAGATACTCGCCAAGCACGCCGACATCGACCACCCCATCGGGCAACGGCTACTGGCTGGTGGCCTCCGACGGTGGCGTCTTCGCCTTCGGCGACGCCCGCTTCCTCGGCTCCACCGGCGCCCTACGGCTGGCCCGGCCGATCGTGGGGATGGCGCCAACACCCAGCGGCAACGGCTACTGGCTGGCCGCGTCCGACGGTGGCGTCTTCGCCTTCGGCGACGCCCGCTTCCTCGGCTCCACCGGCGCGTCTGACGTGGCGAGCATTCTCGCTGAGCCTTCGGGCCTCGGATACCGCCTGCTGGCAACGAGCGGCACGATCCAAAGATTCGGGCTACCCGAGGCGGCGACACCTCCTCAGGCGAGAGTCCCCCAGCGGCAGTTCTCGGTGGACCTGGGACCACCAGAGCCGGTTCAACTCAGTGGCTTCGGCCTGACTCATTATCCCGATACACACCTCCCCTTCCTGCGGGTTCCCAACGGTGTCGAGGTTTTCATCTCGGCCGGCGTCAGTTCCTATCTGTTCGTCGGACCGTCGTTCGGAGCGCTCCGTCCGCATGCGGTGGCGGGGAGCACAGGTGCCGCCGCACCGGTGCTCGGACCCGACGGCTCCAGCTGGGCTAACGCATACGCTGCGTTGGCGACGGTCATACCTTGGCCTGCGGCCGGCCCAGCCGGCCGACTGGGCCTTTTCCACGCCGAGACTTGCCCCGAGAGAAGTCGCTTCACGGCCAGCATCGGCGCTGCAATATCCCGCGATGGCGGCCAGACGTGGACCGACCGAACACAAGTTCTACGTGGGCTGACACCATCACCCCCGTGCTCCAGGGTGCAGGGGGTCGGACAACCATCGGCCATCGTCGCCGGAGACCACCTCTATGTCTTCCACACGGCCTGGCGGGCCACCGGTGCCGACGAGGTGGCGCTCGCCCGAGTGCGTTTCGATCGAGCCATGGATCCCGGCGCGTGGGAAACCTGGGCCGGAAGCGGGGGGTGGGTGACGGCGGCGTCGGGCGAGTCGGCTCCTGTCATCCGGCGTCCCGAACCAGGGAGCGCGTCGGTGTACGCCGCCAACGTGTCTGTGAGCTTCAACCGAATCCTCGGCCGGTACCTCGCCGTCTTCGAGACGAAGGGCGGATTCGCCTATACGACGAGCGAGGACTTGACGAGCTGGGAGCCGGGTACCACCTTCCTACCAGTCCCGGCTGCGGCAGCGCTTCGGCCGTCGTACCCGACGCTTCTTGACGAAACCGCCGACAACGACCGAGAGACCTCAGCGTTGAACCGTTTGTACTACGCCGAGAACGTCGGCCCGGGGAGTAACCACCAGCTTTACCGCCGATCCTTCGTCGTGCGCACGACCTAAACGCGCAGGCGCTTCGTCGACCGCCGCAGTCGTCCGACCTCGGCAGTCGACTTGGCAGATCGGCCCAGTCGACTGGGGCTGTCCGCCGGTTCAAGGTCGGGCCGCCGCGTACGGTCGACCCCAAACTTGATCTCCCGGCCGACCACGTGTTAGTTTGCGGTCACCCGCTGGGTGGCTACCCGCCATCCCGCTCGCCACGGCTGGAGAACCTCTTCCGGCCCAGGTCGTCCAGACCTCGATGCGGAGGAGCGCGGGTGGAATTCGTCGACGAGCGGGTGCTGCTGGATCTCTGCTGGATCGTGTCCTCCAAAGGGCGCGCATCGATGTGTCACGGCGGCGGGCGGGCTTGCTCGGTAAGCCCGTCGCAGTGGGGCCGCAGCGAGAGTGGGCCGTGCGCACGCTGCGGCGAGTTCAACTCCCGCCTGTTCATGCTCGTCTGGAGCG
>JBOGIF010000097.1:0-39376 GCA_050742415.1 Acidimicrobiales bacterium | reverse complement strand
ATCGCCGCGTCGGTGGCACCGGCGCGCATGCCCCGGGCCTGAGCCAACAGGTTCTCGTCGACAGTGGTGCTCACTCGAGCTCGTGCCATGCCATAACTATGCCATGACCATGCCGTTCAGAGGCCGGTACTAACAATTCGCCCGGGTCACCTACGTCGACGCGTAGCGGACGAGCTGGGGGCGTTCGAAGTAGCCCGGCGGGGCGTCGACCAACTGTGAGGCGCCGGGCCTCGCTGCCCGTAGCTCGTCCAGCAGCTGCTCGCACTTGGTCCCCAGGGTCCGGTAACCCGGTGCCCACACGACCCACAGGTCGTGGGTGGGACCGGTCCGGTCGAGCAGCATGCGGGCGAAGGTCCCGACCGGTGCCGACCGGTTGGCGTCTTCGTAACCCACCCAGTCGATGAGCTCGGGGCCTGTTGCCCGCGGGAACGTGAGTTGGGTGAGGCGGCCTTGGGGCAGTAGCCGGGCCACCGACGGGCCGAGCTGGTCGGGGCAGTAGGCGACCACGTCGCCCGCCCGGCCCTGCGAGGCCAAGACCTCCGCGACCCGGCCCGCCGACGTCCTCTCGCTCACCATGTTGGGAACGCACGCGGCCAGCCCCAGCACGGTGGCCCCGGCCAGCACGCCGCCTGCGACCCGCGTGTCAGACAGGGACGCGACGCCCAGCCCGGCCAGCAACATCGCCAACGGGAAAACGACCGCCGCGTACCGGGGTGCGAAGGCGGAGCCGGTCAGTTGGCCCGCCGCAACTGCCACGACGAGCGTGCCTAAGGTCGCCACGGCCAGGGGCCGCGCCAACACCATCCGGCCACTAGACGCCAACCGCGGCGCCGACCGCCGCGGCCCCATCCCCACCGCCATCAGCACCAGGTAGAGCAGTCCGAGCGCCACCCCGAGGCCGGGGACGCGGTAGCCGCCGGCGAAGTAGAAGACGGTGTCGACCACCGCCCGGGCGCCGCCCGGGCGACCCCACGGCGTGCCGGTGTGGCGGGCCTGGTAGAGGAAGGACGGCAGCCACGGCCCGAAGAAGAGTGAGCCAGCCCCGACGGCGGCCAGCGCCCGGCGCGCTCCACGACGGGCTTCGGCCTCCGAATCGCGCACCGCCCGGACGGCCAGCACCGCCGCCGTCACCGCAAGCAGGAAGAGCGACCAGTAGTGGGTCAGCAGGAGGAGCCCGGTCACCGCCGCCAGCGCCACGAACGCACGACTCGAACGCGCCCGTAGAAGGCGGTCGAGCGCCAGGAACCCTCCCAGGACCAGCACGATCACGAGCGAGTACATGCGGGCCTCGGTGGCGTAGCGGGCGGCGAAGGGCGACGACGCCAGCAGCAACAAGGACGCCCAGGCCGCACGAGACCCGCCGAGACGGCGTCCGACCATCCAGACGAGGGGAAGGGCGGCCACGGCGAGCACGCCCGAGAGGGCCCGTACCGCCACGTCGCCGGCACCGAACGCGCGCATCCATCCCGCGAGCAACAAGTAGTAGGCGGGCGGCGCGCCGTCGTGGCGCAGGGCTTCGGCCATCCGCCCCAGCGGGAGCCCGGCGATGTTCACCGTCATGGCCTCGTCGAGGCGCAGGTGCGACGCGTTGGCGAACCGAACGACCACCCCCAGGACGATGGCGGTGGCGGCGCTCAACTGCACCGGGCGCGACGACGTGGTGAGGCCCACCGGGCCCCTATCGCTCAGACAGCAGGCTCGCGTTCGGGCTCCGCCGGCTCGGCCGATTCGGGACCGGCCAACCCCTCCTCCGGCCCGTCATCTGCACCCGCGGGGTCCACCGTGTCCGGCTCCTCCCCCGCCACGGGGCGGCGGCTGCGGACAGCCCAAGCCGCCATCGTGGCGACACCGCCGAGAGTCAGCAGCCACCCGATCACCTCGACCGGGGTCCAGCCGTAGTGCAGGGTGACGTGGCGGGAGGTCGGCACCACCACCATCAGGTTGGGCGCGACGCGCCACGGGCCTTCGGCACCGGAAGCCCGCCAGTTGGGGAAGTAGGAGGACTTGACCAGCACGGGCGAACCGGGCTTGTCGACGTCGAAGGAGATGTTGGCGTTGTCTGTCCGGATCCGACTGACGACCACCGGGTCGACCGGCCGCCTCGTCGCCGTGCCAACGGTGACCCCCTCGCCGACGGTCGTCGACTTCGTCGGCCGGTGGCGAACCGCCACCCGGCCCCAACTCTTGGGCCCGGACGCAGCCAGCAGGACGTCCTGGGCCTCGGGGTCCATGAACCACTTGGTGGCCACCCCCAACCACTCCGTACCGCCCTTGGCCGCGCCCGTGACGACGGCCGGCTGGAACTGCAGCGGCGCCACCAGCTCCGAGCCTGCCACCTCGTAGACCTTCCACTTCCCCGAGGTGGCGACGAGAGCCAGCTCCGGGCGATCCTCGGCCTGGGACACGGCCTCGGGAGAGAAAGCCATGTAGTAGCGGGTCCCGAGCATCTGCATGTGGGGGATCCCGGCGTCGAGGTCGGGACGGTCGGTCACGTAGGGGAGGTCACGCTGGGGGTTCGACGGCTTGGCGGACACCTCTCCGGCGGTGAGGAAGTGGTAGGGCGTGGTCGCAGACGACTCGAAGTACAGGCCCTCCATGGAGCCGATGCACCCCTGGGTCCAGTACGGCAGCAACATCAGTGCCATCGGCGTCCCGAACCGGTTGAGGTCCTCCTCGTACTCCCAGTGGGCCCGGCCACAACCACGCGTGCGGCCGACGTCGGCCATCATGTCGACCACCGCCTTGTACTCCGGGTAGGCGTCCTTGCGCTCGTAGCCCGAGTAGTTCCACCGGGCCCAGCCCGGGATGAAGCTGGAGTCGGTGGTGGCCGGCTTGGGGACCCACGACGGGATCACGCCGAGGGGAAGGGCGACAAGCATCCACGTCGCCAGGACGACGGCCACGGGCGTGGCCAGGCGCGATGCCAGGCCGGGGCGATCCGGGTCGAACGAGAACCCTCGGGCCCACCGGTCCGGGTCGGCCGCGAAGCCGCGGGCCAGCGCCGGCCCGGTCTCCGCCAGACCAACGGCCGCCAGCATGTAGAGCGAGATGAACCAGAAGGGGAGAGCACGGGCGTTCCACAGCCGGGCCTGCGGGGCGAGCACGAAGACCATGGCGGACAGGGCGGCCATGGCCACGAAGAACTGGCCGACCCTCCGGCGTAGGCTCAGGCTGCATAGCGCTCCCACCCCGGCGAGCACCACCAGCCACCGCAGGTTGTGCGGGAACAGCTGCTTCATGTAGTCGGTGAGCTTCCCCCAGCCCATGTCGTTGGCGTAAGGCAGCCGCATCAGGAACGGGAAGGACCAGAAGGCTGCCAGCAGCGCGCCGACCGCCAGCACGCCGGCCATGAACCGGATGCGTCGCCAGCGGGGTGCGAAGGCGAGGAGCACCAGGGCACCCACCACCGCGAAGACGGTCGGCAGCAGGTGGGAGAGGCCCGTGAGGGCCAGGAGCACGGCGGCCAGTGCCCGGTGGCGGCCGGTGTCGAGGCCGCGGGCCATGACCCCGAGGAAGAGGAAGGCGAGCGACAGGCTTATCGAGAAGCCGAACTCGCCGGCGAGGGTGGACGCGATGTTGCCGCCGTAGATCGTGAATCCCCGGTCGAAGAGGAAGGGCACGGTGGCGACGGCCAGCAGCGGCGGGCCCGGGAAGCGCATCCCGGCAAGCCGGCCGAAGGCCCACGCCGCCACCGGAAGCGAGAGGATACCGGCCACGGTGACGAGCTTGAAGGCGATCCCGTACGGCAGGACGACATCGAGGGCGACGATGACCAGCGCCGGCAAAGGGAAGTAGAAGCTGTAGGCGGGGAACCCGGCGTACCAGTCCGGCGCCCACCCCATGAGACGGCCGTGGGGCAGCAGGGCGCGGCGGATGAAGTCGGGCCCCCATACGTGGGCGCCCATGTCGCCGCCCGCCGGGGTGGTCTTGGCCAGGAGCAACGAAGGCTGCAGCTGAGCCAGCGTGAACAAGACCGCACCCGCCACCAGCCCGACGGTTACCACCGTCTCGACGGAGGGCCTCTGCCGCTGCGAGCCTCTGGGCTCGTCGGGGTGCGGCGACGACGAGAGGTCGTCGTCCAGATCAGGGGGCGACGGCCGGAGTTCGATGGCCACGCTTTCAGTCTGTCATCCGTTCCCCCACTGGCAGGGGCACTCGCCTCCCAGGAGCGGCCAACTACCGGCTACCGGCTGGAGACGAGCTCCAGCACCGAGCCGAGGGGAAGAAGCTCCCCGTTGCTCTCCCACCAGCGCCGCTCGCAGGACGGGCACGAGCGCATGGACATCGGCCGGTCGGCCACGGTGAGGCGGATCTCCACCAGCTGGCCACGGCCACAGGACGGGCAATTCATCTTCGACCCCCCGATCTCGTTGGTCTCTACGGCATTGGGTATCGGCACCCTTTCGCGCCGGCTTTAGCGAAAGCGCGGCATCTCGACGATTACTTGGACAACACCACCGCCACGGTGACGGCGTTGAACGTGGCGTGGGCCACGATCGCCGACCCAAGGCGCCCCGTGCGCACCGCCAGGACACTCAGCACCGCACCGAGCGCGCCCAGGCTCACCATCATCAGGACCACGGCCGCGGCCGGTAGCTGGCTCTGGTGCGAGAGCCCGAAGACGACGGCGGAGCCGACCACCGCCACCACGCCGCCGAAGCGGACCCGCAGCGCGCCCACCAAGAGACCGCGGTAGAAGAGCTCCTCCACCAAGGGCGCCCCGATCACCACCATCAGCACGAGCACGGGAAGGGCGGGGCCGGTGGCGCTCCCCACCAGGTCGCGGGCCGGGCCCTCCACCTCCGGGCGTCCCAGTAGCGGGCTCAGGCCCAGCGCCACGAGCGGGAGCACCACGAGCTGGGCGGTAAGCGCGGCGGCCACGCCCAAGGGCAGGTCGACCGGCCGGAACCTGAGGCCGAAGTCGGCGGCGGGACGTCCCGAGCCCTTGCGCCGGCTGGCGACGACCGCCGCGCCCACCAGCCCGACCCAGAGGCCCAGGGCCGAGACGGCCTTGCCACCCAGCCCCAGCTCGGGGTCGCCGGAGGCGGCGAGTACGACGCTGGCCAGCAGGCTCGACAGGAACACGCCGACCAGCACGCCCCCGACCACCTCGCTGAACCCCCAACGGGGCGGCGGCGCGTCGGGGCCGGAAGGGCTAGGAGGCGACGCGGGCAGCGACGTCGGGCTGCGAGGAGGCTCGCCGGTCGTGACCAGCCCAACCCAACGGTGGGCACAAGCCGTCGGCATGGCGGCCACACAGGTCGATGGCCGACGGCTCGGAGGGCCTGAGGTCGTCGACCCAGATGGTGCGAGTGGAGTACTGGAAGGCCAACATCGCTTCGGCCGGGGCGGCGCAGCCGGGCCGGGCGCAGAGACGGGCACGCTCCATGGGTGCAAGATTAACGGCAGGGTCGCAGCCGAACGGGGATGGCGGCGCCCGGTTGTCGCCCGGCGGGACGTACCATTGCAGCGTGACCCCGCAAACACCGAGTCCGCGCGGCGCGAAGAAGGAGCGGTCCGGACTGCCCGGGATCCCCTCCGGAGGCACCGGTTGGCCCCGTCCGGTCGTCTGGGTTCTCGTCGCCATCGCCGTGCTGGCCGTGCTCGTCGCCCCCACGATGAGCCGTTCGGGGCCGGACAAGATCGGCTACTCGGAGTTCCTCGAAAAGGTTCGGGCCGGCCAGGTCACCAGCGTCGACATCGACAACGAGACCGCCCGCATCCGGGGCAAGCTTCGCAACGGCGACAACTTCACGACCACCGGCCCCGTCGACATCCCCGAGAGCGACCTCGCCCTTCTCCGGGAGCGCAACGTCAAGCGGGACTACACCCCGCCCAGCTCCAACGTGATCGGCTCGATCATCGTGTGGCTCCTGCCGGTGGCGCTTCTCGTCGCCTTCTGGTGGTGGATGGGTCGCCGGGCCCAGGGCCAGATGGCCGGGATCATGTCGATCGGGCGGTCGCGAGCCAAGGTGTACACGACCGAGAAGCCCAAGACCACGTTCGCCGACGTGGCCGGCTACACCGGTGTGAAGCAGGAGATCACCGAGGTGGTGGACTTCTTGAAGTCCCCCGGCAAGTTCCGCGACATCGGGGCCCGGATCCCGAAGGGCGTGCTGCTCGTCGGCCCTCCGGGTACCGGCAAGACACTCATCGCCCGGGCCGTGGCGGGTGAGGCCGGGGTGCCGTTCATGTCGATCACGGGCTCGGACTTCATGGAGATGTTCGTCGGCGTGGGCGCGGCCCGGGTGCGCGACCTGTTCCAGACGGCCCGCAAGCAGGCCCCCTGCATCATCTTCGTGGACGAGATCGACTCGATCGGCCGCAAGCGCGGTGCCGGGCTCGGCGGCGGCCACGACGAGCGGGAGCAGACCCTCAACCAGATGCTCTCGGAGATGGACGGATTCGAGACCACCGAGGGCGTGGTGATGATGGCCGCCACCAACCGGCCTGACATCCTCGACCCCGCCCTGCTGCGGCCCGGCCGTTTCGACCGCCAGATAGTCGTGCCCCTCCCCGACCTCGAGGAGCGCCTTCCCATCCTTCAGGTGCATGCCAAGGACAAGCGACTCGACCCCGATGTCGACCTGGTCATCATCGCCCGGGGCACCCCCGGCATGAGCGGCGCCGACCTGGCGAACCTCGTCAACGAGGCAGCTCTGTTCGCGGTGCGGCGGGGCAAGAAGGACGTCCACATGGAGGACTTCGAGGCGGCGCGCGACCGGGTGCTGATGGGCCAGCGTCGCGAGTCGATGGTGCTCTCCGACCAGGAGAAGGAGGTCATCGCCTACCACGAGGGTGGCCACGCCGTCGCCGCCTACGTGCTCGAGCACGCCGACCCCGTGCACAAGGTCACGATCCTCCCGACGGGAATGGCCCTGGGCGTGACCCAGCAGCTCCCGCTGGAAGAGCGCCACATCTACCAGCTCCCCTACATCGAGGACTCCCTCGTGGTCCGCCTCGGCGGGCGCATCTCCGAGGAGATCATCTTCGGCACCATCTCCACCGGCGCCAACAACGACCTCGTCGGTTGCACCGAGCTGGCCCGCAAGATGGTTCGCGAGTGGGGCATGAGCGACCGGGTGGGGCCCATGGCGTGGGGCTCGCAGGGGATGGTCTTCCTGGGGGAGGACCTGATGCACTCGCGTGACTACAGCGACGAGACGGCCCGCGTGATCGACGAAGAGGTCGGGCACATCCTCCGCCGGCAGGAGGAGCGTTGCCGCGAGACGCTCACCGAGCACCGTGCCGGGCTCGACGCCGTCGCCCGCGCACTCCTCGAGAAGGAGACGATCGACGGCGCCGAGGTTGGACGGTTGGTCGACCACGCGGCAGGCCGCGTCGTCCGGGCCAACGGCGCTGTCATGTCCGACGCTCGGTGACGGCTTTCACACTGGCTGCCGCGGCTGCCCTGGGCGGCCCTGAGTGGCTGCGCTCGGGGCGCGTTGCCGCCGCCGAGCGGTTCGCCAGCGCAGTCCTCCCCACCGAGGCCGACGAGATCTGGCGCTACAGCCGGATCTCCCAGCTCGACCTCGAGGCCTACGCGCCTCTGCCCGCCGACGCCGTCCGACCAGGGATCCCTTCCGAGATCAAGGCCGTCCTCGCCGCGGCCGGGCCGCACTCCGCGTTGGTGGTCGTCCGCGACGGCCACGTCACGTCGGTCAACTGCGACCCCGCGCTAGCCGCCAAAGGCCTCGTGGTGGACGACCTGGTCGTGGGCCAACCGGCCCTGGCTGGGAACGGCCGGGAGGCGCTCGATGACGGCACGGCGGCGGCCGATGCGTTCACCGAGCTGAACCGAGCGTTCCTGGGAGCCGCCGTCGTGATCGACGTGCCGGCCGGGCTGGTGGTGCCCGAGCCGATCCTGGTCCTGCACTGGATCGGCTCCGACGACGCCGCCATCTTCCCGCGCACGGTGGTCCGCTGCAGCGCCGACAGCCAGGTGACGGTCGTCGAGCACCACGGCTCGGCCGACGTGTCCGCCTTCGTCGACCCCGTCGTCCACCTCGACGTGGGCGAAGCCGCTCGCCTCCAGTACCTCAACGTGCAGGTGCTCGGGCCCCGCGTATTCCAGATCGGCTACCAGTCCAGCCGGGTCGGGCGCGACGCGTCGTTGTCGTCGTCGGTGGTAGCGCTTGGAGGCGACTACGCCCGGATGCGCACCGACTCGGTGATCGACGGGAAAGGTGGCAGCACCAAGCTCAACGCCGCCTACCTCGCCGATGGCCGGCGCATGCACGACTTCCGCACCCTCCAGGACCACGCCGCCCCGGCGTCGAGCAGCGACCTGCTGTTCAAGGGTGCCGTGCAGGACAACGCCCGGTCCGTGTACTCCGGTCTCATCCGGGTGCGCAAGGAGGCTCGGGGCACCAACGCCTTCCAGACCAACCGCAATCTCGTCCTGTCCGAGGGGGCGTCGGCGGAGTCGGTGCCGAACCTCGAGATCGAGACAGAAGACGTGCGTTGCAGCCACGCCTCGGCGGTGGGGCCGGTGAACGAGGAGCAGCGGTACTACCTGGAGGCCCGCGGCATCCCGCCCGTCGTGGCCGAGCGGCTGATCGTCGCCGGGTTCCTCGGCGAGGTCCTCGACCGACTGCCCTCCACGCCGCTCGTGACCGGCATTCGAGCCACCCTGGCCGACCGGCTCTCCCACACGACATGACCCGCACCCAGCCGATCTGCCGCGTCGACGATGTCGCCCCCGGGACGGCGCGTCGCTTCGAGGTCGACGGCCACCGCATCGCGCTCGTCCGTGTGGGCGACGACTTCTACGCCCTCGGCGACCGGTGCAGCCACGCCGACTACTCGCTGTCGGAGGGCGAGATCTGGCCCGACGACCTCGAGATCGAGTGCCCCAAGCACGGCAGCACCTTCTCGCTCGTCACCGGCGCCCCGCAGACGTTCCCGGCCACCACGGCGGTGCCGGTCTACCCGGTTCACGTCGAAGGCGACGAGGTCGTCGTGGAGCTCGACAAATGACGCCGACGAGTCCCACGGTCAGCGAGCTGGTGGTCACGGGCCTGCGGGCCGGCGTGGTGGAGGCCCGCGACATCCTCAAGGGCGTCGACCTGTCGGTATCGAGCGGCCAGGTCCATGCCGTGATGGGTCCCAACGGCTCGGGCAAGTCGACGTTGGCCCACGTGATCATGGGCCGCCCCGGCTACACCGTGCGCTCCGGCTCCATCACCCTCGACGGCCGGGACCTCACGGCCATGCCCACGTGGCAGCGGGCCCAGGCCGGGCTCTTCCTCGCCATGCAGTACCCCACCGAGGTGCCGGGCGTCTCGTTGGCCGACGCCATGACCGAAGCCCTCCGGGCCCGCCGGCCCGACGTCGCGGTCGCCGACGTGCGCGAGCGGCTGGCTGCCGAGGCAGTGCGCACAGGGCTGCCCACCGCGTTGCTCACCCGGCCGCTGAACGTGGACCTCTCGGGTGGCGAGAAGAAGCGCAACGAGACCCTGCAACTTGCCGTGCTCGAACCCCGCATCGCCGTACTGGACGAGATCGACTCCGGCCTCGACGTCGATGCGCTGCGCGACGTGAGCCGGCGGGTGGAGACCCTGACCAACGAGCTCGGGGTGGGGATGCTGGTGATCACCCACTACAGCCGGCTCCTCCGGGAGCTGAAGCCCGACGTGGTGTCGGTCCTGCGGGGGGGCCAGATCGTGGCCCAGGGCGGCCCCGAGCTTGCCGAGCAGCTCGAGAGCACCGGCTACGCCGGGTACGAGCAGATCGGGCAGGAGCAGACAGCAAGCGACAACGGCAAGAACGGGGCCTGAGGGTCAGTCCTTCTTGCGGTCCTTGCGCGCTTCGCGGTCGCGCTCCTCGCCGTCAGCGTCACCGTTACCGGTGGGCGTGTCGGTGGAGTCGGAGTTGACCGACTGGGTGACCGCCGCCGGCGCGGGGGCGGGCGGGGGCACGTCCTCGGGTCCGCCGATCACGTAGACGGCGGTCCCGATCCCAACCTGGGACGGAAACCACTCGGCGGCGTTCATCGGTATCCGCACGCAACCGTGCGACGCCGGCCCGGTGGGTACCGACGGGGCCCCGTGGATGGCGATGCCGCCGTTGAAGTAGTGCGGCTTGTACAGACCGCCCAGAGGGCCGTACTCCCAGCCGCCGGCCTGCCGGTAGATCTGGAAGGCGCCGCCGGGGGTCACGGCCCTCCGGCAGTAGCCCTCGGAGCAGAACCGGCGGCCCGAGCCGGTGGACACCGGCAGTATCTTCCCCAGCTCGCCGCCGCGGTAGAGGAACAGGACCTGGCGACCGATATCGACCTCCACGCGATCGGGACCCCCGTCGGCCACCAGCGGCGCTGGGACGCCTTCGGCGGACTGGATGGCGGCGACTATCTCGTCCGTCGCCCGGCCATTGCGGCCGAAGCCGTGGACCTTCTGGAAGGCGGTCACCGCGTATGCCGTCACCCGGTCGTACACACCATCGACCGACCCCACGTCGTAGTGGAGAGCGTCGAGGCGCTGTTCCAGAGCTAGGACCTGGGGCCCGCGCGCGCCGGTGCCCATCCCCGGGAGCGGCGGCGCCGGCGAGGTCGGGGGCCTCGGGGCCGTGGTGGTCGTGGCGAGGGTGGTCGACGTGGACGGCGAGGTGCTCGATGTCGTGGTCTCGGAGTCGACCACCGGCTGGCCGAGGCGGGTGACGGGTGCGCTGTCGGACCCGCAGGCGCCCAGCACCAACAGGGCCGCGGCTATGGCGAACCGCCGGGCTCTCGCGGTGGTGGTCGTCAATGCGGGATCTTCTCGGGGCCCTGGTTGGCGTAGGCCGTGACGAACTGTTCCAAGGCCGCAGGATCTGGCTCCGAGCAGAGGAGGCGTTGGTGCCACGCGGTCGCGGCCACCGGGACGGGCATCTTTCTGCGCGGCACGAACAGCACGTCGCGGGCGTGGCGCCGGGTCACGTCGCGCAGCACGGCCAAGTCCTTGCCGTCGACGGTGCGGTGCCACAGGATCACGTAGCCGTGCTCGAGGGCATGGACGAGCTGGCCGTCGGGCGGGGCGTCGCCGGAGTCGTAGATACCGGCCCGGGCCGCCACCGGCGAGTGGTCGCCTCCACTCGGCGGGTTGACCTCGTAGCTCGGTATCGGCACGTGGTCCGCGCCGGGATCGGCCAGGTCGTCGGCCTTGCACGCTCCCGCTCCCGGCGTACCGGTGTTGGGTTTGTCGTCGTCGCTCCCCCGATCGGACAGGACCAGGAACGCGACCGCCAATACCCCGGGCAACAGCAGGCCCGCGACGACGAGCGGGGTGGGTTTCTTCCGCGTGACCATGCGGGTGCCGAGAGTAGTGCGCAGCAGCGGCGGCGCCGTCAGGGGCGAATCAGCTCGACGTGCCTGCCGGCAGCGACCGCTAGTCGCTCGAAGTCGTCGCGATCCGAGGTGACGATCTCGTCTCCGTCCGACGAGAGCAACACGACAGCCGCGTCGATCACGTCAGACGTCCCAGCGACAGCCAGTACCTCACCTGCCCCTCGCCCAAGAGCTTCGTCGAGCGGCCGTACGTCGATGCCTTCAAGGGCACTCGCCAAACGGGCTTGACGTGAGCCGCCCCGCCACACCTGGCCAAGTACGCCCGCGTGTGTCACCGGCAGCTCACCCGCCATTTGCGCCGCCTTGAGGCGCGCCCACATCGGCCGCTCGTTTCGATCGACGGCGATCAAGGCTCCACCGTCGAGAACCAGCGTCACGCCGACCTGGTCCTGCCAGCATTACCGGTGGAGCCCGGTGGACTCGAGCGATTACCACGCACGACGACGGCGTTCTCACGGTCAATACGCCGGTGGGCAGCGATCTCCTCGGCCGTGATCTCGCCGAACTCCGCTTCGTAGTCGGCGACCGCAGCCCGGAGATGCTCGAGCTTTCGATCCCGACGAACCTGCTCGGCCAACGCACCGCTGACCCATCCGCTCAAGGAATCCGCGTTGCCTGTGGCGACTGCTCGGTTCCCTGCCTCGACCAGTTCGGGATCGACGGTCACCGTTAGGCGCTGTTTCCGAACTCTCATACTGTTATGGTAACAACGGTCATACGGTTAGCGCATCACTCACAGACGACGGTCCATCGGCGCCCCTACGATGGCCCGGTGCTGGCCGTCGGCGACGCTGCCCCGTCCTTCGCCTTGGCCGACATCGCCACCGGCTCGGTGATGTCCGATCCGTGGCGCGACGGCCAGGTGGCGTTGGCCTTCTTCAAGGTGACGTGCCCGGTCTGCCAGATGGCGGCGCCGAAGGTGTCGGCGCTGGCTGCCAGCGGGGTGTGGGTGGTGGGCGTGGGCGAGGACCCGCCGAACAAGCTCGCCGCCTACCGCGACCGTTTCGGCCAGAACGTCCCCACCCTCAGCGAGCCTCCGCCCTATCGGGTGTCCGACGCCTACGGTGTCGTCAGCGTTCCATCGCTGGTCCTCGTGGACCAGGACGGCACCATCCGAGATGCGGTTGGGGCCTGGGACCGCGACGCCTGGAACCGGCTCGCGACCGAGGCCGGCGCCACCGCGCCGATCTCCACACCGGCCGACGGGCTACCCGCCTTCCGCCCCGGTTGAGGCAGCCGCAATCGCCACTGACCTCGGTCGAGGCCAGCCGATCCTCCCGCCCCTACTTCCATTCCGGGGTCGCACAAGGTCCTATGGCCGCCCTGAGCGTCCCCAGAACGGATGTGTCGGGCTGGTGTGGTCACGCCGGGTCGTCGAGGGCGACTATCAGGTCGGGGCGGGCGCGGGCGGCGGCGGCCATGACGACCAGGAAGAGGGCGGCGGCGCCGGCGGTGACGGCGGGCAGCCCGAAATGGTCACCGAGGAATCCCTGGATGACCGCACCTATCGGGTAGACCACGCCCAGGGCGACCATGTAGAGGCTGAGCACCCGGGCCCGCAGCGCGGTCGGCGCCCGCAGCTGCACCACCGTGCCCAGCCCTGAGAGCACGCCGATGTAGCCCGCGCCCACGGCCACCAGCGCAACCGTCGCCAGCTCCAAGCTGGGCGCGAACGCGTATGCCATCAGCAGGAAGGGCAGCAGTGCCAGGTCGGCCACCAGGACCCGCCGGCGGCCGAAGCGGCGAGCGAGAGAGGCGAGGCCAAGGGCGCCGGCAACAGCACCTACTCCCTGGGCAGTGACCAACAGCGACGTGCCCCGGGCCTCCTCCCCGAACTGTTTGAGTGCCACCGCCGGGATCAGGGCGATGAACGGCGACAGCAGCAGGGCCGCCACCGCGATGGTGAGGATCGCGGTGCGACAGCCAGGCTCGGCGGCCGCGCCCCGTATTCCGGCCCGGATGCGCGACCAGATACCGGGGTCCTCGGTGCTTGGAGCCGGCGGCGGCAGCTTCACCACCAGGAGGGCGACGGCGACGGCTCCGTAGGACAGCGCGTTCAACCCGAAGGCCCACGTGAAAGACCCGGCGGCCAGCACCAGGCCGGCCAGCGCCGGCCCCACGACCCTCCCGAGGTTGTACTGGGCGGTCGACAGCGAGATGGCGCCGAGCAGCTCATCGCGCTCGACCAGGTCGGGGAGGATCGCCTGGTACGCCGGGAAGCCGAGGGCCGCCATCGACCCGCTGATCATCACCACCGCGCTCACGAGCAGCGGTGTGGCCTGGCCGCCGGCGGCGAGCACGGCCAACGTCGCCGCGCAGCCCGCCTCCGCGCCCGTCGTGAGAAGGAGAAGGCGGCGGCGGTCGACGCGGTCGGCCAGGGCGCCTCCCACCGGCGCCAAGATCCCGAGGGGCAGGAAGGCGGCAGCCGCCACCAGTCCGGTCCACCGGGCCTGGCCCGTCGCCGTCGTCACCAGGACCCCCACAGCCACCGTCTGGAGCCATGTCCCGATGTTGGACACCAGCGCCGCGCTCCACACCACGGCGAAGTCGCTGCGGCGCAGGGGCTGGAGGGACCTCAAACGGTTCCGGGCGCCTCGTACCGGGCCTCGAGGCGGTAGTGGTCCTCGAGCCCGATGGCCTGGTTGAAGTCGTCGAACGTCGTCAGCAGCCCGAGGTCGTCGCGAAGGGAGCCCTTGGCCCGCAGGACCTTGAAGGCGTTCTTCACCGCGCGGGCGTAGGCGAACAGCCCGGTGAGGGGCGAGACGACCAGGTCGAACCCCAGGTCGTGCAGCTCATCCGGAGTGAGCAGCGGGGTCCGGCCGGCCTCGATCATGTTGGCCACCCGCACCACGCCCGGGGTGGCCTCGGCGACAGCCCGCAGCTCCTCGACCGAGGCGGGGGCCTCTACGAAGACGGCGTCCACACCGAGCCCCGCGGCCAACCGCGCCCGTTCGCACGCCTCCTCGAGGCTGACGGCGGCGCGGGCGTCGGTGCGTGCGACCACGAACAGGCTCCGCCGGTGGTCGAGGGCGGCCGCCAGCTTGGCCAGCCACTCGCCGCGCGGCACCACCCGCTTGCCCGCCATGTGGCCACATTTCTTGGGCCACACCTGGTCCTCCAGGAAGATCCCGGCGGCGCCCGCGTCCTCGAACAGCTGCACGGTGCGAATGGTGTTGAGCGCGTTGCCGTGCCCGGTGTCACCGTCGACGACCACAGCCGTCTCCGGTGCCGCCCGGCAGACCCGCCTGGCCACCTCGGCTATCTCGCCCTGGGTCAGGTAGCCGAAGTCGGGGAGCCCGAGCAGGGTTCCGGCGGTGGCGTAGCCCGAAAGGAAGCACACCTCGAACCCGGCGTCCGCTGCCAGCCGAGCCGAGAGCGAGTCCCACACGCCGGGCATGAGCACGCTGCTCCCACCGGCCAGCAGCGCCCGCAGGCGCTCGCCGTCCACCAGTGCCGCCTGGCTCAGCCGGGCTGCGGCCCGACGCGACAGACGTCGCGGATGTAGGTCTGGAGCCGGCCCTGGGCGGCGCGGATCTCGGGCGCCTGGAGCTGCTGGAAGGCCTCGGGGGGCAGTTTCGTGTAGTCGAAGCCCACGGCCCGCAGCTCACCCAGGAACTTGCGCGACGAGGCGGCCAGCAACCGGATGTCGGGCGCCACCTCGGGCGGGGCGAGCGCCTCGGCCTCGTCGATGAGCGGGCCGGCCTCCTCGAGCACCTTACGCAGGGCCTCCGGGTTGACCAGCGACGGGCCGAGGTTGGAGAGCCGGTCGGTGTAGGACCGGACCAGGTCGCAGAACTTGCCGCCCGGGCCGGGCAGCGTCGTGACCGTCGTCGGCGGCGCCGTGGTGACAATGGTGGCCGCTGAATCGTCGGAGCCCTCCCCGCCGCAAGCGGCGAGCAGTATGGCGATGGCGATGGCCGCTGCGGCCGCGGTGACTGGTGACCGCCTCACGAGGTGGGAGCGGCCTGCTCGACGGCTTGGGCCAGGGTGTTCCAGGGCAGAGTCGCGCATTTGATCCGTACCGGGAACTTGACCACGCCCCGGAGGGCCTCCAGGTCGCCGAGGTCGATCTCGCTGTCGGGAGCGACCGCCTCGCCGACCTCGTTACCCTCGCCGTCGAGCTGGTATTCGTGGATCGACATCATGGCCTTGAACGCCCGGATCATGTCCCTGGCGTGAGCCGCCGGACGGCCCTTGACAGCCGCCGACATCATCGAGGCCGACGACTGGCTGATCGAGCAGCCCTGCCCGTCGATGCGGATGTCGGCCACCTCTCCCTCAGGACCGAGGTCGACGTAGACGACCACCTCGTCGCCGCAAAGAGGGTTGAAGCCGTCGAACCGATGGGCGGGCGGGCAGGGCAGCTCGCCCCGGTTCCGGGGGTTCCGGTAGTGGTCGAGAATGATCTCGCGATAGAGGTCTTCGAGTCCGCTCATCGTCGTGCTTGCAGTCCTCTACGCCGGCAGGAAGAGGTCGGACGCGGCGCGCAGGCCTTCGGCCAGGGCATCGACGTCGGCTTCGTCGTTGTAGACGTAGAAGGAGGCCCGCGCCGTCGCGCCCACGCCCAGGCGGCGCATCAGGGGCTTGGCGCAGTGGTGCCCGGCTCTGACGCAGATGCCCGACTCGTCGAGGACCTGCGACAGGTCGTGCGGGTGAACGTCGGCGTAGGTGAACGACACCACGCCGCCGCGCTCGGTGGCCTCGGCCGGACCGAACACGCACAGCTTGTCGCCGAGGCGCTCGCCGAGGGTGTCCAGCGCATAGCGGGTGAGGGCGACCTCGTGGTCGCGCACCGACGCCATGCCGAGGCCGCTGAGGTAGTCGACCGCCGCCCCGAGGCCCACGGACTCGGCGATGGGAGGGGTGCCCGCCTCGAACTTCCACGGGATCTCGTTGGGCGTCCAGCCGTCGAGCCGCACGTCACGGATCATCTCACCTCCGCCGAGGAAGGCCGGCATCTCGTCGAGCAGGTCGTCGCGACCCCACAGCACCCCGATGCCGGTCGGCCCGCACATCTTGTGGCCCGAGAAGGCCAGGAAGTCACAGCCCAGGGCCCCGACGTGGGTGGTGAGATGGGGCACCGACTGGGCGGCGTCGACCATCACCAGGGCGCCGGCGGCGTGGGCGGCATCGGCGATGCGCCGGACCGGGTTGATGGTGCCCAGGACGTTCGACATGGCCGTCAGCGACACCAGGCCCACACCGTCGAGGCGGCGGTCGAGGTCGTCGAGCACCAGGCGTCCGTCGGCGTCGATGGGGATGAACCGCAGCTCGGTGCCCCGCTCCTCGGCCAGCATCAGCCACGGGACGATGTTGGCGTGGTGCTCCATCTCAGTTAGCAGGACGGCCTTGCCGGCACCGAGCCGGCCACGGCCGAAGGAGTGGGCGACCAGGTTGATGGCCTCCGTGGCGTTCTTGGTGAACACCACTCCCCGCCGTCCCGGGGCACCGATGAACCGCGCCACCTTGGCCCGGGCCTCCTCGTACGCAGCGGTGGCCTCCTCGGCCATGCGGTAGACGCCCCGGTGCACGTTGGCGTGGGTCGTCTCGTAGTACCGGTCCATGGCGTCGAGGACGGCACGGGGCTTCTGGGAGCTGGCCGCCGAGTCGAGGTACACGAGCCGGCGCCCGCCGACCGTGCGGTTCAGGATCGGGAAGTCGGCTTTGACGGCGCCTACGTCGAGCGCCACGCCTCGTAGCCCTCCTGCTCCAGCCGCCGGGCCAGCTCCGGCCCACCGCTCTCCACGATCCGGCCGTCGACGAGGATGTGCACGACGTCGGGCTCCAGGTAGCTCAGGATGCGCTGGTAGTGGGTGATGCAGAGTACGCCCAGGTCGGGCCGGGCGGCCATGACCTCCTGCACACCCTTGGCCACGACCCGCAGAGCGTCGATGTCGAGCCCCGAGTCGGTCTCGTCGAGCACCGCGAACTCGGGCTCGAGGATCGCCATCTGCAGGATCTCGTTGCGTTTCTTCTCGCCGCCGGAGAACCCCTCGTTGAGGTAGCGGTCGCCGAACGCCGGGTCGATGCCGAGCCGGCCCATCCAGTCCATGATCGCCAGCCGCAGCTCCAGGATCGAAAGGTCGACGCCCTTGCGGGCCGACAGGGCCTGGCGCAGGAACTGGATCACCGAGACGCCCGGGATCTCCTCCGGGTACTGGAAGGCCAGGAACAGGCCGGACTTGCCGCGGACGTCGGTGGGCGTGGCGGTGATGTCGTCGCCCTTGAACAGGATCCGCCCGGCGGTGACCCGGTAGTCGGGATGGGCCAGCAGGGTGTTGGCCAGGGTGGACTTCCCCGAGCCGTTGGGGCCCATCAGGGCGTGCACCTCGCCGGCCGCCACGGTCAGGTCGACACCCTTGAGGATCTCGGTGCCCTCGACCGCCACCCGCAGGCCCTCGATCTGGAAGAGGGGACTGCTCACCTGTCCAGATTACCACTACGTCCGTAGGAGAAATTGGTCCGTGAGCCCTGGACCTGCGGCGACTACCTTTCTCCGATGGCCGATCCGTGGACCTTCACGGGCGCCAGCGCGACGCTCGGCTCGGCCGACGGCGCCGTGACGCTCGTGGAGGGCTCAGCCTTCTGCATCTCCGACCGCAGCGGCGACATCATGTCGGACTCCGCCCAGGGCCTGTTCTTCCGCGACACCCGGTTCCTGTCCAGCTTCGAGCTGCGCGTCAACGAGACCCGGCCGGAGCCCTTGGCGGCCGAGCGTACGAACCCGTTCGCCGCCACCTTCGTCCTGCGGGCCCAACCCGGCGGCGACCGGGCCGACAGCACCCTCATGGTGTTCCGGTACCGCTACGTCGGGCGGGGCATGCGCGAGGACCTGGTCGTGCGCAACTACGGCGAGGAGCCGGCGTACTGCTCGGTCGAGCTGGAGATCGGCGCCGACTTCGCCAACCTCTTCCGGGTCAAGGAGGGGAGGGTGGTCTCCGAGGACGGCGTCACCGTCGAGTCCTCCGCTGGGGTGCTGTCGTTCGGCTACCACAAGGGAACGGTGAACAAGGGTCTGCGGGTGACCACCGGCACTCCGGCCCGCGTCATCGCCAACATCGTCGCCTTCGAGGCGGTCGTGCCGGCCCGGGCCAGCTGGGACACATGCGTGCAGCTCACGCCCGTCATCGAGGGCGAGGCGATCGAGCCCCGTTACCAGTGCGGCGAACCGGTCGAGCACGCCACGCCCCAGCGGCGCCTCGACGCATGGCGCAGCGCCGTGCCCGCGGTGGGGACCGACTACGAGGAGCTAGCCCTCGTGGTGGAACGCAGCGCCGAGGACCTCGGTGCGCTGCGCATCTTCGACCCCGACCATCCCGAGCGCACCGTGGTGGCCGCCGGCGCTCCGTGGTTCATGACACTGTTCGGCCGCGACTCGCTGCTCACCGCCGGGATGGCGCTCATCGTCGACCCCGAGCTGGCCAAGGGCGTGCTCCAGACACTGGCTCGGTTCCAGGGCACCAAGGTCGATGCACGCAACGACGAGGAGCCCGGCCGCATCCTCCACGAGATGCGCTTCGGTGAGGCCCCTTCGCTCTCGCTCGGCGGGGGGTCGATCTACTACGGGTCGGCGGACTCCACGCCGCTGTTCGTGATGCTCCTCGGCGAGCTTCGGCGGTGGGGCCTGGCCACCGACATCGTCGACAGCCTCCTGCCGGCGGCCGACCGGGCCATGGCGTGGATCGAGGAGTTCGGCGACGCCGACGCAGACGGGTACGTGGAGTACCGGCGGTCCTCGGACCGTGGGCTCGTCAACCAGGGCTGGAAGGACTCCTGGGACGCGGTGCGCTTTGCCGACGGCCGCCTGGCCCGCCCCCCCATCGCCATGTGCGAGGTGCAGGGCTACGTGTACGGCGCCTACCTGGCCCGCGCCCACTTCGCCGACGAGGCCGAGGACTGGGGCACGGCGGCCCGCTACCGCAAGAAGGCGGCCGCCCTGAAGGAGGCCTTCAACCGCGACTTCTGGCTCGAGGACAAGGGCTACTTCGCCATGGCCCTCGACGGCGACAAACGCCCGGTCGACGCCATGGCCTCCAACATCGGGCACTGCCTGTGGACGGGCATCGTCGACGCCGACAAGGCGCCCCTGGTCGCCGAGCGCCTGCTGGCACCCGACATGTTCACCGGTTGGGGCATTCGCACCCTCTCGCGTGACATGGCCGGGTACAACCCGGTCAGCTACCACGTGGGCTCGGTCTGGCCCCACGACAACGCCCTGATCGCGGCCGGGCTCATGCGCTACGGCTTCGTCGACGAGGCCCACCGAGTCCTGCGGGGGCTGTTCGAGGTCGCGGCCTGTTTCGGCCACCGGCTCCCCGAGCTGTTCGGAGGCCTGGGCCGCGACGAGGTGCCGTTCCCGGTGCGCTACCCGTCGTCGTGCGCGCCGCAGGCCTGGTCGGCGGCGTCGCCGCTGCTTTTCCTGCGGACCCTTCTGCGCCTCGACCCGTGGGTACCGCACGACAAGGTGTGGATCTCGCCGATCCTGCCGGACTGGATCTCCCGCCTGCGCGTCGAGCGCATCCCCCTGGCCGGCCACCGGGTGACCGTCGACGTGAGAGGCGACGAGGTCGAGATCGAGGGCCTGCCTCCCGAGATCGAGGTGATCGGGGCCCCCCGCGACCCGCTGACGGCATAACGAGCCGATGTCGGCCGCGCCGGTGAGCTCGTTCCTGGCCGAGGCTTCGCCTTCGGCCGAGGTCCGCAGGCTCATGGAGACCGCGAGCGGCTACGACCCCGACGTCTGGCAGCAGATGGCCCACCGGGGGCTGCTCGGTCTTCACCTTCCGACCCGCTACGGCGGCCAGGGCCTGGGTTGGGCCGAGCTGAGCTCCACCTTGGAGGAGACGGGCGCGGTGCTGCTGTGTGCGCCCTTCCTGTCGACCGCGATGGCGGTCACCGCGGTCGTCCACGGGGGTGACGAGGCGGTGCGCCGGGAGGTGTTGCCGGCGATCACCGGGGGCAATTCGATCGCTACCGTCGCCATCGCCGAGGACGACGGCGTCTGGGGCGACGAAGCTGTTCGCACCACGGCCACACCCGATGGTGAGACGTGGCGGCTCGACGGCCACAAGTCCTATGTGGTCGACGGCCAGGTCGCCGACCTGCTGGTGGTGGCGGCGCGGCGCTCGGACACCGGTTCGGTGGGCCTCTTCCTCGTGGCCGGTACGGCGCCCGGGCTCACCCGCGCCCCGCTGGAGACGGTCGACCTGACCCGCAAGCAGATGCGGCTCGAGCTGGCCGCCGTGCCCGCCCGCCCGCTGGAGGGGATGCCGGTCGACCGGCTGATCGACCTCGCCGCCCTCGCAGTGGCCGCCGAGTCGGTCGGAGGCGCCCAGCGGTGTCTCGACATGTCGGTAGCCCATGCCAGCCGGCGGGTGCAGTTCGGCCAGCCCATAGGGACTTTCCAGGCAGTCGCTCATCCATGCGCCGAGATGCTCGTCGACATCGAGTGCGCCCGTTCCGCAGTCCACCATGCAGCCCGGCTGGCCGACCAGCGCGACCGGTCCGGCGTGGACGGTGGTCTGGCCGTGGCCGCGTCACTGGCCAAGGCCGCGTCCTCGGAGGCCTACGCCCGGGCCGCCGCCCGGAGCATCCAGATCCACGGTGGACTGGGCTTCACCTGGGACTGCGACGCCCAGCTCTATTACAAGCGGGCCCGGTCCTCGGCCCTGCTCCTGGGAGACGCCCGGTTCCACCGGGAGCGGCTGGCCGGCCGGCTCGGCTGGTAGGTCGGGAGGAACAGGCAACTACCCTCCCGGTCCGTGGGGCTCATCCTCGTGGTTCTCGCCGTGGCCGTGGTGTTCGTCATCGCCGCGGTGGTCGTCGGCCGGGAGGCCAGGCGCCTGGCCGGCAAGGCCCCCGGCCGGGTCTTCGACTTCGAGGAGGCGGTGTCGTGGGTCTGCGACCACGTGAACGACCAGGTCGCCGCCGTCCTGTCCCCCGACGACGTCCGCCAGATACTGGGCTGGCATCTGGAGTTCTTCCGGCTTCGCGGCGTGTCGACCAACGGCGACAGCCCACATGGCAGCGGCGAGCCGGTGGCTATCGCCGGCGCCGAGACGTTCCAGTTCGTGGCCCTGCGCGCCGAGCAGGCGGAGGCCTCCTATACGACCGAGCAGCTCAACGCCGTGCTCGACGCCCAGATCGCCTACCTGATCGAGATCGGGGGCATCGAGGAGGTTGCCGAGCCGGACGAAGGTGTGTGAAAAGTTCACCTTCAGCCCCCTCCGGTGTGGTTTCATATCGGCACCAGAGGAAGGAGGTGGTCCACCTGAGCGATAGTCATCATGGGACCCTGGAGGTGGCTGCCCGCTAACCGGCAGCTGGACCGGCCTGGCGAATACCGCCGGCCACCGCCCGAGAGAATGTCCGGGGGCTGGTCCCACCCGGTGCCTTCGATCTCTCTCGGAGTTAGAAGTTCAGCTTGTTGTCCAAACCATCCGACGAGGCCTCATGACAATGCCGGTCTCCATCGACTCAGGCGGCATCGCTCTCGCCGCCCATGTGGCGCGGCCCGCTGCGCCCAAGGGCGCGCCGCTCGGCCTCGTGCTGTGCCACGGGTTCCCCGCCGGCCCCCGGCGGGCGGCCGGATCAGGCCGGACCTATCCGGAGCTGGCGGAGCGCCTCGCCGAGGACACGGGATGGACGGTCCTGGCCTTCAACTTGCGGGGCACCGGCAGCTCCGGGGGCGACTTCTCCCTGGCCGGGTGGATCGATGACCTCCGTGCCGCCGTCGACCATCTGCATACGGTCGAGGCGGTCTCGGGCACCTGGACTGCGGGCTCGGGCACCGGAGGCGCCGTCGCCATATGCGAGGCCGCCGAGGACGCTCGCGTGCGGGGGGTGGCGTCGCTGGCCGCACCGGCCGACTTTGACTCGTGGACGTCGGACCCGGCCGACCTCGTCGGCCAGTGCCGGCGCATCGGTGTCATCCGTGACCCCACCTTTCCTACGGACCTCGAAGCCTGGGCGCGTGAGCTGCGCGAGATCCGACCGCTGGCGGCCGCAGGCAAGGTGCCGCCTAGACCTTTTTTGATCCTGCACGGCACCCACGACACGGTCGTGCCGGTGCAAGACGCCCGCGCCATCGCCGACGCCGCCCACGGTGAGGTCGAGCTGCGCGTGCTCGGCGAGGCCGGCCACCGCCTGCGCCACGACCCCCGGGCGGTCGCCCTGCTCATGGGCTGGATGGAGCGCCAGGGCGTCGACTGACCCTGGCGGCCGGTTATTCCGCGGCGCGGTCGACGGCCTCTCCGATGGCCGTGTCGATGGCAGTGCCCAGGGCTCGCGCCGCGGCCTCCGGGTCGGCCGCCTGGGTCAGCCACCGCACGACCACGAACCGGCGGGCGCCGGCGGCGGCCATCGGGCCGACCGTCGTAGGGCTCACCCCTCCGGTGACGAACCAGGGGACCGTGGCGAGAGCGGCGGCGGACGCCAGATATGGCAGGCCGGTTCCGGGCCGGCCTGGCTTGGTCGGCGTGGCCTCGACGGGACCGGCCGACAGGTAGTCGACGGGCTCGTCGGCGGCGGCGTCGAGCTCGCTGGGCGCGTGGGTGGACAGGCCCACGATCGCGGTCGCACCGAGGATGCGCCGGACCAGGCCCGGCGCGACGTCGTCCTGGCCCACGTGCGCACCGTCGGCTCCCGCCTCCAGGGCCAGATCCGGACGGTCGTTGAGGATGAAGGGCACGTCGTGATCCCGGCAGACGCGTGCGGCCAGTCGAGCCCGGTTCAGAAGTGCCCGGGCCGGCAGGTCCTTGTCGCGCAGCTGCACGAGGTCGACTCCCCCGGCGATGCACGCCACCAGGAAGGTGGCCAGGTCGGGGCGGTCGGGCGTGCACAGGTATAGCCGCCGGTCGCCGATGGTCGTCACCCGCCGGCTACCGCCCGGACCAGCTCGAGCCGGTCACCGTCGGCCAGGACCGTCGTCACGAGATCGGCCCTAGGCACCGGCTCTCCGTTGCGCTCCACCACCACCCAGCGGCCGCCCAAGGCCAGCTGCTCCAACAGGTCGGCGACCGTGGCGCCGTCCTCCAGCTCGACGCGGCTGCCGTTGGCCACGACCGACAGCGCCAATGCGTTACTCGGGGCCTGCCTTGGCCGGGCCCTGCGCGGCCTTGGCCGCCGCCTTCATCGCCTTCTTGTGTTCGCGCACCCGGGCCAGCGCCTCGGGACCGTCGATGTCGGCTACCGATAGGTAGCCCACCGGTGCGTACGGGCCGGCCACCTCTTCCCATCCCTTGGGCTTCACGCCCAGGCGCTTGGCCAGGAGGGCGATGAAGATGCGCGCCTTCTGCTCGCCGAAGCCGGGAAGCGCCTTCACGTTGGCCAGCAGCTCGGCGCCGTCGGCCGCCGTCTCCCAGACGGCTGCCGCCCGGCCGCCGTACTGGTCGACCAGGATGCGGCACATGGCTTGGGTGCGGGCGGCCATCGACCCGGGGAAGCGGTGCAGCGCTGGCGTGCGGGCGAAGATGGCGCCCAGCTCGTCGGGATCGGCGTCGGCGATCTCGGCGGCGTCGAGGCGGCCGCCCATCCGCTCCTTCAGGTCGTACGGGCTGTGAAACGCCCGTTCCATCGGCACCTGCTGGTCGAGCAGCATCCCGATGAGCAGCGCCAGCGGGTCCTCGGAGAGGAGCTCGTCGGCCAACGGGTCGCCGGTGAGGGGCAGCGCGGACGGCACGTCCCGAACTCTAGGCGTCGCTCCCGGACCCGCCGCCCGCCCTCGCGGCCAACACCCGTGTGTAGAGAGCGGTCGTGCTGCGGGACGAGGCAGAGCTCACGTTCGCACTCTCCGGGCTCAACAAGCGATGGGACCACAGCCACGACCCATCAGGCACAGAGGGGAAGGACCTAACCGCGATTGAATCTAGAGCGGCGCAACATCGCCCGGCCATTCGGCTGTTTGACACCTCCGGGCGGCAAACTGGCCCGCCGTCTGCTGTCGGTAGCATCGGCGGAACGATGACAGATCACGGATTTTCCATGCCCCAGCGGGGGGCCAAGACCTCCGCCCCCGAGGAGGAGGAGGAGGAGGCCCAGGAAGTGAAGCTGGCCGACGACGCCCTCGTCGACACCGAGGCCGAGCGCCGCGACACCAACAGCGACGAGGTGCTCGACCGCCTCGACCGCGAGCTGATGGGCCTCGCCCCGGTCAAGACCCGCATCCGCGAGATCGCCGACCTGTTGGTGGTCGACCGGCTGCGCCAGCGGTTCGGGATCGGCTCCACCCGTCCCACGCTGCACATGTCGTTCACCGGGAGCCCGGGAACGGGCAAGACCACCGTCGCCCTGCGCATGGCCGAGCTGCTCAACCGCATGGGCTACCTGGCCCGGGGCCACTTGGTGAGCGTGACCCGCGACGACCTGGTGGGCCAGTACATCGGCCACACCGCGCCCAAGACCAAGGAGGTCCTGAAGCGGTCGATGGGCGGCGTCCTGTTCATTGACGAGGCCTACTACCTGTACCGCCAGGAGAACGAGCGCGACTACGGCCAGGAGACCATCGAGATCCTGCTCCAGGTGATGGAGAACCAGCGGGAGGACCTGGTCGTGATCCTGGCCGGCTACAAGGACCGGATGGACCAGTTCTTCCAGTCCAACCCGGGCATGGGCAGCCGCATCGCCCACCACATCCACTTCCCCGACTACACCCTCGACGAGCTGGTGCAGATCGGCCAGCTGATCCTCACCGACCAGCGCTACGAGATGTCGCCCGAGGCCGAGGCCGCCTTCCGCGACTACCTCGAACGCCGGATGCGCCAACCCCGGTTCGCCAACGGCCGCAGCGTCCGCAACGCCCTGGAACGGGCCCGGCTTCGCCATGCCACCCGGATCGTCTCCGAACGCCGTCCCCTCGGCAGGGCCGACCTCATGCGCCTCGAGGCCGAGGACATCCTGAAGAGCCGAGTGTTCGAGGAGAGCGACGACCCCGAAGGCGGCGGCTAACTCCCTATGACAGACACCGCAGGGCATGCGCTCCGCGAGCTGGAGAAGGTTGTCATCCGCTTCGCGGGTGACTCGGGCGACGGAATGCAGCTCACCGGCGACCGGTTCTCGGTGTCGAGCGCCCTCTTTGGCAACGACCTGTCCACCGTGCCCGACTATCCGGCGGAGATCCGGGCGCCGGCCGGGACGCTCGCCGGAGTCTCCGCTTTCCAGATCCACATCTCCAACCACGACATCCTCACGCCGGGCGACGGCCCGAGCGTGCTGGTGGCAATGAACCCCGCCGCCCTTCGGGCCAACCTCGCAGACATGGCTCCGGGCAGCACGCTGATACTCAACGTCGACGCCTTCGTGGATCGCAACCTGGCCAAGGCCGGCTATGAAGCGAGCCCCCTCGCCGACGGGTCCCTCTCGGGCTTCACGGTCTACGAGGTCCCGATGACCTCACTGACGCTCGAGGCGGCGCGCCCGAGCGGAGCCAAGTCCCGCGAGGCCGAACGGGCCAAGAACTTCTTCGCGCTCGGGCTGCTGTCCTGGATGTACACGCGACCCAGCGAGTCGACACTGGCCTGGATCGAGGAGCGCTTCGCGCGCACCCCGGCCGTGGCTGAAGCCAACAAGCTGGCCTTCAAGGCGGGATACAACTTCGGCGAGACGGCCGAGCTCGTGGGCGGGCCATTCGCCATAAGACCGACCACGTTCGAGACAGGCACCTACACGACCGTGAGCGGCAACACCGCTCTCGCCTGGGGACTGGTGGCCGCAGGCCAACTGGCCAGGCTCCCGGTGTTCCTGGCCTCCTACCCGATCACCCCCGCCTCGGACATTCTCCACGAGCTGTCCCGGCGGCAGAACTTCGGCGTGTGCACCATGCAGGCCGAGGACGAGATCGCCGCCGTCGGCGCCGCTCTGGGCGCTTCCTTCGGAGGAGCTCTGGGCGTCACGACCACCAGCGGGCCGGGAATGGACCTCAAGGCGGAAACCATCGGCCTCGCTGTCAGCCTCGAGCTGCCCTTGATCATCATCGACGTCCAGCGGGGTGGACCCTCCACCGGCCTGCCGACCAAGACCGAGCAGTCCGACCTCCTCATGGCCATGTTCGGCCGGCACGGGGAGGCGCCACTGCCGATCATCGCCCCCAAGACCCCGGGCCACTGCTTCTTCGCCGCCATCGAGGCAGTTCGCATCGCGCTCAAGTACCGCACGCCGGTGATACTTCTCTCCGACGGCTACTTGGCCAACAGCGCCGAGCCGTGGCGCGTGCCCGAGGTGGACGACCTTCCCGACATCGGCGTGCCCTACGCCAGTGAGCCCAACCACACGACGGCCGACGGCTCGCCTGAGTTCCTGCCCTACCTGCGTGATCCGGTGACGCTGGCCCGACCCTGGGCAGTGCCGGGAACCCCAGGTCTCGAGCACCGTATCGGCGGGCTCGAGAAGGCGGACGCGACGGGGGCGGTCTCTTATGACGCCGCAAACCACGAGCTGATGGTGCGCACGCGCGCGGCCAAGATCGCCGGGATCGCGGACGACATCCCACTGGTCGAGGCGGACGACCCGAGCGGGGATGCTGAGGCGTTGGTCCTTGGCTGGGGCTCGACCTACGGCTCGGTGACCGCGGCCGTCGAGCGGCTCCGGCGCGGCGGCCACCGAGTTGCTCACGCGCACCTCGTTCATCTCAACCCGTTTCCTTCCAACCTCGGGGAGGTCCTGCGCCGCTATCGCAGGGTGCTGGTGCCGGAGATGAACCTTGGCCAGCTCACCGCGCTGGTGCGTTCGGAGTTCCTCGTAGATGCCCGAGTGATCAGCAAGGTTCAGGGCCAGCGCTTCCTCTTCTCGGAGATCGAGGCCGCCGTGCTCGCCCTCATGGAGGAGCCGTGACCGACGTCGCCGTGCCGCTCACCACCAAGAAGGACTGGGCGAGCGACCAGGAGGTGCGCTGGTGCCCGGGATGTGGCGACTATTCGGTTCTCGCCGCCGTGCAGACGCTCATGCCGGAGCTGGGGCTGCGCCGCGAGAGGACCGTGTTCATCTCTGGCATCGGCTGTTCCAGCCGCTTCCCTTACTACATGAACACCTACGGCCTGCACTCGATCCACGGCCGCGCGCTGGCCATGGCCACCGGCCTGGCCGTCAGCCGTCCGGACCTCGACGTCTGGGTCGTGACCGGCGACGGCGATGCCCTCTCGATCGGGGGGAACCACCTGATCCATGCCCTGCGCCGCAACGTCAATCTGACCATCCTGCTCTTCAACAACCAGATCTACGGGCTCACGAAGGGCCAGTACTCGCCGACCAGCGAGGAGGGCAAGGTCACGAAGTCAACGCCGTTCGGCTCAGTGGACCATCCGTTCAACCCGGTCAGCCTGGCGCTCGGTGCCGAGGCGACCTTCGTGGCCCGCACCCACGACATGGACCGCTCGCACATGATGGAGACGTTCCGGCGCGCCCATGACCACCACGGCTCGGGCTTCGTGGAGATCTACCAGAACTGCAACGTGTTCAACGATGGCGCCTTCGATCGCCTGACGGCGCGAGAGGCGCGAGCGCAGATGCTGATCCCTCTCGTTCACGGCCAACCCGTCCGCTTCGGTGCCGACCTCGAGCTGGGTGTGACCGTCGACCGCCAGGGCCGAGCTCGGATCGTGGAGGTGGGCGAGGTGGGGACCGAGGCGATTCTCGTCCACGACGAGAGTCGGGAGGATCCGGGCCTTGCCTTCCTGCTCTCCCGTCTGGCGACCGGGCCATCCCAACCCACTCCCATCGGCGTGTTTCGAGCCATCGAGCGCCCCGACTACGGCTCACTGGTGATTCGTCAGGTGCTGGAGGCGCGCCAACGGCTGGGGCCGGGCGATCTGGGCCAACTGCTCTCCTCGAGCACCACCTGGGAGGCGTGAGACAGCCTGGGCCCCGACCCCCGTTTCGGCAAGGACAGCCCGAGTGGCCAAACGCCGTCATCGGGAGCCGTCGAGCTCAATCTCGACCTCCACGCCGAGGGCTTCGGCAAGGGGCTCCCGGCGGTTCCGGGCGGAGTAGAGCTCGAGCTCGGCATCGGCGCTTGGGACCTTCTCCACGAGAAGGCGGAGGGGCGCACCCGCGTCTCCACCCTCGGCGCGGACCCCTACAACCACGCCGGCGCGGGTCCGGTCGAGGCCGACCGCCAGCCGTAGGAATCCAGCCAGGACGCGCACGACCCGCTGGTCTGCAGGGCTCAGGCGGGCGTAGTCGGGGTGGCGGGCCTTCGGGGTCGACTTGCGATGGTAACGAGCCACGAGGGCGATCAATTCGACCTCGCGGTCGGTGAACCCGGTCAGCAGCTCGCTGTGGCGGATGACGTAGTAGCTGTGCAGGTGGTGGCTGTCGTGGCCTATGACCAGCCCTACGTTGCAGAGCAAGCTGGCCGCCTCCAGCCATTCCTCGCATTCCTCCGAGAGCCCGTGTAGCGCACGAGTGGCCTCGAACAGATCCGACGCCAGCTTCGTGACCCGCTCTACGTGGTCCTGCTCGCCGGGCACAAGAGCAGCGAGGTGCAACACGCTCTCATAGCGCAGATCGCGTAAGTGGCCCAGCCTTCCCGACCCGCGCCGGCGAAGGACGTCGAGAAGTACCCCCTCCCGCAAGGCGAAATCGGATACCACCATCCGCTCGATGCCGAGAGCCCGGAACGCCTGCTCCAGCACGAGCACGCCGCCAAGAATGATGTCGGCGCGTCGGGGGTCAAGGCCGTCAACCGCGAGGCGGTCGCTGGGGCGGGGGCGAGATGCCAGGTCGCCGACAACGTCGTCGAGATCGTCGGCCGTGAAGGTGGCGTTGCTGATCTGGCGCAGCGGTTCCGCACCAGCGCGCGCCTGGACCATCTGAGCCACGTTGACGATCGTGCCGGAGCTGCCGACCACCACCTCGAAGCCTCCGCTGTCGGCCACCATGCGAACCACAGGTGGCAGATAGCTGCGGATGAACATGCGGGCCTCCTCGACCACCCGCTTCTTTACCGGCTCGGCGGAGAAGAACCGGTCGGTGATCCTGATGGCTCCCAGCTTGAGGCTTCGAGCGGCGAGCACCACGCCCCTCCTGCCGACGACGAACTCGGTGCTCCCGCCACCTATATCGAGCAGGAGAAGCTGCTGGTCGAATACCGGCACTGCCTGCAGCACCCCCAGATGGATGAGTCGGGCCTCCTCAGCCCCCGAGATCACCTCGATCCTCACGCCGGCTCCGTCGAGGACGGCGTCAAGGAACTCCTCGCGGTTCTCGGCCTCCCGCACCGCGCTGGTGGCAACGGCATGGACGTCCGCCCCGAAGGACTCAGCGATGCGCCCGAACCTGGTCATCGCGACCACGCCACGTTCGACGGCGCGCGGATCGAGCCGCTTCATGTCCCCGGCACCAGAGCCGAGTCGAACAACCTCTTTCTCGCGGTCGAGAATCTCGAAGCGGTTGTTGCCGGTCGGACGGGCCACAACGAGGTGGAAGCTGTTGGTACCGACGTCGATCGCGGCCACCGGAGCCATCTCGGTGTCGGTGTCGGCCACGCTTGGAACGTTACGACCGGGCGGGACCAGCGAGCGGATGACTCTTCCGAATGCGACCACGCCAACTCGATCCGCGGACTCGATCCGCGGAGCCCTTGGTCGTTAGGATCCGGCCATGACCATCAAGAGCGGCAGCCACACCATCGGTCCCGACAACGGACAGCTCACAATCAGCACCTACGTCGGAGGGATGGGCGCCAAGATGGGCCACGACCTTGTTCTCAAGGCCACCAAATGGCGAGGCACCGTCGACCTCGATCCCGGCAACCCGTCAGCCACCACCGTCGAGGTCACCGTCGACCCCCGGTCGCTCGAGGTCCTCCAGGCCACCGGCGGCCTGAAGGCCCTCAGCGACAAGGACAAGGGCGAGATCGCCTCCAACTCCGACAAGACCCTCAACACCTCGAAGTACCCCGAGGTCACCTTCAAATCCACTGGTGTCACCGGCAACGCCCCCAATTTGAAGCTGAACGGGAACCTCACCATCAGCGGCCAGACCCGCCCTGTCTCCCTCGACGTAACCGTGCAGGAAGCCGCGGGCGAGACACGCTTCACGGCCAAGACGGTGATCGTGCAGACCGAGTTCGGCTTCAAGCCCTACTCCAAGATGGGGGCTCTCAAGGTCAAGGATCCGGTCGACTTCGAGATCCAGCTCGCCCTGCCCTCGGCCTAGGAGACTGCTGAGCAAGGCCGGTATCGACGGGCCCTGAGCAACAGGGCGGGCGGTCGCCTGCCACGGCGTTGCCAACGGGATCAAGGTCGCGGACGGCATCTGGTCGGCGCGATGGATGGCGTCGTCGGCCTGGCGCCGCCGTGATGGCCCAGGAATCGCCTCCAGAGCGGCCGGGAACGCCCTCTCAGGCCATCGCCCAGGCACCGCCGTCGGCGGCAACGAGGCCGAGGGTGATCAGGCGCTGGAGGTTGACCGCGGCGCAACGATGGGACCACCACAGCTGGTTGCGTTCGACGCCCCGGTAGCGCAGCTTGCGGTTGGTTCCCCGGGTGAGCCAGGCGAGCGTCCGCTCCACCATCGGCCGCCACCGCCGGTAGACGGTGTCGAAGTCCTCGGTCCTCGCCCGAGCCCGGGCGGCCACGAGATGGCGGTGGTGGGGGTGCAGGACGATGACCCTCCCGGCCTTGGCCGTCGTGCAGCGCCGCCGCAGCGGGCAGGTCCTGCAGTTGGCCCGAAGCTGGCCCGGCGTTTGGTGGTCAAGGTGACGACGACCCCGGCCGGGCAGGTGATCGTCCCTGCTTCCTCGTCGATGTCGAAGTCGTCGAGGTCGAACCCGCCCTCCACCGCCGGGCGCAGCGGCGGGGGCTTGATGACGGCGGTCTTGTCGGCGCCCTCCAGGTGGTCACGGAACTCCCCGGTGCCGTAGGCGGAGTCGCCGAGCACCTCGGTGCCGGCCGGCTCGTTGTCGATCAGCCCCGGTGCCGCCTCGGCGTCGGACGTGGTCCCGGACGTGAGGTCGCAGTCGGTGACGAGGCCAGTGTCGGGCTCGGTGGCGACGTGGGCCTTGAAGCCGTCCCGGTAGGAGTGGGCCGTCTTGTGGGCGTGACGAGCCTGCGGATCGACCGTCGAGATGACCCGGTCGGGCACGGTGCGCTGGGCGATGCGCCAGCGCCCGGGCCCGTCGGCGGGCTCCACGTCCTGGCCGGCCACCAGCGCCAGCAGGGCCACCGCGGCGGCCTGCTCGTCGCTGAGGTCGAGATCCTCGGCCGCCCACACCAACTCGTTGGCGTCGTCGACCAGTTCGGACACCAGGCGCTCCATGTCGGCGGGGTCCTCCCAGTCGCACGGAGGGCGACCACCTTCGAGGTTGTGCTCGCGGACCCACACCTTCGCCAGCTCGGGGATGAGGCGGCGCACCCGGCAGATCTGGGTGACGAGCATGGCGATGGCGTCCTGGCGGGCCACGGCGTCGTCGAGGACGGTGGAGTCCAGCGCCCGGCGGGTCTTGGTGGCGATCACGCCCGAGGCGGTGATCACGGCCCGGATGGCGTCGAAGATGCGTTGCGGGCGATCGGATGCCCGCAGCTTGTTGCGCCACAGCACCAGCACCGTGGAGTGGAACGCCTCGTCGGTCAGCGCCAGGCCGGCGGCTGCCTTCCAGGCGATGTCGGTCTCCAAACGACGAACGGCCTGGCGGTCGGAGAGTCCCTCGAGGGCCTGGAGGACCATGACGGTGGCGATCACGTCCGCCGGCACCGAGGGCCGGCCCCGACCGGTCGGGAACAGGTCCTCGAACATCTCGTCAGGGAAGACGGCGCTGCGGTGCTCGGCCAGAAAGGCGTGCACCGAGCCCTCCCCGAGGAGGTGGCGGCACAGGGCAGCGGAGTCCAGCAGCGTCCGGTCCAGGCGGGAGGAACCTTGAATGCCCCATTGGATCGCGCGCCGAGCGAAATCGCGAATCGGCGCAGGGCTACGGCCGATTGCTCAGCAGTCTCCTAGCCAGGTCCAGGTTCGCAGCTCACGCTCGACCAGAACCTTCCCACGCCATCCTCCGGGTGCTCGGCGATTACATCGTCGATGTCCGTCTCATCGCGCGCCGGCAGACACCCAGCTCAGCTCAGAACACTCGCGTGTGGTCGAGCGGGTAGCGAGCCGAGACGCTGCGCACGGTGCCCGATTTCGACCGCATCACCAGCGAGGCGGTCGTAGCGCCGCGGCGGTCGTAGTGCACGCCCCGCACCAGCTCACCATCGGTAATTCCGGTGCAGGCAAAGAAGCAGTTGTTTCCGGCCACCAGGTCGTCGGTCAGCAGCACCCGGTCGGGGTCGATCCCGGCGTTGACGATGTCGGCGCGCTCTCGGTCGGTGCGAGGTGAGAGCCGGCCCTGGATCTCACCCCCCATGCACTTGAGGGCTGCAGCGGTGATCACGCCCTCGGGAGTGCCACCGATCCCGAACAGAATGTCGGCGCCGGCCTCGGGCCACGCGGTGGAGATACCGCCGGCCACGTCGCCGTCCTGGATGAGCCGGATGCGAGCGCCAGCGGCGCGGATCTCGGCGATCAGGTCGTCGTGTCGCGGGCGGTCGAGGACGACGGCGGTCACGTCGCGCACGGAGGCACCCTTGGCCTTGGCGACGGCCTTCAGGTTCTCGGTGGGTGGGCGGTTGATGTCGATCGACCCAGCCGCCTCCGCTCCGACGGCGATCTTCATCATGTAGAAGCAGGGGCCGGGGTCGAACATCGTCCCCCGGTCGCTGGCGGCGATCACCGAGATTGCGTTGGCCCGGCCGAGCGCAGTGAGCGTGGTGCCCTCGACTGGGTCAACGGCGATATCGACCTCGGGAGGGGTGCCGAGGCCTAGCTGCTCGCCGTTGTACAGCATGGGCGCCTCGTCCTTCTCGCCCTCGCCGATGACCACTACGCCTCTCATGGCCACGGTGTTGAGCAGGACCCGCATGGCCTCCACGGCGGCGCCGTCCGCACCTTCCTTGTCACCTCGCCCCATCCACCGCGCTGCGGCTAAGGCCCCCGCCTCGGTCGCCCGGACCAGCTCCATGGCCAGATTGCGGTCAGGTGTCTGCCCTTGGCGTGGGTTCATGTGGGAAGGATAGCGACAGGAAGGAAAGCGACGCCCCCTTGCGCTGCCTGTAACGAGACTGCCGGCCGGCAACCTCCGGCAGGGTGCGTGCTCGTTCGCGGGGGTGGTGGGCCTGGCATGATGCACCCGGTGCCTCGATCCACCTGGACGCTCTGTCCCGGAGCCATCCATCTTGCTCCCAGCATGCTCGCCGCCGACTTCGGCCACCTCGCCGACGCGGTCCACGCCCTGGAAGGCAGCGGGGCCGAGCGTCTTCACGTTGACGTCATGGATGGTGTCTTCGTTCCGAACTTCACCTTTGGCACCGATACCGTGCGATCGCTGCGGCGGGAGACCGAGCTGCCCCTGGAGCTTCACCTGATGATCGTCGAACCAGAGCGGCACCTTCAGACCTTTGCGGCGGCGGGTGCCGACGGGATCACCGTTCATTACGAGGTCTCACCGCACCTCCATCGCACCCTGACCGCCATACGCGAGCTCGACTGTCGAGCCGGAGCCGCCATCAACCCGAGCACGCCGGCTTCGTGTTTGGACGACGTCCTAGAAATGTGCGACCTCGCCCTCGTGATGACGATCAACCCCGGCTACGGCGGCCAACGTCTTATCAAACGCACACTGTTGAAGGTGGAACAGGTGCGGGCGGAGGTGGAACGCCAGGGCCTGCTAACCGAAGTCGAGGTTGACGGGGGGGTCGATGCCAGCAATGCCCGTTCCTGCGTTGACGCCGGAGCCAATGTCCTCGTGGCTGGTACTGCCGTCTTTGGACATGCCGCAGGGCCGGCCGAGGGCGGACAAGCGGTGCTGGCGGCCGCAGGTGCGTTCCCCCGCTGATCGGTGACCGCCGCGACGGCTGCCCAATGAGCGGGCCACCGTCGCCGTGTTGACCCGGGTGTGGCGATTGCCCGGGACTCAGTCGTCGCCATCGGGGTGGAAGCTGCACGAGTGTGGGCCCGGCCGGAGGGCCGAGCCGGCCCCTGCTCAGGCCAGGAGCGGGTCGACCGCCTCGGGGTCGATCCCGTAGCGGGCGATGGCGTCGGCCACCTCCTCGGGCTTGGCGTCGTGGGCCTGGGCCAGCGCCGCCAGCACGGCCACCACCACGTGGGCGGCGTCGGTCTCGAAGTGGCGGCGCAGGTTGGCCCGGGTGTCGGAGCGCCCGTAGCCGTCGGTGCCGAGCGCCAGGTACGGACCGGGGATCCATCGGGACACCTGGTCGGGGACCATCTTCATGAAGTCGGTCACGGCCACGAACGGCCCGTCCGCTTCGGACAGCCCCTCGGTCACGTACGGCGTCCGGGGCGTATCCGTCGGGTGCAGGCGGTTCCAGCGCTCGACCGAAAGGGCGTCCTCGCGGAGGGCCTTGTACGACGTGGCGCTCCACAGCTCGGCGGCCACGTCGTGGTTGACGGCCAGCAGGTCCTGGGCCTCCCGGGCCGCGGCCTGGGCCGTGCCGCTGAAAAGGATGGTGGCCCGGCGCCGGGGCCCTTCGGGCGCAGTGGCGAACCGGTAGAGGCCCTTGCGGATCCCCTCCTCGCAGCCGTCGGGCATCGCCGGCATGACGTAGTTCTCGTTGTAGAGGGTCAGGTAGTAGAAGACATCGTCGGGGTTCTCGCCGTACATCCGTCGCAATCCGTCGTCGATCACAACCGCCAGCTCGTAGGCGAACGCCGGGTCGTAGGCGGCCAGGTTGGGCACCGTCGACGCCAGCACCAGGCTGTGGCCGTCGCAGTGCTGGAGGCCCTCGCCGGAGAGGGTGGTTCGCCCGGCGGTGGCGCCGCACAGAAAGCCGCGACCCCGCACGTCGCCGAAGGCCCAGATCAGATCGCCGACCCGCTGGAACCCGAACATTGAGTAGAAGACGAAGAACGGCACCATCGGCGTGCCGTGGGTGGCGTAGGCGGTGCCGGCGGCCGTGAAGCTCGCCATGGAGCCGGCCTCGGTGATCCCCTCCTCCAGGATCTGGCCCTGCTGGGACTCCTGGTAGGACAGCAGCAGGTGGGCGTCGACCGGCTCGTAGAGCTGGCCGGAAGGCGCGTAGATCTTGACCTCGCTGAAGAGGCTGTCCATGCCGAAGGTGCGGGCCTCGTCGGGGATGATCGGCACGACCCGGGCGCCTATCCCCTTGTCGCGCAACAGCTCGCGGAGGAGGTTGGTGAACGCCATGGTGGTCGAAACCTCGCGCCCGCCGCTGCCCTTGCGCAACCCGTCGTAGACCTTGGGCGCGGGAGCGGGGATGGGCTGGGCCGCCACCACCCGCTTGGGCAGCGAGCCGGCCAGTAACCGACGCCGTTGGGTCATGTACTCGAAGGCGGGCGAGTCCACAGGCGGCCGGTAGTAGGGAGGCTCGTCGGCGTCGAGGACGGAGTCGGGGATCTCGTCGCTCAGGTGGAGGCGGTCGCGGAACGTGCGCAGGACAGCCTTCGACATCTTCTTGATCTGGTGGGTGGCGTTGCGGGCCTCGAAGTCGGGGCCGAGGGTCCAGCCCTTGACGGTCTTGGCCAGGATGGCGGTGGGCGCCCCCGTGTGCTCGGTGGCGGCCCGGTAGGCGGCGTAGAGCTTGTGGTAATCGTGGCCGCCGCGGGGGAGGTTGCGCAGCTCGTCGTCGGAGAGGTGTTCCACCAGCCGGCGCAGACGCGGGTCGGGGCCGAAGAAGTGCTCGCGGATGTAAGCCCCGCTCTCCACCGTGTACTTCTGGAACTGGCCGTCGACGGTGGAGTTCATCTTCCGGAGCAGGACGCCGTCCTTGTCGCGGGCCAGCAGCTCGTCCCACTTGGAGCCCCAGATCACCTTGATCACGTTCCAGCCCGCGCCCCGGAAGACGGCCTCGAGCTCCTGGATGATCTTGCCGTTGCCGCGCACCGGGCCGTCGAGGCGCTGGAGGTTGCAGTTGACGACGAAGATGAGGTTGTCGAGCTCCTCGCGGGCGGCCAGTGAGAGGGCGCCGAGGGTCTCGGGCTCGTCGCACTCGCCGTCGCCCACGAAGCACCACACGTTGGACTTGCTGGCGTCGGCGATGCGCCGATGGGTCAGGTACCGGTTGAACCGGGCCTGGTAGATGGCGTTGATGGGGCCGAGGCCCATCGACACCGTGGGGAACTCCCAGAAGTCCGGCATGAGACGCGGGTGCGGGTAGCTCGACAGTCCCCCGCCGCCGATCTCCTGGCGGAACCGATCGAGGTTGGCCTCGTCGAGGCGATGCTCGAGGAAGGCCCGGGCGTAGATGCCGGGGGCGGCGTGGCCCTGGAAGAAGACCTGGTCGCCGGGGCCTCCGTCGTCCTTGCCCCGGAAGAAGTGGTTGAAGCCGACCTCGTAGAGCGCCGCCGACGAGGCGTAGGTGGCGAGGTGCCCGCCGATGCCGGCAGCCCGCACGTTGGCCCGGGTGACCATGACCGCCGCGTTCCAGCGGATGAACGCCCGGATGCGCCGCTCCATGTACTCGTCACCAGGGAACCACGGCTCGCGCTCGGGCGGGATCGAGTTGATGTAGTCGGTCGACACCGTGGCCGGGAAGCCCACCTGAAGCTCGCGCGCCCGCTCCAACAGCTTCATCACCAGGAAGCGGGCCCGGGCCTTGCCCCGCTCGTCGACGATGGCGTCGAGCGAGTCGACCCACTCGGCCGTCTCCCCCGGGTCGATGTCGGGGACCTGCTGGCTGAACCCGTCGAAGATCACGCCCCATGCTTTCACGCCTACCCGCCTCCGTTCGTCCCCTTCCCGACGCTCTGTGGTCCGCGCAATTACACCTGGATGGGGGGTCTGGCGCGGAGAGCTCGGGCATTGTCACAGCCGACGGCTTGAATGGGCCCATGGGAGACCTCGAGCTGGCGGCCATCGGTGCAACCCAGCTCGGGCTTGTGACCCGGGCCCAGGCCCGCGACCACCTGTCGCGCAAGGAGCTGGAGTCGCGCCTCGCCACAGGCCGGCTCGAGGTGCTCCGCCGGGGCGTCTACCGCTTCGCCGGCGCTCCGGCCACACCCTGGCAGCCACTTCTCGCAGCTTGCCTGGCCGCTGGTCCGGCGGCGGTCGCCTCGTGCCATTCAGCCGCCGAGCTGTGGGCACTACCGGGGGTGGTGGCCGACCGGTTGGAGATCACAGTCCCGGCGCCCATGTGGCTGCGGCTCCCGGGAGTGCGTGGGCACCAGAGCACGCTGCTGCCCACGGCGCACTGCACCGTTCGCAATGACGTGCCGGTCACCACCCCCGCCCGCACCCTGATCGATCTGTCGAGGACGGGTCTCGAAGTCGGGCTCGTGGGCCGCCTCGTCGACGACTGCCTGCGCCGGCGGCTCCTGGTCCTCGACGACCTACGCGACGCCTACGAACTGCTGGCCGCTCCCGGCCGCCGCTCGCTCCCGATCATTCGAACGGTGCTGGAATCCCGCGGGCTTGGCTTCCAGCCGGGCGACAGCGAACCCGAGCTGAGAGTCTGGCGCTGGCTCGTCGACGCCGGGCTGCCTGCTCCGGTGCTCCAGCACCAGGTCCCAGCCGGCGGCACTGTGTACGTGATCGACCTGGCCTATCCCGACCTTCAAGTGGGCGTCGAGTACGACGGTTGGGCGTGGCACGGGGGCCGGTCGGCGTTCGACCACGACGCTCGCCGCAGCAACGCCCTGGCCGCCGCGGGATGGACCCTCGTCCGGGTGACGTCGGCGACGACGCCCGCCGATCTGGTGGCTTCCGTCCGAGCTCTCCGCGCCAGAACCCCCGCTCAGGTGTAATTGCGCGGAATGGGACGGAGCGGTGGGGGGAGCGGTGGGGGGACGATCGTGTACACGGACGGGGCGTGTGTGGGGAACCCCGGTCCGGGGGGGTGGGCGTGGGCGGTGCCGGGGCCGGGCGGGCGGTTCGCCAGCGGGGCGGCGGCCGCCACCACAAACCAGCGCATGGAGATAACGGCCGCCCTCAAGGCGGTGAGGTCTCTGGAAGGGGCGGTGGAGGTGGTGAGCGACTCGACCTACGTCGTCAACTGCTTCCGCGACCGGTGGTGGGAGGGGTGGCTGGCCCGCGGGTGGCTGAACAAGGCCAAGCAGCCCGTCGCCAACCGGGATCTGTGGGAGCCGCTCATCGCCGAGGTGCGGGCTGATCCCGGCCGGGTCCGGTTCCGGTGGGTCAAGGGCCACAGCGGCGACGTGAACAACGACCTGGTCGACCGGCTGGCGGTGGAGGCGGCCCGCACCCAGCGGGGCCGGAGCGGCGTGGGCACGCCCGCCGTCCTCGGGCCACCCGACGAGCCCGGGCGACCTCGCGCCGCGGCCACGTCCACGGCGTCTCCCGCCGCAGGCGCGCCCGCCGGGCACCTGGTGGCGGTCGTGGGCCATCGGCCCCCGGACTTGGGCGGCTACAAGGCGAACCCAGTCGCCACTCAGGTGCGCGGCCGGCTGGCCGAGATACTGGCGGCCAAACACCAGCTCCGCGCCGACCTGGTGGTGCTCACCGGGCTCGGCCTGGGCGCCGAGCAGCTCGGGGCCGAGGCCGCCGCCACGGTCGGCGTCCCCTACTTCGCCGTGCTCCCCTATCCCGATCCGGACTCGCCGTGGCCGGCCGAGTCCCGGCAGCGATTCAAGGAGCTGCTAGCCGGTGCCGCCGGCCAGGTCGTGCTCCAATCCCGCCGTCCGGTCGACCGGGTCCAGGCCGGTGCCGCGCTCCGCCGTCGCGACGCCTGGTTGGCGCGCCACGCGTCCGAGGCCCTCGTGGTGTGGGACGGCGAGGACGCCATGGTGGGCCGCGCCTTCCGGTCGTTGCAGGACGCGCTCGGCGAGGAGGACGTGTGGGTCGTCACTCCGACGTCGGTACCAGGCGGCTGACCGGAAGCCGGTCGAGGCGGATGCAGACCGTGCGGTCGCGGAGCCGCGCCAGGTCGGGCAGGAACTGCGCTCGCGGCCGGTCGGCGGCGCCGAGGCTGGCTAGGTGCGGGGTGGTCATCTGCACGTCGATCAGCTCGCCTCCCGCCTCCGCCCAGCGCGCCGCCAGGTCGGCCAGGGCCACCTTGGAGGCGTCCGGCTCGCGGTGGAACATCGATTCTCCGGTGA